>DKTR01000136.1 GCA_002473385.1 Lachnospiraceae bacterium UBA7225
TCCGACAGTAAATTTACGCTATCTTTGGGGGGATATGGGATTGACGGCAGAGAATAATATTTATATAATAGAAACATATGGAAAGCGCTTTCGATAAAAATAAAAAGCGCTTTCCGTCTTGCGCGGGAGGGAAGGCAATGGAAACAATATATGATATTTCAAGAGAAACGGGCTTTTCCATTGCAACGGTTTCGAAAGTAATTAACAACTACAGCGGGGTAAATGAAAAGACAAGAAAAATTATTAAGGCAAAGATTGAAGAGATGGGCTTTATGCCAAACAGCACTGCCCGCACGCTGGCTACAAAGAAATCATGGATGATAGCGATTGTTTTTGAAGAGGAGCAGGGGGCGGGGATCGTCCATCCGCATTACAGCAATATTCTGCAGGGCTTTAAACAGACTGCGGGTAAGCTGGGCTATGATATTATATTCCTGAATAGTTTCTTAGGGGAAAAAAGGCTGTCATTCGCAGAGCACTGCAGGTTCCGGAACGTAGATGGGGTACTGCTTGCGGTGAGCGCTAATTTCACAGATCAGATTAAGGATATTCTTGACGTAGAAATTCCTAAAGTTTCTGTAGAGACGGTATATCCGGGAGTACCAACCATTATTTCAGACAATAAAATGGCAGGGAAACAGGCGATGGAGCATTTATATATGCTTGGTCATAAAAAGATAGCCACAATTGCCGCTCCGCAGGATACGATTGCGGGAAGAGAGAGGCTGCAGGCGTACAGAGAATTTTTAAAAGAAAATAACCTGGAATATAGACCACAGTTTTGCGTGGAGGCGGAAAAGTATAATAAAACTGCCGGAATGAAAGCGGTTAATTTACTTCTGCAGCAGTGCCGGGATGAATTTCCGACGGCAATATATGCGGCATACGATGATTATGCCTGTGCGGCTATGGAAATTCTGACTGAGAAAGGTTTTAAAATACCGGAGGATATGTCGATTGTCGGAAACGATGATCTTCCGATAGCATCTTATGCATCTCCGGGAATAACGACGGTAAGACAAAACCGGGATGATATTGGTGCTCAGGCAGCTAAAATATTGGTTGACATGATTGAAAAGAAAGATCAGATGGTATATCCGGAAATTACACGGATACCAACAAAATTAATTGTGCGTCAGACGACATTTAAGAAAAAGTAACAGGAGGAAAGAAAGATGAGATGGAATCAGATGTGGCTGAACTATGCACTGGCAGAAAAAAAGGGACAATGCCCCGGAAAAGAGTATTTTTCCCATGTATTCTGTCCGGAAATGACAGCAGTGACAGGAAGCGCGGTAAAAGAACTGCAGCGGTTTGCCAAAGAAGTTTTTGGAATGGATTGCCGGGTAAATGAACATGAGGAGAAAGAAGGCAGAGGAATTGTACTTCGCCTGAGCGATGATAATAACTTCGGGCAGGACGGATTCTGCATTTTTGGAGAAGGGGACACAATTTGCATCGGGGCGCATACAGAAAACGGAATTCTTTATGGGGTGTTCGAACTTATCCGGAGAATTATGAGAGGAGAGAATCCGGAAAATATTTATACAAAACAGACACCTGAGTTTAAATATCGTATGCTGAACCATTGGGATAACATTGATGGCAGTATTGAAAGAGGGTATTCCGGACGATCCTTTTTCTTCGAAAATGATAACATACTTTTTACGGAGCGGCTGGAAGATTATGCAAGGCTGGTTTCTTCTATAGGAATTAACCAGGTGGTGATTAATAATGTTAATGTGAGAGGAAAGGCTGCTTTTTTTATAACAGATGAATATCTCGGCGATATAAAAAAATATGCTGATTTGTTTGCGAAATATGCAATAAAGCTCTTTTTATGCGTTGATTTTGCGGCGCCGATTACGGTTGGCGGTCTGGAAACTGCCGATCCGCTCGATGAGACGGTAAAAAAGTGGTGGAAGGAATGCGTGGCACATATTTACAGCGTTATTCCGGAGTTTGGAGGATTTTTGCTGAAAGCGGATTCAGAAGGCAGACCGGGACCGTTCTATTACGGAAGAAATCATGCTGATGGCGCCAATATGCTGGCGGATGCTATTGCGCCGTGGAACGGGAAGATTATCTGGAGATGCTTTGTATATAACTGCAAACAGGACTGGCGTGACGGCTCCGTGGATCGTGCCAAGGCCGCCTATGAAAGCTTTATGCCGATAGACGGGCAATTCCGCGAAAATGTTATTTTGCAGATTAAAAACGGACCGATGGATTTTCAGGTGAGAGAGCCGGTTTCACCTCTGTTTGGAGGACTTTTACATACGAATCAAATGCTGGAGGTACAGATCGCACAGGAATATACCGGTCAGCAAATAGATGTCTGTTATCTGGTGCCGATGTGGAAAGAAATTTTATCCTTCCATACCTGCTGCTGTGAAGGAAGGGATACGGTTGCAGATATTGTAAGCGGAAGGACATTTGGAAATACAGAATGCGGAATTGCTGCTGTTGCAAATACCGGGAATGACGCAAACTGGACGGGCAATGATTTAGCCGCTGCAAACCTTTATGGATATGGAAGGCTCGCATGGGACAGCACACTCTCGGCAGACGCAATTGCACGGGAGTGGTGTGAGTGCACGTTTGGCTGTGAAAAAAAGATAACCGATAGTGTAACCGAAATTTTAAGAATGTCGTGGCCTGCATATGAAAAGTATACCACTCCATATGGAATCGGATGGATGGTAACGCCGCATACGCATTATGGTCCCAGTATTGAGGGGTATGAATATGATGCGTGGGGAACTTATCACAAAGCAAACCATGTTGCCATTGGTATAGAACGCGGACCGGAGGGGACCGGATATACCTCCCAGTACAACGAGCCAAATGCCGCAATGTACCGGGAAATAGAAACCTGCCCGGAAAATCTGCTGCTGTTTTTCCATCGTATAAGATATGATTATAAAATGAAAAATGGAAAAACACTTCTTCAGAATATCTACGACCTTCATTTTGAAGGAGCAGAGGATGTAGAGAAAATGATCTGTCTGTGGGAAGCTTTGAAGGGAGAACTTCCGGAAGAGGTTTACGCAAGAGTAAGGGAGCGGTTTGACAGGCAGTATACAAACAGCAAAAACTGGCGCGATATCGTAAACACATATTTTTACAGAATGACGATGACAGAGGATGAGAAAAAGCGCAGAATCTACGATTAGCAGGAGGAAAAAGAAGATGGAGATAAAAGGCAGACGCGAGAGAAATTTATGGGCACAGTTTGATGCTCTTCAGATGGGCAGCGGATGGGTCGAAGAAGATGTAGAAAAGCTGCAGATTTTGATAGAGGATGTCTATGGAGACAGCCATCCGGGGAGCGTTCATTTAAATCAGATCAGCCAGCAGACCACGTACGGCGTGTACGAGGAGGGGGCGCATCCGGCAGGATTTCATATTACGGATATTTGCGACGGCTGTGCGCAGGGGCACGATGGAATGAATATGGTGCTGGTTTCAAGAGAGGCTATCTGCGATATGGTGGAAATCCATGCCGGTTTTGTGCCCTGGGACGGAATGGTTCTGACGTCATCCTGCGATAAATCGATCCCTGCACATTTAAAGGCGGCGGCGAGGGTCAATATACCGACGATATTTATTCCGGGCGGCAGTATGAGACCGGGACCGGATCAGACTACGTCGCTGGCTGCGGGAGATATTTCGCTGCGTCAGAAGAGAAAGGATGCGATCACACCGGAGGAAATCCGCAATTACAAGCTTACAGGCTGTCCGTCGGTGGGCGCCTGCACATTTCTCGGAACGGCGAGTACGATGCAGTGTATGGCGGAGGCGCTCGGAATGGCGCTGCCGGGAAGCGCGCTTGTGCCGGCAACAATGAGAGACCTGACTGCTTATGCCAGACTGGCGGGACAGCAGATCGTCAGGCTTGCAAAGCAAAAGATAACGCCGTCGATGATAATGACCAGGGATGCATTCCGCAATGCAATCATTGTACACAGTGCAATAGGAGGCTCTACAAATGCTTTCATACATCTGCCGGCAATAGCCAGAGAGCTGAATATTGATCTGGAACCGGAACTATTTAATGAGATAAATGCTATAATTCCGCATCTTGGAAATATAAATCCGAGCGGAAAACACTTGACGGAATCGTTTTGGTTTGCAGGCGGCATTCCGATGATCCAGATAATGCTGAAGGACTACCTGGAATTAAATGTTATGACAGTGACCGGGAAAACATTGGGAGAAAATCTGGAGGAATTTGAAAAAAGCGGTTTTTTGGAGAGGAATATCGGGTATCTTCATAATTACGGACTGGAGCGTGACGATGTAATTATTCCGGCAGGATCAGCGAAGGAGACGGGATCGGTTGCCGTTCTGAAAGGAAACCTGGCGCCGGAAGGAGCAGTGGTGAAATATTCTGCATGTGAGGAAAGCATGCGACGGCACAGGGGAAAGGCGATTGTTTTCAACTGTGAGGAAGACGCACATGACGCAGTGGTAAAGGGGCTGATCAATCCCGGAGAGATCGTGGTTATCCGCTATGAAGGACCGCGGGGAAGCGGTATGCCGGAGATGCTGATGACTACAGAGGCGATCGTATGTGATAAAAAGCTGAACGGCAAAGTATCCCTGATTACAGACGGAAGATTCTCAGGAGCCACACGGGGCGCAGCAATCGGACATGTTTCACCGGAAGCCGCAGTCGGCGGACCGATTGCATTTATCAGGACCGGGGATATTCTGGAGTATGATGTTTACCAAAAGACGATACGAATTGCCGGTCTGGACGGGGTTCTTATGAATGATGAGGAAGTTGAAGAGGGACTGCAGCGGCGAAAAGCGGCGGAGCCGGTTTTAAAGAAAGAATATAAGGGCGTGCTGAAACGCTATACGGAAAATGCTGTTTCTGCGATGAAAGGCGCAGGGTACTAAAAAGGAGGGGATAAGACGATGAAGAGCAGGTATATTACACCGTCAGTTACGCTTTTTAAAGAAGATGGAACCATTGACACGGAAGCAATGGGAAACCACTTTGACCGTCTGATAGAAGGCGGGGTAGATGGCATTCTGATTTTTGGAAGCATCGGAGAGTTTTTTGCAGTTCCGATGGAAGAAAGGAAAAGGCTCATTAAGTTTGCAGCCAGGCATATTGATCACAGAGTAAAACTTCTGGTTGGTACGACAAGCATGATAATGGAAGAGATTCTGGAGCTGTCCCGCTATGCACATTCGGCGGGTGCGGATGCGTGCATCATTTTGCCGCCGTATTACTTTCCGCTCAGTGAGGAGGGCGCAGAGCATTATTACGATACTATTGCGCGGCAGCTGCCGGAAGTGAGTCTCTATCTGTACAACTTTCCCGACAGAACCGGATACACGATTTCTGTGCAGACAACGTTGAATCTGCTCAGAAAACATCCCAATATTATTGGGTATAAAGATACACAGGCAGGAATGGCGCACAGTATAGCACTGATTAAGGCAATTAAGCCAAAGTTCCCGGATTTTGAGATATATGCGGGCTTTGATGATAATTTTGCCCATAATGTATTATCCGGAGGGGACGGCTGTATTGCGGGACTTTCTAATTTTGCTCCGGAGCTTTGCCACGCATGGGTAAAAGCGTTTGAAGAAGAGGATTTGAAAAAGGTTCAGGATATTCAGAAAACAATTAACGGACTTATGGAAATATATCAGGTGGGAGTTCCGTTTGTTCCGTATATCAAAACAGCCATGATACAAAGAGGAGAAGAGATAGAACCATATTCTTCTTTCCCATTCATGGAAGCAGATGCACCGCAGGCGGAAAAAATCAGTAAAATTCTGCAAAAATGGATGAAAAAAGAACACTAGAAAGGCGGGCATCATTAAATTTCATTAATTTTTTAGAGAAATCCCACGTAAAGTATGATAAGATATTTTCAGATATTCCCACTGTATTTCCGGACGGCAAGCAGTGGGAATATGACGGATGAAGCAGATGGCAGAAAGGAACCGGGATATGGAGAATTTTGTACAGCTGAAAAATGTATCGAAGGTCTACAAGATGGGCGAGGTGGAGATCCGCGCGGTGGACGGCATAGAGTTTTCCATTTCCAAAGGAGAATTTGTTGTCATCGTCGGTCCGAGCGGTGCCGGAAAAACCACTGTTTTGAATATTCTTGGCGGAATGGATACAGCGACGAAGGGGCAGGTGCTGGTGGATGGTGAGGACATTGCAAAATACTCATCCCGCAAGCTGACAGGATACCGGCGAGATGATATCGGCTTTGTGTTCCAGTTTTATAATCTGATTCCGAACCTTACCGCGCTGGAAAATGTGGAGCTGGCATTGCAGATCTGCAGGAATCCTCTGAAGGCGCAGGATGTGCTTGAAGAGGTCGGGCTTGGAAACCGTCTGAAAAACTTTCCTGCGCAGCTTTCCGGCGGTGAGCAGCAGCGTGTGTCAATTGCACGCGCACTGGCGAAGAATCCAAAGCTTCTGCTCTGCGACGAGCCTACCGGCGCGCTGGATTACCAGACCGGAAAGGCGATCCTGAAATTGCTGCAGGATATGTGCCGGGAAAAGGGCATGACAGTGATTGTCATTACGCACAACTCAGCGATCGCGCCGATGGCGGACCGCGTGATTCATATTAAAAACGGAAAAGTTGCACAGATGAGGATGAACGAGACGCCGGTGTCTGTGGCGGATATTGAGTGGTAGGATAAAAACAGCAGAAAAACAGGGATGATTTTATGAAGAAGAGGGCACTTAGAAAAGATTTTTATATGGAAATCCGCAAAAGCCTCAACCGTTTCCTTTCTATTTTGCTTATTGTGGCACTTGGTGTGGCATTTTATTCGGGGATCCAGTCGGCAGCACCCGACATGCGGTATTCCGGTGACGAATATTTTGATGAACACAAGCTGATGGATTTAAAGGTGATCGGGACGCTTGGGCTGACAGAGGATGATATAGAAGCGCTGTTGCAGATTGACGGCGTCGCCGCGGTGGAGCCGGGGTATCTGGTGGATGTGCTCTGCGGCGGGGAGACGCAGAAGGTATTGCGTCTGGAATCTGTCACGCCGACTTTAAACCAGCTTACAGCGACTAAGGGGCGGCTCCCGGAAGCATCCGGGGAATGCTTTGTGGATGCGGAGTTTCTGGATGCATCCGAATATGAAATTGGAGATACTATCACATTTTATCTGACAGATGAAGATGACGAACTGCCGCTGAAACGGGATACGTTTACCATTGTGGGCGCAGGCAGCAGTCCGCTTTATATATCCTTCAGCCGCGGCAATACGACGCTGGGCACCGGAGAGCTTTCCGGTGCATGTTACATTTTGCCGGAGGATTTTGATTATGAGGTTTACACACAGGCTTATATAGAGGCTGGCGGCGCGCGCGATTTAACAGCTTATACCGATGCTTATGATACGCTGATTGAGAAGGTGATGGATCGTGTGGAGGAAATTGAGGGCGCACGGTGTGAGATCCGTTACCAGGAAGTAATGGAGGAGGCAGAGGAAGCGCTTGCGGATGCGAAGCAGGAGCTGGAGGATGGAAGAAAAGAGGGCGAGAGTAAGCTTGCCGAAGCGGAAAGTGAGATAGCCGACGGCGAAAAGAAGCTTGCGGATGGCAAAAAAGACCTGGAGGATGCAAAGCAGGAGCTGGCGGACGGCGAAAAAGAGATAGAAGACGGCGAGAAGGAGCTTGCAGACAGTAAAGCAACACTGGAGGATAAGGAGCAGGAGCTCGCAGATGCGAAGGCGCAGCTTGCGGATGGCTGGGCACAGCTTGAAAGCGGAAAAAATGAGCTGGCATCCCAGGAAGCTTCGTTTAATAAGCAGTATAAATCAGCCATGAAGGAGATTACGTCCGGTGAGAAGGAGCTTGCGGACGCAAAGACGCGGCTCGCTTCGGGCAGAGCGGAATATGAAGCCGGGCTTGCACAGTATGAGGAGGGAAAACAGCAGTATGAAGCAGGCGAACAGCAGTATGCGCAGGGGCTTTCCGAATTGCAGGCGCAGGAGACTGCGTGGCCCGGGCAGAAGCAGCAGCTAGAAGCGCAGCGGGCAGAGCTTGCCGGAAACCAGACTGCTCTGGAAGCAGCACTGTCGCAGATGGATACACAGCTTGCCCAGCTGCAGGTACAGCAGTCGCAGACACAGACACAGCGGGACAGCCTGCAGGCGCAGCTTGACGGGCTGAACGGGCAGATTGCATCCTTGCAGCAGTCGCAGTCGGGACTGCAGGCAGAACAGAGTGAACTGCAGGATAATGCCGCATCGCTCACAAGCAGAAGAGAGTCTCTGAATGCACAGATTGAGGAAGAAAAAGCGAAGGAAACTCCGGATACAGATAAAATTGCGTCGCTGGAGGCGGAGCTTTCACAGGTGCAGAACAGCCTGGACGAAGTACAGAACCGCTTAAACGAGATACCGGCGGAGCTGGCGGCTGTGCAGGAAGGGCTTGCCGGATGCCAGGCGCAGGCAGAGCCCCTGGCGGATGGGATCGCACAGGCAGATGCAGGACTGGCGCAGATAAACGATGGCATAGCAGCGCTGGAGACGGAAATTACCACGCAGAACGGCAATCTGGAGCAGGTGAAGGCTGGAATTATACAGATTGACAGTGGGATTGCACAGGCAGAGAGTGAACTCGCGGCAGGAGAGCAGCAGCTTGCCCAAAGCCGCACGCAGCTTGATACAGTAAAGCAGCAGCTTGATGAGACACTTCCGCAGTTAAATGCGGCGAAGGAGGAACTGGAATCCGGCGAAAAGGAGATTGCGGCAAATGAGAAAAAGCTGAAAAATGCGCGCAGCCGGCTGGAGAGCGGCAAAGAACAGATTGCCGGCGCAAAGCAGACGATCGCAGCAAATGAACAGACACTGATTAATTCACAGGCGCAGCTTGATGACGGTGAAAGGCAGCTTGCCGACGGAAAACAGCAGATTGCGGACGCGGAAAAAGAGCTTGCGGATGCAAAGCAGGAGTTAGAAGACGGCAAAAAAGAGATTGCGGATGCGGAAAAAGAGGTTGCCGATGCCGAGCGGGAGCTTGCGGACGGCAAAAAGGAATATGAGGACGGCAAGAAGGAATTTGAGGAAGAGATTGCTGATGGTGAGCAGAAAATTGCCGATGCTGAAGCGGATATTGCCGACATTGACATGCCGGAATGGACAGTCAGCGACCGCAGCGACCTGCCGGATAACATCGGTTATGGAGAAAATGCAGACCGTATGCGCAATATCGGACAGGTATTTCCGGTGCTGTTTTTCCTGGTGGCGGCGCTCATCAGTCTGACGACCATGACGCGCATGGTAGAGGAGGAGCGTACGCAGATCGGTACCCTGAAAGCACTCGGCTACGGGAAAATGGCAATTGCGTCAAAATATCTTGGCTACGCGCTGATCGCAACGCTTGCAGGCAGCGTGCTGGGGGTATTGCTCGGCGAAAAATTCCTGCCGTTTGTCATAGTCACGGCATATAAGATCATGTATCATCATATGCCGAATGTGGTGCTTCCATATAATATGAAATATGCGCTGATTGCGACGGGGGCAGCGTTGTTTTCAACGATGTTTGCTACTTTTGCGTCCTGCTACCGGACACTCGCGGATGCACCGGCGGTACTGATGCGCCCGCCGGCACCGAAGGAAGGAAAACGTGTGCTGCTTGAGCGGATTCCGTTTTTGTGGAAGCATTTAAGCTTTACCTGGAAGTCTACCGTGCGCAACCTCTTTCGCTATAAGAAGCGGTTCTTTATGACGATCTTCGGCATCGGAGGCTGTATGGCGCTGATGATTGTGGGCTATGGTCTGCGCGACTCTATTATGGATGTTGCGAATCTGCAGTTTGGGCAACTTCAGATTTATGACGGCATGGTGATTCTTGATACGGATGAACCGCAGAAGGAGCAGGAGGCTCTGGAGACGGCAATAGCGCAGGATACGCGGGTAGAGAATTACACGAAGGCAATGATGCGCAAGGACACAGTGCAGATTGGCAAAAAGCGCTGGGATCTGTATCTGATGGTCCCGGAAAATGTAGAGAGCTTCAGCCGGTTTGTGAACTTCCGTGACCGTACTTCCGGCGAAGTGTATGAGCTGACGGATGAGGGCGCGATTATTACGGAGAAGATTGCGAAGGAGCTGGATCTGAAGCCGGGGGATACTATTGCCATTGAGAATGAGGATTATGGGACGGTAGAGATTCCGGTAGTGGCGATCACGGAGAATTATCTGCATCATTACCTTTATCTTACACCGGCATTGTATGAACAGTACTATGGGGAAGAGCCGCAGTATGACCAGATTCTTTATCGCGCTGCGGAGAATGACATCGGGACAGTCATGAAGATCGGCGAGGACTTTATGACATACAAGGCAGCGCTGAGTATCAGTTATACGCAGTCGCTGATGAGCCAGCTCAGCAATATGCTGTCGGCTCTTGATGCGGTAATTATCGTGCTGATTGTGTCGGCCGGGCTGCTTGCGTTTGTGGTGCTGTATAATTTGAACAATATTAATATTAACGAGCGAAAGCGCGAACTTGCTACTATTAAGGTGCTTGGCTTCTATGACGGCGAGGTTGATGCTTACGTGTACCGTGAAAATATCCTTCTTACGATCATCGGTATTTTTGTCGGTGTTGTGCTGGGAATGATACTGCATCGTTTTACTATCGTTACGGTGGAAGTGGATTACTGTATGTTCGGGCGGAACATTAACCTGCCGAGCTTTTTGACCTCGGCGGCGTACACAGCAGCGTTCTCGGCGTTTGTGAATTTTATAATGCATTTTAAACTCAAGAAGATCGATATGGTGGAGAGCCTCAAGAGCGTAGAGTAAATGTGATATGAGGAGAGTGTGATGGGAAAGCTTCCGCAGGAATTTCTGGCTAAAATGAAGCAGCTGCTTGGTGAGGAATATGATGCATTTCTTGCTTCATATGAACAGCCGCGCCAGTTCGGGCTGCGCGTGAATACGGGGAAGATATCTACGGCAGAGTTTGAGCGGCTTGCGCCGTTTCATCTGAAAAAGATACCCTGGGTGGAGAACGGTTATTTTTATGAAGAGCAGGATGCACCTGCCCGGCATCCGTTTTATTATGCAGGGTTATATTATCTGCAGGAGCCGAGCGCCATGACGCCGGCATCTGTTCTCCCGGTCTGCCCGGGCGACAGGGTACTCGATCTTTGCGCAGCTCCGGGCGGAAAGGCAACGGAGCTTGGAACCCGGCTTTGCGGACAGGGGCTTCTGGTGGCGAACGACATCAGTGCGTCCCGCGCAAAAGCCCTTTTAAAAAATATCGAAGTATTTGGTATTTCCAATGCGTTTGTGACAAACGAGGTTCCGGCAAAGCTGGCGGAGCAGTTCCAGGAGTTTTTTGATAAAATTCTGGTGGATGCGCCCTGTTCCGGCGAGGGCATGTTCCGCAAAGATCCGGCGGCCGCAAAAGCGTGGGATGCCGGAAAGCCTTTTGCGTGTGCAAAACAGCAAAAAGAAATTATCACCCGTGCTGCGCAGATGCTTGCGCCGGGCGGGCAGCTTCTGTATTCTACCTGTACGTTTTCTCCGGAAGAAAATGAGCAGGTTATCGCGTATCTGCTGGATGAGCGGAGCGACATGGAGCTTCTGGAAATTCCGCAGTATGCGGGCTTTTCACCGGGCATTCCGGCTGCAGCAGACCCGGAATGGATGAATGCAGCAGAAATGCAGAACACATCAGATGCATTTGAAGGGAAGTATGCGGATTTAGGAAAATGTGTGCATATCTTCCCGCATAAAATGTCCGGAGAGGGACATTTCCTTGCACTGCTGCGCAAGAAAAATCCGGCGGTCAGTGGAGACAGGGCAGACACCCTGGTCTGTGACCGGAGCATGGGAATGACGGAACGGACAGAAAGCCGGATAGGCGGTCCGGCTGACGGTCAGCGTAAAGACAGACGGAAAAACAGACAGGGCGAGGTGCAAAGGAAAGCTGCGGCTGCATCGAAAGCAGAGACGGAGATTCTGGAAGAATTTTTGCGGGATGTTACCATGCCGCTAGATACATCGCGGCTGGAAATCCGCCGGGGACAGGCATATTATGTACCGGAGGAGACCAGAGAAAATAAAGGTCTTGTTTTTCTGCGCAATGGGCTTTACCTTGGGGAAGTGAAAAAAGACCGTTTCGAGCCGAGCCAGTCGTTTGCCATGGCACTGAAAAAAGACACATACGCAGCCATGATCGACCTGGATTATCGTGATGAGCGCGTCATAAAGTATTTAAAGGGCGAGACCATTGACGTGGGTGATCTGGCGGAAGCCGGAAGAAAGGGCTGGCAGCTTGTCTGTGTAAACGGCTATCCTCTGGGGTGGGGAAAGCTGGCAGGCGGTTCGCTTAAAAATAAATATCATTCCGGCTGGCGCATGAAATACTGATTTGTCGTCGACGCGGCAGGATTTGAACCTGCGGTCTGCGCTTCGCTCCGGTCGGTGCTAAACGCGTGCCACCGGCACGCAGCACCCTCTGCGCCCGAACGCCAGCAGTCGTTCCACCAGAAATCTCAGATACATTTTCTTCCGTTAGACTGCAAAAAAGCGGATACTTCCAGTATCCGCCTTTTTATAGTCGATGCGACAGGATTTGAACCTGCGACCTCTGCGTCCCGAACGCAGCGCTCTACCAA
>DKTR01000123.1:0-36499 GCA_002473385.1 Lachnospiraceae bacterium UBA7225
AAAGAAAGTCTGCGTATTCTGCGGCAAAGAGAACAACGAAATTGATTACAAGGACGTTGCAAAATTAAAGAAATACGTTTCTGAGAGAGGAAAAATTCTCCCGAGAAGAATTACAGGAACCTGTGCAAAGCACCAGAGAGCGCTTACTGTAGCAATTAAGCGTGCAAGACATCTGGCAATTATGCCGTACGTGCAGGACTAATATCCAATTATAGGACAAGCAAAGAAGAAACCTTCAAATACTGGTTTTCCGGTTTTTGGAGGTTTTTTTGTTGCAATGGAGGAAATTGATTATGGAAAGCTTGGGCAGATTGCCTGCTGTTCTTCTTATCACTTTCAGAGAATGTTTGCTTATATGGCGGGTGTATTTGATGTCAGCACCTGTAATGATATGGAACCATGGAAATATTATATCGCGGTATCTACTTTACAGGCAGAGAATGACCTCGAAGAATATATTGTGCCTGCAGCTGCTTTTCAATGCACCTTCTAAAATAAAAATTTTAGTGCTTTACAGTCGCCGTTTTGCATTTTACAATAATTGTAAAGGAAGAGAGATAATAGAAAAACAAGTGGAAAAAATGGGTGAGTGAGGAGTATGAAACAGAAAAGAAAACAGTATTGGCTGGCTGGTATAGTATTGCTGCTGTGCATGATTTGGGTTTGTGCGGTTCCTGCAGGGGCAGCTAAGATTAATAAATCAAGTTTGGCAATGATAAAGGGAAAGAGCGCTTATTTAAGTGTTTCCGGAACAAAAACAAAGCCGGTCTGGTCGACTTCTGACAAGAAAATTGTCACAGTCAGAAAGTATTCAGCTTATAAAGCAAAGCTGACAGCAAAGGGAACCGGGACGGCATATATAACGGCAAGGGTTGGCAAAAAAACATATAAATGCAAAGTGGCTGTTCAGAAAGGGCTAAAAATTGCGGTTGCGCACAGCAGTCCCGGAGAAGCACAGGCGGTGGTGACGGCATTAAAGAAAGTGGGTATAAACGGGGTGATTGTGAAATCATCCAATGTAAAAGTTTCTTCCTATGATGGGTTGATCCTTCCAGGTGGCACAGACATTAATCCTGCCAGGTATCACGCGAAGAATAAAGGCAGTGTCGGGATTAATAATTCGCTCGACAGGCTGCAGTATGAACTGTTGGATAAGTTTGTGAAGGCAAAAAAGCCGGTGCTTGGCATCTGCCGCGGTATGCAGATGATAAATGTATATTTCGGCGGAACGCTGAAGCAGAATATCCGTAACCACCGCGGAGTCTATCATTCCACAAAAATCGAATCAGGATCCCGAATTGGAACGTTGTATGGAAAAAGTCTTAGTGTCTTTAGCTTTCATCACCAGGCACCAGCAAAAATAGGAAAGGATCTGAGAGTAACTCAGCGGGCAAAAGATGGTATTGTGGAAGCGTTGGAGCATCAGTCGTTAAATGTTTATGTCGTACAGTGGCATCCGGAGCGGATGTCGAAAGGAAATAAGCTGTTGAAAGATTTTGGCGCTTTGTGCAGAAAATGAAGAAAGTATATAATGGAGGGCAGAAATATGGAATGGAGGGGAGGATTTATATGAATGAGATTATCCGGTCGCTGCGGGAGCGAAAGTCGGTGCGTGTTTATGAAGAATGCCCCATATCACCAGAGGACAGGCGGCTGATTCTGCAGTCGGCAATGGAAGCGCCGACGGCTGGAAATCAGCAGATGTATACGATTCTGGACATTACGGACCAGAAGCTGAAGGAACAGCTTGCCGGGAGCTGTGATCACCAGCCGTTTATTGCGAAGGCGGCGATGGTACTGATTTTCTGTGCAGATTATCAGAAGTGGGTGGATACGTTTGCAGAGGGAGGCGCACAGCCCCGGAAGCCGGGAGCGGGAGATCTGATGCTGGCGGTAACGGATACGGTGATTGCCGCACAGAATGCGGTCGTTGCAGCGCAGAGCCTCGGAATTGGTTCCTGCTATATTGGAGATATCATGGAGCAGTGCGAGCTACACAGAGAGCTGCTGCAGCTTCCGGACTATGTATTTCCGGCAGCAATGGTTGTTTTTGGCTATCCCACACAGCAGCAGAAGGAGCGCCCGAAGCCGGAGCGCTGCCGTCTGGAGGACATTGTGCAGGAAAATGTCTACCACAGGAGAGATGGAGCAGAGCTTCGCCATATGTTTGAGAAAGAGACCAGGAATCGCAGCTTTGAGGAATGGGCGCAGGCATTCTGTAAGAGAAAATACAATTCTGATTTCTCCAGGGAAATGACGCGTTCGGTGGAGGAATATCTGAAAGCCTGGAAATAAAAGTCCGAGGCAGGATACCACTTTATGAAAACTTACTTCATTGGTGAAAGAGGTTTTCCAGTACGGAGGCGGCAGACATTTGCTGGAAACCGTCTGGGTCTGTGAGGACAGAATTTCCGGACGTATCCCATCGCATCTGGTCGTAATCGCGAAGGTAGCTGTTGTCACAGGAGCAGTCTGGATAGCGGCTGTACCAGTCCGGATAGTATGTGCGCATGTAATGGCTGGCAAGGCGGATTGCCTGGCTGTCGATAGGACGAATGGCGGTTGTTTTGGCTGACCGGGGCGTGCCGCAGAGCCGGACACCGGGCGGGCTGGAGTGAAGCAGGACGATGCTGCCGTCACTGCACTGCCCGACGGCGATCCAGACGTGTCCGCGTGTGCTCATGATATCTCCGGTGTGATAATCGGTTACGCGATCACTTGGAATGAAGGCTCCCCAGCCGCGGGCAGCAAAGCTGGCTGCCATCTGGTATGCCGGCATGACATAGCCGCAGGGTGGGGTATCTTTGAAAGGAGCACGGGAGGCATTTTCTGCGTGAATGCAGGAGTGGTCTGCGTCGGCGGTTATCGCATGAGAGTGCGTAAAATGCTGACCGGCATCGGGCAGGGGTGTATGGAATAAATTATAGAGGCACCAGCCGACATAACCGGAACAGTCAAGCCCGTCGTGAATCTGATAGCGCGTGGTATGAAAGTCGTAGCAGGCGGTCTGCTTCTGCGCAAATGCACTCCAACGCGGGCTGATACCGAGGGTACATGCTTCGCGTCCGGCACCGGTGTCGGATTCGTTCCAGCCGCCGCCCCATACATACATGGTGGAACCGACCGGCTGAAGTGCAATGTGAAGGAAAAAATTTAAGGCAGGGAGCTGCGGGTTGTGCAGCGTTCCTGCCTTTGTAGTTTGAGAAAAATATGACAAGAGGATACCTCACACAGAAAACATCTGCTTACGTGCAGGCACGACGCGATATCCGCAACGGGCTCTGACGAGCCATGCCGTCATCTCGATTCCGCTCGTTAACTCGCTTCATCTGCTCTGCACACTTTCGCACTAAGCTCGAAAAGACCTCGCTAAGTGCTCAATGCGTCAATGACCGGGCTTCGCCCTATACGTCCAAGTTTGCCGGAATCTGCATGTATGCAGGCACGACGCAGATTCTGAGAGGCTCAACGAGCCATGCCGTCATCTCGATTCCGCTGCGCTCCATCTCGATGACCGGGCTTCGCCCTATAAGTACACCGGCATAACCAGCCTTTTGCATGCAAGCATGTACGGCTGTTTCTGCCGCCGTCCTTGCATGGCTCTACTTACGCATGTTTGCGAATTTGGTGTATTGCGGGAGCCAGGCGAGTTCGATGGTGCCGATGGCACCGTTTCTTTGCTTGGCTATGATGATTTCCGCTACGTTGGGCTTGGCGGTGTCTTTGTTGTAGTAGTCGTCGCGGTAGATGAACATTACGACGTCGGCATCCTGCTCGATGGCGCCGGATTCACGCAGGTCGGAGAGCATCGGGCGATGGTCGGGACGCTGCTCGACGGCACGGGAAAGCTGTGAGAGGGCGACGACTGGAACGTTCAGTTCACGCGCGATTGCTTTGAGGGAGCGGGAGATATCGGAGATTTCCTGCTGCCTGGATTCGGAGCGCCTGCTCCCTGTCATAAGCTGTAAATAGTCTATGATGATGATACCCAGATTATGCTCCATCTTGTATTTGCGGCATTTACTGCGCAGCTCCATAACGGAAATACCGGGGGTGTCGTCGATGATAAGGTTGGATTGTCCGATTACTCCGGCACCCTCGATCAGCTTTGCCCAGTCCTCATCAGAGAGGTTTCCGGTACGGATAGACTGGGAATCAACGCGGGATTCCAGAGAGAGCAGTCGGTTAACGAGCTGCTCCTTTGACATTTCCAGACTGAATACGGCGACCGTTACATTCTCACGGAATGCCATATGCTGGGCGATGTTCAGCACCAGTGCTGTTTTTCCCATGGAAGGACGCGCTGCCACAAGAATTAGGTCGGAAGGCTGAAATCCTGCAGTTTTATAATCGAGATCGATAAAGCCGGTGGGAATGCCGGTAACGTTTCCCTTTGTTTTTGAGGCAAGCTCTATTTTGTCGAGTGCATTCAGAACGACATCCTTAATGGGAACGAAATCCCCGGAGGTGTTCTGCTGGACAATATCAAAAATGCGCTTTTCCGTATCTGCGAGGATATCCTCGGTGGCTTCTTTGCCCGCGTAGCAGGTGTTTGCGATTTCCTCATTCGCACGGATCAGACGGCGCAGCGTTGCTTTGTCGCGCACAATGTTTGCGTAATGGCGCACATTGGCGGAAGTATAGAATGTATCCAGCAGATCTTTGGCAAATTCCAGGCTGGATATTTCCGGAGGTACGTCCTTTTGCAGCAGGCGATCCTGCAGCGTGACAAGATCGACCGGCTTTCCTTCATTATAAAGCTCGACCATCGTGTCAAAAAGAACACCGAACTGTTTCTGATAAAAATCATCGCTGGTAATAATTTCCGACGCGGTGAGAATCGCATCGGTGTCCATGATCATGGAGCCGATGACCGACTGCTCAGCCTCCGGGCTGTGCGGCATGACGCGCTTGATCAGAGATTCTTCCATAATAATTTATCCTTCTATGCTTCTTTTACAGTTACCTTCAGCTCGGCCGTCACCTGTGGGTGAAGCTTTACCGGAACGGACGTGGTGCCGAGGGCCTTAATTGGGGAAACAAGCTGGATCTTCTTTTTATCAATATCCAGGTCATGCTGCGCCTTTGCTGCTTCAGCGATTTCCTTAGAGGAGACAGAGCCAAAGGTTTTCCCGCCCTCGCCTACCTTAATGGAAACGACAACTTCTTTTTTATTGATTACTTCTGCAAAAGCCTTTGCGGCATCAAGCTGCTCCTGTGCTACTTTTGCCTGGTTTGCTTTCTGCAGTTTCAGATCATTCATATTTTTTGCGGTAGCTTCTACGCCGAGTTTTTTCGGGAAAAGCATGTTGCGTGCGTAACCGTCGCTCACATTTACCGTGTCACCTTTTTTTCCAAGAGATTTTACATCCTGTAATAAAATTACTTTCATAATAATTTTCCTCCTTAAATTGCTCCTTCGCCTTTCATGGTCTGAAGGGTTTCTTTTAATTTGTCTACAGCCTGCTGCGGCGTCACATTTTTCAACTGCGCGCCGGCTATGTTCATGTGTCCGCCGCCGCCCATACGTTCCATAATGATCTGCACATTAACTTCATCAATGGAGCGGGCGCTGATATAGATCTGATTGTTGTACGAAGTCAGTATAAAGGAAGCCTTTACACCGGTAATATTCAGCAGCTCATTTGCCGCCTGTGCGCCTACTATCGTCGGGCTGTCGAGCCCCGTAGACGGAAGGATACTGATGGCATAGTTGTCCAGATATAGCTCAGCCTGACGCACAGCCTCCGCGCGCGCTTTGTAAGATGTCATATCATTGCGCATCATCTTGCGGACTTTTGTGACATCTGCACCGCAGCGGCGCAGATAGGCAGCGGCCTCGAAGGTGCGCACGCCGGTCTTTGCCACAAAATTGTTGGTGTCGACGATAATACCGGCATACAGGCAATCCGCTTCAATGTTGGTGAGTTTCACGCCGTCGTCAAAATACTGCAGGATTTCCGCTACCATTTCGCAGGCAGAGGAAGCGTATGGCTCAATGTAAGAGAGCGTCGCATTTTTGATGACTTCGCTGCTCTGGCGGTGATGGTCGAGCACTGCGATCGTGCGGGAGCGCTCCAGAAGCTCCGGGTATTCCGAATTGCTCGGACGGTTTGTGTCGACTACGACCAGCAGGGTATCGTTGTCCACCAGTTCCTCGGCATCGCGGTGGTTGATGAACATATCGGATTCGTATTCTTTATTCTCGCGGAACAGGTTTAAGTACGGGCGGATGGATGTGCTGTTTTCATCAATCAGAATGTAGGCACGCTTGCCAAGCACCCGCGCCGCCCGGTAAATGCCGACGGCAGCGCCGAAGGTGTCGATGTCTGTTACCTTGTGTCCCATGATAATCACGTCATCCCGCGTGCTGATAAACTCCCGCAGCGCCTGGGCTTTTACACGTGCTTTTACGCGGGTATTTTTTTCCATCTGCTGTGATTTGCCGCCGTAATAGGAAATACCATCCGGGGTTTTTACAACTGCCTGGTCACCGCCGCGCCCGAGGGCGAGGTCAATAGCAGCGCGGGAAAATTCATACGTCTCAATGTAGCTGGAACCGTTTTCACCGATGCCGATGCTTAAGGTCAGCCGCATATCATTGCCGATATTAAGTGTCTTGATATCCTCCAGCAATGAAAAGCGGTTTGCTTTCAAAATATCAAGATACTTCTGCTTCATAATGATGTAGTATTTATCCTTATCCAGCTTTTTCATGATACCGTGATGGTTGCTGATAAATTTATCGATCTTCCGGTCGACAAGAGCGAGCAGGAGCGAACGGCGCACGTCATCCGTACTGTCAAGCACCTCGTCATAGTTGTCGATGTAGATCAGACCAACCACCAGACGCTGCTCTTCGTTAGCGCGGATCGCCTTTTTCAGCTCTGTATTGTCAAAAATATAAATGGTATGCAGATAACACTGTTCCTCCGGAATGGACATCAGGTCGGTGGAAGCATGCCATTCGTCAATGCGGATACGTTTCAGCTCTGCACGGTAATCGTGGTCATTCATACGGAATTCAAAAGAGACCGGATCGCGTGACTGGGGAAGCTGGCTGGGGGTAATTTCCGGAATCAGATTTGTGATGCTCTTGTGGTAGCGATTGCTTTTTTCAAGCAACATGCGCATGTGCTGGTTCATCCAGATAATTTTTCCGTCTATGTCAAGCACCCCGTAGGGAATGGAAAATTCATCGAGCATCTGCTTCTGTACCTGCCCGTATTGTGCGGCGAAGGATACAAGATCCGTCATCACCTTTGGTTTATATGCGAGCACCAGAAAAACCACCACCGCAAGGTAGCACAGTGTAAAGATGACAGCGACAATTCCCGCCTTCACATCCATAAAAAATATAATAAAAGATAAGATGCAGAACAGAATCGCCGTGACTACCGGCCATGCCAGGTAGGGGCGCAGTCTTCCGCTGTATTTTGCTTTTGATTTTGGCATAATTGTTCCTCACTGTAAATGGTAATCGTTATGAAATACACTATACCACATTTTTGCAAAAGAAAAAAGCTAATCTTTTGAGTTATAGTACAGCTTCATATATTTTTCCAGTACAGGAAACGGCGACGGGCCAATCTGCAGGATCTGTTTATGGAAATCCTTCAGATTAAAAGCTTCTGGCCAGGTTCCCTCACAGTAGCTGCGCAGATCCAGAAAACTCAGATATCCGAGATAGTATTTCATATAATTTGCGGGCGCTTCAATGATGGCGTTGAAAATAGCGTCAGCGCTGTCCGTATTTGTAAAGCCCAGACTTTGCAGAAAAGCGGCGGTCTGTTCACGTGTGTAGCCGTGGTAATGGATGCAGATGTCCAGAAGCGAGGAAAGACCGAGCATCACAGAACGGTTCAGACGTCTGTATTCGGCGCTTGCTTTTGCGGAAACAGAGGCGGAGCCGGGCAGAGCATAGCTGTAGCTTCCCATTTCTACATAGGTTGCCCATCCTTCGGTATAGCCTCCGAAGGAAAAGAGAGAGCGTACCGGATCCAGATATTTCCCGGAGCTGATAGTCTGGTAGAGATGCCCGGGATATCCCTCATGCGCAAGCGTGGTATACAGCTCCAGTGGAGAAGAGACGCCTGCGCGGTTGATATAAATGACGTTTGCATCCAGATTATCGATGGGCGGTGTCAGATAAAAAGCAGGGCTTAAAAAATCCTCCAGGGATTTATGTACATATTTCACGGAGTAAGTTGTTTTTGGGGCGGCTGGATAATCGGCGTTCATTTTTTGCTGCAGGTCTGCCAGAATTTCTTCCGGGTCTGTAAGAATTCCCTCCGGACCGGTACCGGAGGCGGCATCCGGATATTGGGAGAGCAGCTCACGGCAGGCAAGAATATCATCGGAGAGCTGCTTGCGGATGCGCCGTTCAACTGCGTCGACAGGGAGATAAGAGCCGGCAGAGCTCTGTATCAGATATTCATAGTACGCTTTTCCGGCGGGCAGGTAACAGAGACCATTTTCATTCTGCCCGGTGCCCTTTAGCGTTTCCAGTCCTTCAATCAGAAGCTCATAGGCAGGAATTACATGGTTTGCCACTGCTTTGCGGTTCTCCGCTTTGAACTGTGCTCTTTCTTTGGCAGACAGAAAATCCAGCGTATCCAGCTTTTCATTAAAAATGGTTACCAGCAGATTGCTCTGGGTATCGCCGGAGCCAATAAAGGAGCGGCATTGCGCAAGAATAGCGTCGGCGTTTTTATCACTCATAAAAAGACCGGCGGCAGAACGGGCGCGTTCAAATTTTACCAGAGAAGAAAAGTAGATGTCCGTCTGGGCAATCAGACTGAGGTATTCTCCGATGTCTGCCTTGTCGGAAAAAGTGTATTCCGAAAGCAATATGGGAAGCTGGGCCTGCACGCCGATGGTTGGACCGAGCGGTTCACTGTACAATGCGAAGGTTTCTGCTTTTTTTTCATTTTCCAGACTGAGCAGAAGGACATCATAGGTAATCTGATTTTGTAAAGAGAGATCACTGTAGGAAATTTCAGAGAGCATCTGCAGATATTGCTGCGTGGAGGGGGATCCGTCAGATACCAGAGAGATATTCTCCGTGTTTCCATATGTCACCTGGTAATCGGTGATGCCGTAATCAGTGGGATTTTCCAGTGTGTAGTGCAGTGTGAGCGTGCTGGCAGTGATTTCCTTTTGGAACATCGTTTGTGTAAAAGACTGGAACTCGCCGGAAGCCTTTTGCGCATCAACGGCATTATGATAGCGTAAGGCGGCGCAAAGCAGCAGGCAGCCGGCAGGAATCAGAGCAAGGGAAAGCTTTTTCATGAGAAATACTCCAGT
This sequence comes from Lachnospiraceae bacterium UBA7225, assembly GCA_002473385.1. GTDB lineage: Bacteria > Bacillota > Clostridia > Lachnospirales > Lachnospiraceae > Marvinbryantia. Next base: position 9,307 of record DKTR01000123.1, read on the forward strand.
ATGATTTGTTTATTTTATGCCATTCAGGGACGGCTCATGCCAGAAGAAATAAATAATATGATACACATACAAATAAAATGCAAATAAATACTTGCAATACAGAACATACTGTGCTATAATGCAGGAGAAGTCGATGGAAAAGTCTTTTTCCATATCAATTTCCGGCGAATCCGCCAGAGACTCAGAGAAATGTAAATCAAAACAGAAAGGAATGTGAACAGAAAAATGAAAAACATGATAATTGCCATGCTGGCAGGTGCGCTCATACTGGGCGTAGGTGCAGGGGTGTCCTATGCCTATCTGACCGCACAGGACGATGCGGCAAATAACTTCGGGGTATCCTCCGTAGATATCACGATTGATGAAAGGTTTGAACCGCCCGGAGAGGTTACACCGGGAAATGTCATTATAAAAGCGCCGCGGATATGCAGTAGTTCTGATATTGACTGTTATGTGCGCGCCGCCGTTCATTTTACCGACAGCGATGCGAAAGATTGTTGTGATGCGCTTGCCATCAATCCGGGATGGCGGGACGGGGAGGACGGTTATTATTACTGGCAGGAGCGGCTGCAGCCGGGAGGGCAGACCGGCACATTGTTTGACAGGGTCACAATAAAACAAGGCACAGATAAAATTCCGCCGTTTGATATTCTGGTGTATGCGGAAGCGGTACAGTGCGGGAATAATACAATGAAGGAAGCATGGGAGGAAACCGTATGAAAAGGACAAATTCGAAGAAAAATAAGATAAAAACAGCAGGTATCGCGGCAGTGCTGCTGGTACTGATGTTTGTCGGTATACAGGGGACGCTGGCATATCTGACCAGCCGTCAGAGCCTGACAAATACATTTACGGTCGGTGATCTGGAAATCGGACTGCAGGAGCCGGACTGGAACCCGGAGGAAGGGGACGGTGTGAACGTTTATCCCGGGTACAGTGTGTACAAAAATCCGACGGTAAAGAACATCACTCCGGCAAAAAACGGCGAGGAGCCGTGCTATGCCCGTATGCGGATCCTGCTGGCGGATGGAAGCGGAACACCGGTTACAGATGCCGGGCGTCTGTCACTGATGAAAACCATGATCCGCTATGACAGTACGTATACAGGCTCTTACGAGCAGGCAGGCACAGCAAAAAAGCTGGTGCAGGGGCGGATTCCGGGTTATTTTCTGGCAGAGCTGGAGACTCTGCCGATGATTAATCCGTTATTTGAGATTGATAAGGATCGTTCAACGGATAATGAGATCGTCTGCAATTATATGGGAGATGACGGAAAAGGAATACTAAAGATTGGGGAGCAGGCAGTGCTGTTTACGGCGCTTGCTCTGCCTGCGGAATGGAAAAATGAACAGATCCGGACGCTCGGAGATTTTCAGATTATTGTGAAGGCAGAAGCAATACAGGCATCCGGATTTGCCGGGCAGAAGGAAGCGCTGGCGGCGCTCGATATGGAATTGCAGGCAGAGGGAAATTCGGCAGCCGACAGTAAGTAATGTGGAGAAAGGTATATGGGAAGGAAAATCGGAGTATTTTTACTGACGGTGTTGTTTGCCCTGTCGGTGACATTTATGGGATATGCGTTTTGGAGTATCCGGAGCAGGACGGATAATGTGCTTACGATGGCGTCCTACAAAGCGCAGATTGTGGAAACGTATGAGTTACCTGCGCATGTGAATCCTTCGGAGAGTGTGGAAAAAAAGGTGCATGTGAAAAATGAGGGCACAGTGGATATCCTTGTGCGCGTTTCAGTGAAGAAGGAATTCGGGATACGGGACGCAGACGGAAGGCTGCAGGTTCAGGAAGGGCTGGATCCAGATATGATCCGGATCACGTTCAACAGCCGCCTGTGGGAACAGCGGGAGGACGGCTGGTTCTATTATAAAGAGATTTTGCATGCGGGGGAGACGACAAAGGAGCCACTGATGGAAGCTTACACGCTTTCTGCGGAAGCAGGAAATGCGTACAAAAGTAAGGATGCGGAAATCATTATCAGCCTGGAATCGGTGCAGGCAGATCGTGAAGCGGCGTCTGTGTGGAATGTCAGCATGGAGGAACTTGGCATTGTATTTCCGGAAGCTGCGGCATCCGAAAAAACGACGGTCACGTATCTTGGCAGAACGCAGGGATTTACGACGAATACAAAAAATACTGATCTGTTTGCTGCTTTTAAAAATCTGACACCGGGATGCGGGCGCACGCAGAAAATTCTGGTGGAAAATAAGAGTACGGAAGCGGTGGAGATTTTCCTTCGTGCAGAGCAGAGCGGACAGGAAAAGATGAGTGCAGAGCAGGCGTTACTGGTGCGCCGGCTTCTCACAGAATACGCGCAGGTAGAGATTACGGAGAACGGAAGGCTGCTCTACCAGGGTGCGGTTTGCGGTGCGGGTACAACCGGACAGGGCAGCACCTCTATGCAGCAGGATATCAGCCTGGGGAAGTTTGCGGCCGGGCACGGCCGGACCCTAATTGTAAATCTGCATCTCTCACCGGAGATGGACAATCGTTTTCAGAAACTGACCGGAAAGGTAACGTGGATTTTTTCTGCCCTTGGAGAGGATGGAACTGTGACAGAGATGAAGGTTCCGGTGACGGGGGACGGTACGCGTATTATGATGTGGGCAGCGCTGTTTGCGGCAAGCGGGCTTGCGGCAGCGATCGCAGTATGGGCGGAACAGAGGGACAGGAGGAAGGAGTATGAGAATTTTAAAAATGATGACTGACTGCCTGCTGGTAATGCTTCTTTTGATTGTAACAGCGGTGGCAGCGCCGCAGATCTTTGGAATGCATGTTTATACGGTGCTCAGTCCCAGCATGATGCCGGAAATCCCGGTGGGAAGTGCTGTATATGTGAGAGAAGAACCATTTGAAAGGATCCGCGTGGGTGATGTGGTTACTTACCGGTCAGGTGCGGGAAATGTATATGTCACACACCGGGTTGTTGAAAAAGATGAGGCAGAGCAGGCGCTTGTTACAAAGGGAGATGCCAATGAGACACCGGACGGAAGATGGGTACATAAGGCGGAGCTGATGGGCGTTGTCCGGTTTTTTGTACCGTATCTGGGTTATGCTGCCACACTCTTTGGCGGGATCGGGGAAAAGCTTTTGCTTGCCGGATTACTTTTGTGGCTTTTGCTGATAAAAATGATTGTTACAAATGTGCTGAATATACGCGAAAAGGGGGTGACAATGCGATGAAAACAGAAAAGGTAGCAGCGGCATTTCTTGGAGTGTCTCTTTTTGCGGCATCCTCCGGACTGACAAATGCTTATCTTACAGCGCGTCCGAAGGCACTTGCCAATCTGATTACGCCTGGCCTGGTTGATATTGAATTGACAGAACCAGCCTGGAAGCCGGAGAGAGCAACAGGGCTTATACCGGGGAGCGTTGTGCCGAAAAATCCGACGGCAATAAATACGGGGGAGAGTGATATCTGGATCTTTCTGTGCGTGTCCGTGCCGGTAAAGCACATTTCTGTGGTAAATCCGCAGACACACAGAAAGGAACCGGCAGCAGATATTGGACTGTTTTCTTTTTCTGTGGCTGAGGACTGGGAACGGATTTCATCCGAAAGGGTGCAGGATAGCATAAACTATGTGTATGGCTACCGGCAGATCATAAAGCCGGGAGAAAAGACCGCGCCGCTGTTTGAGAGCGTAACGCTTGTCAATTATCTGGAGGGAGAACTAATAGCAGATGATGCGCTGCAGATCCCTGTCCAGGCGGCGGCTGTGCAGGATCACGTGTGTGCGCCCGGCGCGTCTCTGGCGGAAATATATGATGTTTACCTTGCGCAGGAGAGCGGGACGCAGCGATAATCCGTGCCAGCTTCCGGCTCCGGGCAGTAAAGACGGGCGGCACACCTGCAGAGGATGCCGTGTGCCGGCCCGGATATATTGTGCACTGTTTTACAGAGTTACGCGGCAGCGTCCGCTCTCCGCAAGAAAGCGGCAGGGTTTTCCGTTTACGGTGACTTCCGTGAGCGCTTCCGGTGCATAAATCACAAAGCCGGGGCACACCAGCGTTGTTTCAATGACAGCCTTTGTGCCGCACAATCTGGCGTCAAGCGTATGTGTGATACCGGACGCAAAATCCGTGTCCGGTCCGGTTTCTGCCTTCTCTTCATTATCAGTATACAGCGTGGCATGAATTTCACTGACCAGATTCATATAGATGGTATAATTTTCGAAAAAGGTTTCCGGGGAATGCATGCCTGCCTGGTCTAAAAGCGGCAGAACTGAATTTTCACGGAAATAAAGAGGCAGCTCATCCAATGGACAGTTCTCCAGGGTCCATACCGCTCCGGTAATACGTTCTTTGGTATTCCAGTTGATCCAGCTTCCGGCGGGCAGGTATACATGCTGCACCTGCTGGTCGAAAACCGGGGCAACAAGAAGCGCGTCTCCCAGCATATACTGGGTGGAAATATCGCGTGCGCTCAGATCCTCCGGGAATTCCAGAAGCATTGCGCGCATCATGGGCACACCGGTCCGGCAGGTTTCACAGGCGATGCTGTACAGATACGGGAACAGGCGGTAGCGGAATTTATTGATTTTTAAAAAGGCTTTCTGTGCTTCGGGGGAATACTCCCACGGTTCCCGCGGAGTTGCCTGCCCGTGGCTGCGGCTCAGAGGGCTGAGAAGTCCCATCTGGGCACTCCTTACGTATTCTTCATCTGTCGGTTTTGTGCGGTTGCCCTCATAGTCGCAGTTGTAGAAACCGCCGATATCAAAGCCCCAGAAGGAGACACCGCTGATACCGATACTCAGACCTCCGCGCAGAATCGCGGCGAGATTATTTTTATGGGTAGAGGAATCACCTGCCCAGTTTGCCGGATAATTCTGGCTTCCGGCATAACCGCTGCGTCCCCAGAGCATCGCCTTTTGCTGATGTGCATGCTTTACTTCAGCTGATGCCTCGTAGATGGTTTTAGCGTAGAGCAGCGGATATTTATTGTGCGTTTCCTTTCCGGTTGTTCCGTCAAAGAACACGGCTGTTTCCGGGATTTCTTCGGAGAAGTCTGTCTTAATGACACCGACACCAAGCTCCATCAGTCTGCGGATTTTTTGCTTCATGTATGCAGCGGCATCCGGATTTGTGAAATCCACGGCACCTGTTACCATACCCTTGACATCGCCGTCACCCTCAGAAAGGGCAAATACGCAGGTGCTGCCTTCGGTGTTTTTGACAAGATAGCCGAGACTTTCCAGCTTTTCAAATTCTGGATTTACTGTTTTGCCGATGTATTTTAAAATGTACGGATACATCCACAGAGAAAGCTGCACACCGTTTTTGTTGAGCTGTGTGATCATTTCCCCGGGGTTCGGAAAGCGCTGTTCATCGAATTCAAGCAGACCGTCTGTTCCGGCAGTCTGCCAGCCGTCAATGTGAATGACATCCATGGACATGCCGAATTTACCGGCGCGCTTTACGACGGTTTCTACCTCTTCCCGGTTCATGTAACTCATTTTGGACATCCAGAAACCGAATGCCCATTTGGGAATCATGGGGGAACGTCCGCTCAGAGCAGTATAATCCCGGATCAGCCCTTTATAGCTGCGGTTGCAGAATACATAATAATCCAGATAGGGATCACAGGAGGACATTGTGTAGGACACGCCGGAGCCTGCGCCCATATCAAATTCTGTTCTGGTAAAGGTGTTCAGCAGCACAGAGTATCCGTAGGAGCTCATAAAATATGGCATTCCCTTGTAGGACCAGTCTGAATTTGTGGAGAGCGCGTCCTTCTGCCAGACAGTCACACGCTGACCGCGCTTATTAAACCCGGTGAATTTTTCTCCGAAACCATAGAAGGCTTCGTCGACGTGCATATAGAAGGTATCATAGGCACCTGTCACCTGTCCGGTTGCCGGGTCGCAGGAAAATCCGAGCGGCATCGCCTTGTACTTCTGGTCTACGTCAAAATCCTTAATATGTTCCCCGGTGAGCGGAATGCCATCCAGTGAGACAGAAAGCTCCCACGGACATTTGCGGAAGGAAAGGGAAAGGCGTGCTGTACGGACATGTACAAAAAGATCATCCTCTGTGACGGTAAAGGCATGATATTCCGGAAAATCAAAAACAGCATTCAGCCGGACATCCTCCCGGCAAAATGGAAACATCTGGAGACGGAAAACATTTTCAGCGGCAAACGATACTTTTATGACCGCCTGGCTGCCCAGATAAGTTTCCGTCAGAAAAGAGACGCTGTCTTCTTCTATAAAATACTGACGCATGATGCTGACAAAATCCCGGTTTTTAACACGGGAAGGAACATGATAGCCTTTTTTTGTGCCGACATCAACATTTACAATTGTTTTCATATGATTCTGCCTCCTGATACTATGATTATGATGTTTTCGGATTTCCTCACGTAAACGTGAAACACATGATCTTTTGACCATGGCATTATTGTGTTATGTAGCAGTATAGCACACACAGCAGGCAAACTCTATTGTTTTTATAAAAATGAAGTAAAAATTTATTGCAAACTCAGCAGTTTTTTTATACAATAAGCCCAAAGGACAAGTGGACACCGGGCCGTTTGTCCGGCAACTCGTACAATATTGATAAAGAAAAACAGAAAGAATAAGCAATTATGCGGAAAGGAAAGTAATATGTCGAAGAAAAGTGACAGGGTCAGAGTGGAATGGAAAGCGGGTGATGCAAAGCGCGATGCGGGACTTACAACCCCGGAGGATATCCGGCGCTTTGATAATTTGCAGTATGGGAATGATCCGGTGTGGAATCTGCTGGATGTTTATCGCCCAAAGGCAGCGGATGGCAAGCTGCCGGTAATTGTAAACGTCCATGGCGGCGGCTGGGTATATGGGGACAAGGAACTGTATCAGTTTTACGGAATGTCACTTGCGCAGAGAAAGTTCGCAGTGGTGAATTTTACATACCGTCTGGCACCGGAAGCAAAATTCCCGGCAGCGCTGGAGGATATGAATTCCGTGATAGCATGGATGTATGAACATCATGAAGAATACGAGCTGGACATGGAGCATGTCTTTTTTGTCGGCGATTCCGCGGGCGGTAATCTTGCAGGGCTGTATGCTGCCATCTGTACAAATCCGGAGTATGCGGCGGAATTCTCTTTTAAGGTTCCGCATGGTTTTGTGCCGACGGCTGTGGCACTTAACTGTGGAGCATATGTGCTGTTCGGTCATAACGAGCTGCTTCATGAATCGCAGGATGCGGAATTGATTCAGGAGGATCTGCTGCCTGAGCATGGTTCTGCAAAGGAGCAGATGCTTGTGAACTCGCCGGATCATGTTACCGCAGCATACCCGCCGGTTTATTTGATGACGGCTGTAGGAGACTTCTGCAGACCGCAGGCACAGTTTATGGAAGAGGCGCTGAAGAAGAATGGTGTGTATTACGAGTACAAGCTATACGGTTCGAAAGAGAACCCGCTCTACCATGTTTTCCATGTCACGATCCAGGAACCGGAAGGGCAGAAGTGCAACGATGAAGAATGCGACTTCTTCCGACGCATGATGAACAAATGAAGTTCCGGCTGCTGAGACGGAACCTGGGTGCCAGGATGATTTGTAAAATTGCACAAAAACCGTATGGCTAAATTGTGATCATTTAACAATCTTACGGAAAACAGGAAAATTCTTGTTGCCAAACTGTGATAAGTGTGCTAATATAAAATTACGAAAACGTTACCGACAACGATAACGGAAACGATAACGGAAACGATAACGACAACGTTATCAATCAAAGCAATCAAATGAACAGATTGCAAATTAAAAGGAGGAAAAGAAATGAAAACGAAAAAGATGGCAGCGGCAGCAACGATGGCGGCAATGGCAGTGAGTCTCTTCGGAGCACAGGCAGCAGCAGAGGGTGGAAGTGTTTACTATCTGAACTACAAGCCGGAAGTAGATGCGCAGTGGCAGGAACTGGCAGCTTCCTACACAGAGCAGACAGGCGTTGAAGTAACAGTTGTTACAGCAGCATCCGGTACATATGAATAGACACTTACATCTGAGATTGCAAAGTCGGAAGCACCGACATTGTTCCAGGTAGAGAACCAGTCCTGGCTGGACAACTGGGGTCAGTACTGCTACGATCTGTCCGGCAGCTTCATCGCAGAGCATTCCACAGCGAACTGCCTGTCTATGGAGGGCGTTGAGGTAGCAGCGGTACCGTTCGCAAATGAAAGCTACGGCATTATCTACAATGTAGACCTGCTGAATGAATATTGCGGTCTGGAAAATGCAGTAATCTCCAGCCCGGAGGAAATCAACAACTTCAGCGTACTGAAAGCAGTTGCAGATGATATTCAGGCAAGAAAAGATGAACTTGGTGTAGAAGGTGCCTTCACCTCCGCAGGTCTGGACGGCTCCTCCAACTGGAGATTCACCACCCATCTTGCAAATATGCCGATTTACTGGGAACTGACTGATAAGGGAGTTACCTCAGCAACCTCTCTTGAAGGAACCCATGTAGAGAATTACAAGAATCTGATCGACCTTTACTTCACAGATTCTACCTGTGATCCGGCTCTGCTGAGCGGAAAGACCGGCGATGACTCTCTCGCAGAGTTTTGCGACGGCATGGCAGTATTTTATCAGAATGGTACATGGGCATGGACCGAGGATGGAGATATCGCTGATATGAACATCGCATTCCTGCCGCTGTACACAGGTGTAGAGGGTGAGGAAAACATTGGTGTCTGCACAGGTACAGGAAACTACTGGTGTGTAAACAAGAATTCCAGCGAAGAAGATATCCAGGCAACACTCGACTTCCTTGAGTGGGTGATTTCTTCTGACGAAGGAAAAGAAACAATGGCTGGTAAGATGGCATTCAACGTACCGTTTGATACATTTGCAGATGTTGAACTGGCTAACCCGCTGTTCACAAGCGCAAATGAGTATGAAGCAGCAGGTAAGACGGCAGTTTCATGGATCGGCACAGAGAGCCTTCCGACTGAGAACTGGAAATCTGAACTGGCTTCTGCTCTGATTGAGTACTCTCAGGGAACCGCTGACTGGTCTGCTGTTGAAAAAGTATTTACCGAGGACTTTGCATCTGAGTGGGCAAGCAGATAGGTAAATGGCTCTGAAAAATTGGCAATAGGGTAGGAAAAAAGAAAAGAATAGCTGTAACCTGGCTATTCTTTTCTTAATAAAACGAGGAGAATGTATCATGGAAAAAGCGTTAAAGAAATATTTACCGGTTTTCACGTTCCCCACAGCAATCGCGTTTCTCATTGGCTTTATCGTGCCGTTTGTCATGGCTGTTTATCTGAGCTTCTGTTCCTTTACAACAGTTAATGACGCGAAGTTTGTGGGAATAAGCAACTATATCCAGGCAATTAAAGATCCGGTATTTTTGCATTCTGTAGGCTTTTCGGCAATCTTTACGGTTGTCACCGTTATTTTGATTAATGTACTGGCATTCGCTGTTGCGCTCTGCCTGACACAGAAAATTAAGGGAACCAATCTTTTCCGTACGGTTTTCTTTATGCCGAACCTGATCGGCGGTATTGTACTTGGTTATGTATGGCAGCTCCTGTTCAACGGTATTCTGGCATACTTCAACCGTACACTGACATTCAGCTCCATATATGGCTTCTGGGGTCTGGTAATCCTTCTCTGCTGGCAGCAGGTTGGTTACATGATGATTCTGTATATTGCGGGTCTGCAGAACATCCCGGGCGATATGCTGGAGGCGGCGCAGGTGGATGGTGCAACTGGTGCGCAGCGTCTGTTTAAGATCATCATTCCGTCTGTAAGACCGACCATTGTAATCTGTACTTTTATGTCTCTGACAAATGGCTTCAAGCTCTTCGACCAGAACCTTGCATTGACAGCAGGTGAGCCGTCGCACGGTACAGAAATGGTTGCGCTGAACATTTACAATACCTTCTACGGCAGCACCGCAGCATACAGGGGCGTCGGGCAGGCGAAGGCGGTTATTTTTGCAGTTGCACTTGCACTGGTCGGCATACTGCAGATGAGACTGACTGCAGGAAAGGAGGAGTAACATGAAATCGAAAAAAGCAAATTATAAGACAGTCCTCACGGTGATTTTTAGTATTATTTCCGTGTTGTATGTGTTCCCGATCGTGCTGGTTGTCATCAACTCCTTTAAGAAGAAAACGAGCATCAGTCTGAGACCGTTCGCGCTTCCGGATGGAAAATCCTTTGTAGGTCTTGATAATTACATTAATGGTATTGAAAAAGTTGAGTTTTTGAAATACTTTGGATACAGCTTATTTATCACAGCGGCATCTGTAATCGCGATCCTGCTGTTCTGCTCGATGTGCGGATGGTATGTAACGCGTGTGAAAAATACGTTCACAAAGGCTTTAAAGTTTGCGGCAATATTTTCCATGGTAGTGCCATTCCAGCTTATCATGTTTACATTGGCAAAAACGGCGGATACGCTGCATCTGAATACACCAGTCGGCATTGTTGTGGTTTATCTGGGCTTCGGAGCCGGTATGGCGATCTTTATGTTCTCCAATTTTGCGCAGAGTATGCCGCTGGAGATCGAGGAGGCGGCAAACATCGATGGCTGCAACCCGCTGCAGATGTATTTCCGGGTAATCCTTCCGATTATGAAGCCAACCTATGTTTCTGTAGGTATTCTGGAGATCATGTGGATCTGGAACGATTATCTTCTGCCGTACCTGGTGCTGGATATCAAGAAATATAAGACGATTCCGATCGTTATCCAGTATCTGAAGGGCGGATTCGGTTCCGTGGATATGGGAGCAATCATGGCATGTATTGTGCTTGCGATCATTCCGGTAATTGTTATTTATGTGTTCTGTCAGAAATACATCATTGAAGGTGTTGCGGCAGGCGCAGTAAAGGGCTGATCAGAGACCGGGTTATCCCGGCAGAGCAGACCGGTTACCATGCAACGAAGGGGGAAAGGGAATGAAAAGAAAATGCGGTATGCTGCTTCCGATAGCGAGTCTGCCGTCAGAATATGGGATTGGTTCCTTTTCAAAAGAGGCATATGCTTTTGTAGATATGCTGCATGAGACAGGACAGAGCCTATGGCAGGTGCTCCCGATCGGACCGACGGGCTATGGAGATTCTCCCTATCAGTCGTTTTCCACGTTTGCCGGCAATCCATATTTTATTGATCTGGAGCAGGTAATCCGTGAAGGACTTCTGACGGAAGAGGAGTGCAGAGGCTTCGACTGGGGCAGTGATCCGGAGACGGTTGAGTATGACAAAATCTACGCTTCCCGCTTTAAGATACTCAAAAGAGCATACAGACGCTATCATGCAGAAAATGACAGAGAGTTCCAGGAATTTCAGAAAAAAAACAACTTCTGGCTGAAGGATTATGCCCTGTTCATGGCAATTAAGGACAGCAAGGGCGGACAGTGCTGGTCTGAGTGGGAAGAGGATATCCGGATGAGACAGCCGGAGGCGGTGAAAAGATACGAAGATGAGCTGGCGGAGGACATTGCGTTTTATGTGTTCACGCAGTACCTGTTCCAGAAACAGTGGCTGGCGCTGAAAGCTTATGCGAATGACAGGCAGATCAAGATTATCGGTGATATCCCCATCTATGTATCCTTTGACAGCGTAGATGTATGGGCAAATCCGGAGCTGTTCCAGCTTGATGAGGCGCATATGCCCGTGGCGGTTGCCGGCTGTCCGCCGGATGCTTTCGCGGCGGACGGGCAGCTCTGGGGGAATCCGCTGTATGCCTGGGAGTATCACAAAGAAACGGGGTATCGCTGGTGGATTGACCGGTTGAGGGCACTCTATGAATTGTTTGATATTGTGCGAATCGATCATTTCCGCGGTTTCGATCAGTATTATTCCATACCATACGGCGATAAGACGGCGGTCAATGGCTGCTGGAAGCAGGGAATTGGCGCAGATTTGTTTGTTGAAATTAAAAAAGCGCTGGGCGATATGGAAATCATCGCGGAGGATCTGGGTTATGTGACAGATTCTGTGCGGCAGCTTTTGCGGGACACTGGGTATCCGGGAATGAAAATCCTGCAGTTTGCGTTTGATTCCCGGGAAGAAGGCTGTTATATGCCGTATAAATATCCGCGTAATTGTGTGGTTTATACAGGAACGCATGACAACGATACGATCGAGGGATGGTATAAGAGCATCAGCGGGAACGACCGTACAATTGCACAAACCTATTTAAATAATAAAAATACGCCGGACGGACAGGTTCACTGGGATTACATCTGCTGTGCGCTGGCGACGGTAGCAGATATCTGCATCATACCGGTACAGGATTATCTTGGACTTGGAAGCGAGGCGAGAATCAATATTCCATCTGTTCCTGCGGGAAACTGGAAATGGCGTATGAAAAAAGAGGCATTTTCGCCGGAATTAAAGAAAAAGATCCGGACTCTTGCCGAAGTATATGGAAGATATTGACGCTTCTTGAAAAAAAGTATATAATAGTAACAAGTTCTGGTGCTGTGCTTCATGGTATGGAAGTACAGCACTGTTTTGTCATGCAGGAATAAGAAGATGCTAGATTTCGGGAGTACGCAACACGAAGGCATCATAGGATCAATTACGGAAAGGGATGACGGTTATGGGAGCGTTGACAATTAAAGATATTGCGAAGATATGCGGGGTGAGCGTTACCACCGTGTCAAGGGCGCTGAATAACTATCCGGGCATCAACCAGGAGACGAAGGATAAGATCATGGAGGTTGTCCGCGAAAAAAAATTTATACCAAATAACAGCGCGCGGAATTTGAAAAGACTTGAGAATCACTCCATTGCCGTTCTTGTGAAAGGAATCAGCAACCCGTTTTTCCAGCCGATGATGGGCACACTGGAAAAGCTGGTACATAAGCAGAAATACACATTTATTTTGCAGGGGGTCAATGACAACGAGGATGAGATTGAGGTGGCTTCCGAACTGATTCTGGAGAAAAAGCCGAAGGGAATCATTTTTCTCGGCGGTTATTTTAAACATACAGAGGCGAAGCTGCGGCAGCTCGATCTTCCGTGCGTGATCTGCGCTGTCGGAAGTATTGATGAAAAAAGCAGTGATGTCTGCTCTTCTGTACATGTGGATGATATCCGGGAGAGTTACCGGATCGTTGATTATCTGTGCAAGGCGGGGCATCAGCGCATAGCGGTTTTTGTTGCCACGAGGGAGGACAAGAGCATCAGTGCGCAGCGTCTGGAGGGGTACCGCCGGGCGTTGGCGGATAATGGTCTGCCAGTCTGTGAGGAGCTGATCCGCTACAGCAATGCAGGAGAGAATATCTATTCCATGGAGCGTGGCTACCGCGACATGAAGGAGCTGCTCAGGGAGAGAGATGATTTTACTGCGATTTATGCGATTTCTGATACAATGGCGATGGGTATCTGCCGTGCGCTGAAGGAAGCCGGGAAAAGCGTGCCGGATGATTATTCGGTGGTGGGCTTTGATGGTCTGGATATGGCGTCGTACTATATTCCGACTATTACAACCATGAAACAGCCGGTCAGGGAGATGGCTGAGGCGGCGGCAGAGATTCTGTTTGATGCCATAGAAAACGGACACGGCGTGCAGCACCGCACTTTTGAGGGGGAAATGCTGATCCGCGAATCCTCCAGAAATATTAAAAACCGGAACGATTGAAGGTATTCGGGTGGAAGGAAGAGGAGTTATGAAAAACCAGTACAATAAAACAATCACTGCCTGTTTTACAGCGTATATCGTGCAGGCGATCGTAAATAATTTTGTTCCGCTTTTGTTTCTGACTTTTCAGCGAAGCTATAATATTCCGCTTTCGCAGATCACACTGCTGGTAACCTTTAATTTTGGCGTGCAGCTTCTGGTAGATCTGCTTTCGGTGAGCTTTGTCGACCGCATCGGTTATCGTGCATCCATGATTATTGCTCATGTGCTGTCAGCGGCGGGACTGGCTCTGCTGACGATTCTGCCGGAGGTACTGTCCTCTCCGTTTGCCGGAATTCTTATCGCGGTAATGGTGTATGCTGTCGGCGGCGGGCTTCTGGAGGTTCTGGTCAGTCCGGTGGTGGAAGCGTGTCCGTCCGATAACAAGGAAAAGACGATGAGTATGCTGCATTCCTTTTACTGCTGGGGGCATGTGGGAGTGGTACTTTTGTCTACAGCGTTTTTCCAGGTATTTGGTATCCGGAACTGGAAAGTGATGGCGCTGCTGTGGGCGATTGTTCCGGCGTGTAATGCGTTTGTGTTTACAAAGGTTCCGATTGCAAGTCTGATGGAAGAGGGCGAGACGGGGCTGAAAATGAGGGAGCTTTTTGGAATCAGAATTTTCTGGGTTCTTCTGATTATGATGGTCTGCGCGGGAGCAAGCGAGCAGGCAGTCAGCCAGTGGGCATCGACCTTTGCGGAAAAGGGTCTTGGTATTTCGAAAACACTGGGCGATCTGGCGGGACCGATGGCATTTGCCATCCTTATGGGAACTTCCAGAGCCTTTTATGGGAAATATGGTGACCGCATTAATCTGGACAGGTTTATGATTTACAGCAGTTGTCTGTGCATTCTCGCTTATCTGGGCGTGTCGCTGCTGCCCATCCCACAGCTCAGCCTGGCAGCGTGCGCAATCTGCGGGCTTTCCGTGGGCATTATGTGGCCTGGCACTTTCAGCAAGGCATCTGCGGCTCTGCCAAGAGGCGGCACTGCAATGTTCGCGCTGCTTGCCCTCGGCGGTGACCTTGGCTGCTCCGGTGGACCCACACTGGTCGGCATGGTATCGAGCGCTCTTGGCGACAATCTGAAAATGGGAGTGCTGGCAGGAATCATCTTTCCGGTACTGCTGCTGACAGGTGTTGTGCTTTGCCGGAAAATGGGTGCAAAGAAAGCATAATAAAGTATTGGAATCCCCGCTTATCACTTCTTTTGATAAAAGGAATGATAAGTGGGGATTTTGCAACAAACTATATTGACATAATCACATAAACATGTTATAGTATTTGTACATTTCAAAGAGTCCTGGTTTTCGCCACATATACCAGAAGTTATTAAAAAGGAAACATTGCATAAGGAGGAAAAATAATCATGAAGTCTGATAGATTCATGAGACGCTGCATTGCCGTCGGTATTCTGACAGTGATGACGGCAATGAATCCTGTTTTTTCTGTGCAGGTGGCAGCACAGGGACTGGCAGGGATCGAGACGGGAATACAGGGAAGCATGGAAACAGATGCAGGAGAGGCGGTGAATACGGAACAGGAATTTAACAGGCAGCCGGATGAAGCGACGGCAACAGGACAAACTCCGGCAGCAGAGACGAACAAATTGACAGGAGCAGAGCAGGAGAGCGGCGGCAGTACATCGGGCGCAGAACGGGAAACCGGCGGCAGCACATCGGGTGAAGAGCGGGAAACCGGCGGCAGCGCATCGGGCGCAGAACAGGAAACCGGCGGCAGCACATCGGGTGAAGAGCGGGAAACCGGCAGCAGCGCATCGGGCACAGGGCAGGATCTGGGCTGCAGTACGGCAGACATAGGACAGGAAAACGCAGACATGCCGGAAGGAGAAGCGGGAACGGGTGAAAGGAACACGGAGCCGTGGATGGATACGCAAGTGACAGCAGAGCCGGACACAGAAGCGGCGGAATCCTATATGCTTACTGATACAAACGGTGATGCAGAGATCGCCGTCCTTTTAAAGGACGGCGGGACATTTCCGTCAGGGATCAGCTTCCGGGTTCTGTGTATTGCAGATATCATCGGAGAAACAGAAGAGAAAGGAGCGCGTTGCCTGGAGCTGGAAGAAGAACTGCTATCTGCCTGGGGCGATGCTCTGCCGGCAGAAGCTGTGAAAAATGTGCGGACTTTTTTGCCGTATTATCTGTTATTTACAGATGAGCAGGGAAAGGAAACAGAACTTCCGGGTGAGGCGGAAATCCGATTGACGATTCATGGAGAAACAGAGCCACGGGAGGAGTGCTTTCACATTGCCTGGCAGGGAAAAAATGATGCGTTCCAGGAAATTACGGAAAAAAAGATCGTATGGGATGCTGATAGTTGTTCGCTTACCTTTATTTATGAAACACAAAATACAGGCTGGTTTTCACTTCTGCAGACAAATATAAAAGAGGCGGATGCCAAAGAGGTAAATGGGAGCAGTACAGAAAAGGCCGGCACAGAGATGACAGTGCAGGAAGAAACGGATGGGGCAGCAGAAACAGAGCATGGAAAGGAGACAGAACCCGGACAGGAAACAGAATCAGGAGGGGAAACAGAGCCCGGACATGAAACAGAAACCGGAGAGATGACAGATATCGGTCTGGAGCGTCTGACAGGGATACAGCCTCTGGCACTGGCGGCAGCTCTTGCGCCCGGAGGCAGCCCGGTGACGGCCTCCGGCAGCGGCTTCCGCCTGATGAGCACATCCGAGCTGGACGGGGCATGCCGGACGGCGTGCTGGTACAGCGGCATTTCTTCCTTTGTACCGTTTAGTGCCGCCGGGAGTGCGGTAAAAACGATGAGCGGTTCTTTGAATGGCGGTGCTTATATTTTTTACCCGGTCAACGATACCGCGGCCGGGAAATTCGGCGGGATTTATCAGAAGGTCTTGTTTCAGAAGGGAGTCTGGTATGA
The DNA here is from genome assembly GCA_002473385.1 of Lachnospiraceae bacterium UBA7225. Taxonomy (GTDB): domain Bacteria; phylum Bacillota; class Clostridia; order Lachnospirales; family Lachnospiraceae; genus Marvinbryantia. The sequence goes on from DKTR01000123.1 coordinate 25,857, forward strand.
TCTGAAAATGACGGTTACCGCGTACACAAACAAGACCTGGGCGGGAACAGCTGGCACAGAGGTGACATCTTACCCGCCCATCGGGTTCAGCCAGAATAAGATTGCCTGGTGGCTGAAGCCAACGATGGGCGAGTATATTTTAAGGATGGAGTATTTCCGGCATGGTGATGCGCAGCAGAAACCGGTCGCTTTGAACAGTCGTTTCCAGTGGTGGGAGATTGATAATTCCCAGAGATTTGGCATACGCGTCGAGAACGGCAGTATTGCAAAAAAATTTTATCAGTCCGCAGGCTCTGCGGTTTATTATAAATCACAGATGGCAAAGGCAGACAAAAATACTTATTTGTTCGTAACGGCATCAGATGATATGCAGGCGAATGATCCGAGGGGAAACGTAGGCTTTGTTTTGCAGAACTGTTCCCGGTATTACGTTGCCGTCGGCTACCGGGATCACATTGAAGAGAGTTCCGATTACCGCGTGAGCAGGACAACGATTGAAAAATGGAATACTTCATTAAAAAATGGAAAATCCGATGAAGTAACACTTGGCATTCTGGTACAGACCGGTCTGGATGTGCCGAATCCGCCGGATCCGTCGTATCCGAAGAAATATGTATCGAACGACGGTGTGTCCTGGGGGCAGACAAACACGCTGCCGGATACGGCCGCTGAATATTATTATAAGATTGAGCAATATATTCCCTGGCAGACGCCGACCAACTATTACGAGCATATGGTATTGGAGGATGTTCTTCCGGCAGGAGCGGATTATGTGGGACCGGTGACGGTCACCTGCATAGAAAGCGGGCAGGACGCATCGGGCAGCTTCCGGTGTGTGCAGAAGAACAATACAGTGAGCATTACACCTGTGAATTTGAAAAATGAATCGCTGTACGGCAGAACCTATGCTTTTGTATTTAAGGTACGGATGAATCCGGGAAAAATACAGCCGGTGCAGACACAGAATACAGCAGCTTACACGGTGGTAAATAGCGCGGCGCTTGCTTATAAGCATAGCGGACAGACTGCTGTTTCAATGACATCAAATGAGGTTACAACACAGGCGGCGGCGCAGCGGCATGCATTTCCGGCTCCGGTGAAGGGACTGGACCGGTCAGAGCGCGTGCAGGAAAAGGAGCTTTCCGCTGCCACAGAAATAATCGTGTTCAGCATTTATCAGACGGTTCCGCACAATGAAAATGCGTGGCTGCCTGTGCAGATTGTGCTTACGGACATGCTGGAGCCATGCCTGGAATATATTTCCGCAGAAGTATTCTGCAAAGGGACTGGCGGTTATGTACCGGCTTCGCAGTGGAAGGCGGAGACTTCCGGGCAGAGCGTTGTGATTTCCGGCGACTTTAAGACAAATCCGCCTGCGCCGGATAATCAGACGCTGCGCTTTGACATTACCTGCCGTCTGAAAGAAGGGTATGATCTGGACGCTTACAGGCAGATAGACGGAAACCGGCGTTGGTATGTCATACCTAATAAGGCATGCCTGAAGGTAGTCTGGGCGCATGGCAGCCCGCAGTCAGAGGAAAAAGAGACAAATACAGTGAACGTAAAGCTTCTGGCAGGTGCTGCGGAGGCGCAGCTTTTTCTTACAAAGGAGATCGATACGGCTGACATTGTGTGGGCGCATGGAAATCCTGCCTTTACTTTTTGTATAAGCGGGGAAGATGTACTCGGAAAACGGCATACCTGGTACCGGACAGTAGAATTTACACCGCAAAGTACGCAGAGAGCACACGAAGGAGCGATGCTGACGGAGCAGAAAGCAGACGGGACTCTGGCACCGGCGGAGCAGGCAGAGAATAGAGATTCGGTACCGGCAGCGAGAACTTCGGCATCGGTATCCCTGACAGTGCCTGCAGGCTGGTATACCGTCTCCGAGGAAAAAACCATGCGTTACCGGCTGCAGAATATTCACAGCATAGCAAACGGTATTATTTCCGGAGAAACAGCCGTTTTTGATGTAAGCGGGGGTCAGACGGGAAGCGCCGTATTTTACAATCAGAAAACTACCGACGAGGGCGGGAGCCATAGTGCTTTTGTAAAAAATGAAATAAAGAAATAAAGCAGACATTGCAATCACACCAGCCGGAGCGTGTTCCCGGGATTAACAATGTGAGACCGGACACCTCCGATACGGGCAGACCGCACTCCTCCCGGAACTGGTGTGATATGGGTATTATAGTACGCCACACCAGAAAAGGCAAGAAAATATGTTGCATGATTATGCATTTTCGTGTAATATGGAAAGGAATTCTGGAATTTCCTGCTGATACCGGTTATGCTAATGTAGCAGGTGTCTGTGCATATGAGGAGGTGCTTTTAATGCAGGATGTTGAAATGACAAGTATTGAAAATCTGAAGGGTGACTGGGATAGCCTTGAAAATGCGCTTCTTCACGGGCGCCGCATTGATCCGAATCTTTACATTGAGTATGACGTAAAGCGCGGTCTGCGCGATTCCGCTGGTAAGGGCGTGCTTACCGGACTGACGGAGATTTCCGATGTAGTTGCCTATGATCTGATCAATGGCCGGCAGATTCCGGCGGAAGGTGTACTTTATTACCAGGGCATCAATGTATACGATATTGTGAAAGGCCTGCAGGGTCGCAGATACGGTTTTGAGGAGACGGTTTACCTGCTGATTTTCGGCAAGCTGCCGACGAAGCGGGAATTGGAAATGTTTCTTGGCGTGATGCTTGAGATGCAGGAACTGGGCGGTCGTTTTGTGCGTGACGTGGTTATGAAGGCATCCAATGAAAACATGATGAATGCCATGCAGCGCTGTGTCCTGACGTTGTATACTTATGACGAGAATCCGGAGGATATTTCCGTGAGAAATGTCCTGCGTCAGTGTCTGGAGCTGATTGCAAAGCTTCCGCTGATTGCGGTCTATTCTTATCATGCATATCGTCACTTCCGCAAGGACGACACGCTGCTGATCCGTAATCCGAAAAAAGGTTTGTCACTGGCAGAGAACATTCTGCTGATGCTGCGTCCGGGCGGAGAGTATACTGAGCTGGAGGCAAAGGTACTTGATATTGCGCTCATTCTTCATGCAGAACACGGAGGCGGAAATAACTCTACCTTTACGACGCATGTTGTTACGTCCTCCGGTACAGATACATATTCTTCTGTGGCCGCATCTATCGGTTCCCTAAAAGGACCGCGTCACGGCGGCGCGAATCTTAAAGTGCAGAATATGTTTGCTGATATCAAAGAGCATATTTCCGACTGGACGAATGAGAAAGAGGTTGCCGCTTATCTGAGAAAGATACTAAATAAAGAGGCGTTCGATAAATCCGGTCTGATCTACGGTATGGGTCATGCCGTTTATACATTGTCCGATCCGCGTGAGGTTATCTTGAAACGTTTTGCGAAGGAACTCGCTCAGGAAAAGGGTATGATGGATGAATTTGCGCTTTATGAGCTGGTAGAAAGGCTCGCGGGACAGCTTATTATGGAGCAGCGTAAGCTCTTCAAAAATGTCTGTGCGAATGTCGACTTCTACAGCGGCTTTGTGTATGCAATGCTTGATATTCCGCAGGAGCTGTTTACGCCGATTTTTGCGATTGCGCGTATGCCGGGCTGGAGTGCACACCGTCTGGAGGAGCTGGTAAATGCAAACAAGATTATCCGTCCGGCTTATAAATACGTCGGGACCCACACTGATTTTGTGCCTGTGGATGATCGCATATAAAAAAGAATTACTCAGAAGTTGACAATATTCTTTTCTTGTGATATGGTAAATGAGGTAAATTGAATATGTGCAGGATGATATAGACGGGAGAAAGGTATACCTTCCCGAAGGAGTAATGCTCACAGGGGTCTGGTGTCCGGGCAGCAGGGACAGCGGGCGGGACCGGATATAGACTGCACTCTGGAGAATCCCACAAAGAGGTGGGTGCCGAAGGTGCAAAGCACATTGTGCTAATCTCTCAGGCGAAAGGACAGAGAATGCGATCAGAATGCTGATCTTATTTGATTATTTGAGACGGGGGAATAAAGTTCTTCCGTCTTTTTGCGTGAACTGGGGATTTCCAGAGGAGAATAATGAAAAAAGAAAGAGGGAGGAAGTCTTATGATTGAAGCAATTACCAATGTAAACAGTTTTGTAAACGGAATCGTGTGGGGATGGCCGGCTCTGATACTTCTGGGATTTGTCGGTGTTCTGATGACAGTGTTAACCAAGTTTTTCCAGTTATCTCATTTCGGACACTGGATGAGACACACCATCGGTGCTATCTTCGGTGATGAACATGTAAGAAAACATACGAAGGATCATTCAATCTCGCAGTTCCAGTCGCTGTGTACGGCACTGGCTGCCACAGTTGGTACCGGTAATATTGTCGGCGTCGCAGGTGCGATCGCGGTTGGTGGTCCGGGGGCTGTGTTCTGGATGTGGCTGATTGCCTTTTTCGGAATGATGACAAACTATTCGGAGAATGTTCTTGGCATCCTGTACAGACGGAGAAATTCGAAAGGAGAGTGGGCAGGCGGCGCAATGTATTACCTGCGCGACGGTCTGGGAAGCAAAAAGGGCTGCAAAACAATCGGTACGGTCCTCGCTGTTCTGTTTTCCTGCTTCTGTCTGCTTGCGTCCTTTGGTATCGGCAACATGAGTCAGGTAAACAGTATGGTAACAAATGTTTATACCGCTTTTCATATTCCACAGATCGTGACAGGAATTTTCCTGTTTCTGGCAGTATCGGCGGTTATTCTTGGCGGTCTGAAGCGTATTGCTTCTATCACAGAAAAGATTGTGCCGTTTATGGTAATTGCATATCTGGCAGGAACACTGATTATCATTTGCATGCACGCGAGTGTGATACCGGCAGTATTTGTGGCTATTTTTAAGGGTGCGTTTGCACTGAAATCGGCGGCAGGCGGCGTAGTCGGAGCCGGTATCGCGATGGCAATGCAGATGGGATTTAAACGCGGTGTATTTTCCAATGAAGCAGGTCTTGGTTCTTCTGTTATGGTACATTCCAGCTCTAACGTAAAGGAGCCGGTGCGCCAGGGAATGTGGGGTATTTTTGAAGTATTTGCCGATACGATTGTTGTATGCACGCTGACGGCGCTGACTATTTTAAGCTCCGGTGCAATTGATCTGACCACCGGCATCATGACGGAAGCGGCGGAAGCAGTTGGCTCCAGTTCTCTTATGAGCTATGCTTTCCAACAGACCTTCGGGCGACCGGGGGCATGGTTTATCGCGATTGCCATTTTGTTGTTCGCTTATTCTACTGTACTTGGCTGGAGCCATTACGGCTCGACTGCGTGCCAGTATCTGTTCGGGGAAAAGTCGGTTACGGTATACCGTATTGCTTTTGTAATTATTGTACTGACCGGCTCCGTCATGGAAGCGCAGCTTGCATGGGATATTTCGGATACATTTAATGGAATGATGATGATTCCGAACCTTATCGGTGTTCTTATTCTATCGCCGGTTGTTATGAAATGCACGAAGAATTATGTAGACCGCCGTATACGCGGCAAAAAGATAAAACCGATGCTCTCTATATTCCCTGATATCCAGGCAGAGCAGGAGAAATCTATTTCAGAGGATGATTGATCGTACATAAAATGCCAGAGACACAAGGTTTCTGGCATTTTTATATGCGATATTATTTTTTCTCGATCCTCATCACACCGATGCCGGCGGCATTGATTCCGGTATGACAGGCGATGCTGCAGGATAAGGGGCTGTAATGGACATCGTAATCAGGAAAGGCATTTTGCGCGATCTGGCGCCAGCTTTCGGCATCCGCGGGATTTTCGAAGGTACCTGCCGTCGCGATAACGAGCTGCGGGTGAGGAATGTCAGAAAAGCGTGTCCTGATATCGCTTTGTACTGCCTCAATCATTTTCTTTTCACACAATCTCATTCCGCGCATTTTAGCAAAGGAATCCAGCTTGTCTCCCTGGATGGTCAATACCGGCTTTAAATTAATAACTGCGGCAAAGGCAGCAGCGGCAGGCGTGATTCTGCCGCCTTTCTTCAGATATTCCAGAGAATCTACGCTGACGTAAATGCTGGCATCGTATGCGTGCTGCTCCAGTCTTTTTTTAATCTCTCTGGCGCAAAGCCCGCAGTCGGCCATATGCTTTGCGTCGAGAACCGATGCTTCCAGAGTAACGGAGATACGGTGATTGTCTGCAACATAAACCTTCCCGCCGTAATCCTTTGCGAGCACAGCGGCATTGCAGCAGGATCCGCTCAGACCGCTGGACATGGGAATATAGATAATCTCGTCATAACCGGAGGAGAGGATAGAATCCCATAAATCCGTTACGAAGCCGGGAGCGGGCTGTGTGGATGAAATGTCCAGATGCTGCCGCATGGCATTATATAAATCAGCGTGTGTGATGTTCTGGTACTCCAGATACGTATTTTCTCCAATCACGACAGGCATCGGGATAATAAAAATACCCAGTTCCCTTGCTTTTTTTATGGAAATACCGCTGTTGGTATCGGTTAAAATGGCAGTTCGCATAAATATTGCTTCCTCCCTGTAGATATTTTATGTCCATTTGTCCCCTGGCTCATGGTATAATAAATGTGAGACAAGTGTATCATGTCGTTTTGGGCTTCGCAAGGACGCGACGTGAGACAATTTTGAAGAAAACGTATCAGATGCAGCAGAAAGCCCGTCCGGTCCGGACATCAGCTGTCAGATGGAGGAGATATGACAAAAGGACACAGGAGAACATGCGGGTAAAAATGTGTATAACAGACGCATTGTTTGATCTGATGCAGGAGAAGAGTATATCAGAAATCACGGTAACAGAGATTATCCGCAAAGCAGGGGTAGCGCGCGCGTCTTATTACCGGAACTATGAGTCAAAGGAGGACGTGCTGGTAACGCTGATCCGGGATGTACTGGAATATTTCCGTATGACGATGGAGTATGACCTTGCCGATGGCATCACCTATGAGCATATGGCGCGCTGCTTTGCGTTTTTTAAGGAGTTTGGAGAGTATGCGCTGAATTTATACGAGTCCGGCTTTGCCTCTCTGATACTGGATGAGTTAAACCAGTTTCATGAGATGCTTGCCGGAACCATGCCCGCAAGCTCCATTGAGCGTTATGAGCTGTACATGTATATGGGTGCGCTGTTCAATACTGTGATGAACTGGCTGCAGAGCGGGGCAAAGGAAAGCCCGGAAGAGATGGCGAAGCTGTTCTGTCGGCAGCAGAGAATAATAAGGTCCTAAGGCAGAGAATAATAAGGTCCTGAGGCCGTGTTTGACAAATCGCGCCCCGGATATTATGATAATAGAGAACCAGATTTTAACGTTTGCTGTTTGCCACAAAAGCGGAATGGCAGAGCAATACTTTAGATTGGAGACAGAGGATGAAATCATTTAATCACAGCTATACGCCGGAGTATCCGGTATCGGTCAGTCCGATGGGGGAGATTGCAGGGTTTCCGGTACGCCCGGGCTCCTTTGAACTTAATGGGGCGACAGCGCTTCCGATTGGAGTAAATTTTACGATTCACACGCATCATGGTACTTCTGCGGAGCTTCTGCTGTTTCACAGGGGCGAGGACGAGCCCTTTGCAGTGCTGCCATTTCCGGAGGAATATAAGATTGGCGATGTGTACTCGATGATCGTATTCGGGCTGGATATTGAAAAATTTGAATATGCCTACCGCATTGACGGTCCGTATCAGCCGGAGAAGGGGCTTCTGTTTGACCGCAGTAAGATTCTGCTCGACCCGTATGCGCGCGCTGTTACCGGGCAGGGTGTCTGGGGACGTCCGGGCGAGCAGCACTATCATGCCCGCGTGGTAAAGGATATTTTTGACTGGGGTGAGATGCGCCAGTCGTGTCGGGAAATGAGCGATCTGATTATTTATGAGCTGCATGTGCGCGGTTTTACAAAGCATGAATCCTCCGGGGTGAAGCATAAGGGTACCTTTGCCGGACTGCGCGAAAAAATACCGTATCTGAAACAGCTTGGAATTAACGCGGTAGAGATGATGCCGATTTTTGAATTTGATGAAAATATGTCGGTGAGAGAGGTGGATGGAAAGCGTCTGCTGGATTACTGGGGTTACAATACGGTCAGCTTTTTTTCACCGAACAGCAGCTATGCATCGACCGCGGAATACAACCGGGAGGGCACTGAACTAAAGGAATTGATCCGTGATCTCCATGACAATGGCATCGAAGTGATTCTGGACGTTGTATTTAATCATACGGCGGAGGGAAATGAACAGGGACCGTGTTTTTCTTTTAAGGGCTTTGATAATAAAGTATATTATATGCTGACGCCGGATGGAAATTATTATAATTTCAGCGGCTGTGGAAATACCTTAAACTGCAATCACCCGATTGTGCGGCAGATGATTCTGGAATGTCTGCGTTATTGGACGGTGAATTACCGCGTGGATGGTTTCCGGTTCGATCTGGCAAGTATTCTTGGAAGAAAGGAAGATGGTTCTCCGATGAACAATCCGCCTCTTCTGGAGCTGCTTGCCTATGATCCGGTGCTCAGCAATGTAAAGCTGATCGCAGAGGCGTGGGATGCGGGCGGCATGTACCAGGTGGGGAGCTTTCCGGCAAGCCGCCGGTGGGCGGAATGGAATGGCAGATACCGCGACTCCATCCGGGGATTTCTGAAGGGAGACTGCTGGGAGTGTAAGACGGCAGCCTGGAGTATCTGCGGCTCCGGTGATCTGTACGGCGGATTCTACCAGGAGCAAAATGAACGGTATGCGGGCTATAATTCCTGCATCAATTTTCTCACCTGCCATGACGGATTTACCCTGTATGATTTGTATTCTTATAACGAAAAGCATAATGAGAGCAATGGCTGGGGCAATACGGACGGCAGCAACGACAACCGGAGCTGGAATTGCGGGGCGGAAGGGGAGACGTGTGATCAGACGGTGCTTGATCTGCGCTTCCGGATGATTCGCAATGCCTGCGCAGTGCTGATGTGCAGCCGGGGAACGCCGATGTTTCTGGCGGGTGATGAATTTGGCAACACACAGTATGGAAACAACAATGCTTATTGCCAGGATAACGCGATCTCCTGGCTGGACTGGAGTCTGCTGGATAAAAACCGGAACCTTTTTGAATTCTTCTGCTTTATGACACATTATCGTCAGGAGCATGCGGTAATCAGCAGAAAACTCCCGGATGCAGTCTGCGGCATGGATCCAATGCACGCACATGACATTGATGCGGATAAAGTGAGGATTCCGGATAATACCAGGACATTTGGTGTCAGCTTTGCAGGGTATGACCGCAGGAGGGGCAGAGACGACCTTGTTTATGTGGCTGTGAATACACACTGGGAGGATGTGATGATCACGCTTCCAAAGATTGGAAGGAACCAGGGATTCTGGTATCTGAGCGTTAATACTGCCGGCGATGAGAGAGGAAGTTATTTCTACCGGACAGGGGAGGAAGTCAGAATCGATCATGAGTTTATTATGCGTCCGCGGTCTGTGGCGGTGTTTACGGGAAGGACGCTTTAATAAGGAAAGAAAAGGGAGGAATATTTTATGAGAGGTGTTGAAACACGAATCAGAGAAATCCGTCACCGGATTTTCCGCGAAGTGGCACGTATGGCATACCATACTGAGTGGTCAGTGGAAAAAAGAATTGAAGAGCTGCCGTATGAGATTATTCCGGGAGAAGTCGGGAATTTCCGAAACGACGTGTTCCTGGAGCGCGCGATCGTGGGCGAGCGCCTGCGCCTCGCTATGGGGCTGCCGTACCGCAGCGCGGCAGAGCATGCACCGTTGTCTGATAACATTGCAGCAGCGGATAAGGCGGAAACCTACTATACGCCGCCTCTGATTAACATTATCAAATTTGCCTGCAACGCCTGTCACGAGAAGCGGGTATTTGTGACAGACGGCTGCCGCGGGTGTCTGGCGCATCCCTGTGTGGAGGTTTGCCCCAAGGGGGCAGTAACGCTGGAGCGCACGAACGGACGCTCGGTGATCGATCAGGATAAATGTATTAAGTGCGGGAAATGTGCGGAGGTCTGCTCTTATCACGCGATTATTGTGCAGGAACGTCCGTGTGCGGCGGCGTGCGGCATGGATGCTATTCATACAGATGCGAATGGGAAGGCGGATATTGATTATGAAAAGTGTGTGTCCTGCGGCATGTGCCTGGTGAATTGCCCGTTCGGAGCGATTGCGGACAAATCCCAGATTTTCCAGGTAATCCGTGCAATCCAGACTGGCGAGCGTGTTTATGCGGCGGTTGCACCTGCATTTGTGGGACAGTTTGGACCGAAGGTAACTCCGGGTAAGCTGCGTGCGGCGATGAAGGAGCTTGGTTTTGCCGATGTCTTTGAGGTGGCGATCGGAGCTGATATCTGCGCGGTACAGGAGGCGGAGGACTTTGTAAACGAGGTTCCCGAAAAGCTTCCGTTTATGGCAACCTCATGCTGTCCGGCATGGTCCACAATGGCGAAGAAATTGTTCCCGAAGAATGCAAATTGTATCTCCATGGCGCTCACCCCGATGACACTTACGGCGCGTCTTATCAAAAATCAGAATGAGCGCGCTAAGGTTGTTTTTATTGGTCCGTGCGCGGCGAAAAAGCTGGAGGCGATGCGCAGCGATATTCGCAGTGATGTGGATTTTGTGCTGACCTTT
>DKTR01000123.1:36785-37582 GCA_002473385.1 Lachnospiraceae bacterium UBA7225
GATTTTGTGCTGACCTTTGAGGAAATGGCAGGCATTTTTGATGCCAGGCATATTGATATTGAAAATCTGCCGGAGGATCCGGAGGGGGTTAACGACGCTTCCACAGACGGGCGTAACTTTGCGGTGTCCGGAGGTGTGGCTCAGTCGGTTGTGAACGTTATTAAAGAAAAGTATCCTGATAAGGAAATTAAAATTGCCAATGCGGAGGGGCTGAAGGAATGCCGTAAGCTGCTCACTATGGCATCAAAGGGGAAGTATAATGGATATCTGCTGGAGGGCATGGCGTGTCCGGGCGGATGTGTTGCCGGAGCAGGAACCATGCAGCCGATTAAGAAATCGCAAACGGCAGTAAATCTTTACGCTGCCAAGGCAAATCATAAGACGTCGGGAGAGACGGAAGCGGTAAAAGAGCTGGAGAAGCTGGTAGACTAATAAGCATGATAAAGAGCCACCCGATAAACTGTTTTTCATCGAGTGGCTCTTTATGAATTTGCGACTTCCATTGGACTATACCTTCTCTTTCTGAGATTTCTCCTTTGGTTTTTGATTTTACTTCCTTATGTTTTTAGTAAGATCTTATATGTTTTTTAAAAGGTGCTTTTCCTTTGTCTTTTATTTTTTTAAAAGGTTTGCTTCCTTTATAATTCGTTTTTTTAAAAGGTCGATTTCCTTTTTGAAGGTGTTACTTTAATATTTCGGTGGTCTGTCCTCCTTTTCTGTAGTATTTGTATTTGTTTTTGTTGAGATTATAATAACAGATAAAAATGGAAATGTCAATAGGAAAATTGAAAAAAATT
>DKTR01000121.1:0-122 GCA_002473385.1 Lachnospiraceae bacterium UBA7225
ATATAACTATATTATATGGGGGATGAATAATGCCAAAACAAAGAATTACAAAAGAAATGGTTGTCGATGCCGCTTTTGATATTGCCAGGAGCAGCGGCATGGAGCAGGTTATGGTAAAAAGT
>DKTR01000121.1:431-1468 GCA_002473385.1 Lachnospiraceae bacterium UBA7225
ATGGAGCAGGTTATGGTAAAAAGTATTGCAGATAAAATAGGCTGTTCGGTACAGCCGATCTACAGCTATTGTAACAATATGGAGGGATTGCGCCAGGATGTAGTTGGGCGGGTTAATTGTTTTATACGGGAATATGTAGCAGCGCATGCTGACAGGAATGATTTGTTTCGCAGTACCGGCAGAGCATATATTCAATTTGCCAGAGAAGAGCCTCAGTTGTTCAGAATTTTCATTTTACACCAGCGTAAAGGAATTTCTTCGCTGGATGATCTGTACCAGTCGGAAGCCGATCCGCATACTGCGGAACTTATTGCGAATGAGCTTCACATCAGCATATCGCGTGCAAAACAACTGCATCTGAATATGCTGGTTTACACGATAGGCATTGGTACTATATTTTCGGTAACAACGCCGGGAATCTCTGCAGATGAAATATATACACAGCAGGAAGCTGCATACGAAGCATTTTTGAAACAGGCATTGAGTAGTGAGGTATAATATGAACAGGAATATAATTTCAGATCAGGACAAACTTTCCATGAAAAAGGGAATCATTATTTATCAGTCGAAATATGGAGCTACGAAAAAATATGCCGAATGGCTTCAGAACAGGACTGACTTTCAGTGTGTAAAAACACAGGAGGCGAAAATGGATGAAGTGGCACAGTACGGAACAATCGTATTGTGTGGTGGTATATATGCTTCTGGGATAGCGGGAATATCATTTCTAAAGAAGAACATTGACAGATTGAAGAACAAAAAAATTGCCATATTATGTGTAGGTGCTTCGCCTTATGATGAGCGTGCGTTAGTGGAAATTAAGGTACACAATCTCACCGGTAATTTAAGAGATATTCCGCTTTTTTACGGGAGAGGCGCATATGATGAAAGCAAAATGAGGTTCATGGATAGAACCATGTGTAAATTGCTGCAAAAATCAGTAGCCAAAAAAGATCCCGGTACATACGAGCCGTGGATGAAAGCGCTTATGTGCGCGGCAGGACAAAGCTGCGACTGGACAGATCAGAAATACTTAG
>DKTR01000121.1:1721-4649 GCA_002473385.1 Lachnospiraceae bacterium UBA7225
CGGACAGATCAGAAATACTTAGCGCCGCTATTGGATTATCTGAAAAGCTAATTATGATGAGTAACGGGTCAGGCATAAGACAGAAGGGGTTGTTGATTTTGGAAATCCGTGCTAAACTATCCATAGTGCATCATACCAGACCAGCTGCTGCGTGGCAGCCTGGCGGATGCAGAAGCAATGGAAGGAGACGTTACAATGGGATATCGACAAATCGCCGGAAAGGGGCTGTATTTTTTATTTATCGGACAGATTCTGGGAATTCTGATGCTTGTTCCGGTGATCGGAATGGTTGCAATGCTTGCCGGGACAGTGTGTTCCATTTATGGCCTGTATACGCTTTCAAAAGCGGATGCGGATTATCAGACGGCTTTTATGCTGACGATCGCCAATTTTGCGGTTTCGCTGTTCAGCGTGGTGATTCTGAACGGTACAGGAGTTTTTGCGTTTATTTGTAATATAGTTTCTCTGCTGGTCAATGCAGCGGAAATCTATTTTATCTGCAGCGCGACTGGCCGGCTGCTCCGCGGGATCGATGATTCGGTAGAGCGGCGCGGTGAGATGATCTGGAGGGTGGTATGGCTGTGCACGATTGTTGAGATCGCCTGTGCGCTGCTGGTATATATTCCGATCATCAATATTGCGGCAATGGTGATACAGGTAATCATACTGGTGATTCAGACTGTGATCAGTGTTTTGTATCTGATTTTTCTCTGGCAGGGGCAGAAGGCGCTGCGGCAGTGCTGAGGGACGGCAGTTTCGCAGGAAACCCGGCTGGAGAGCTAGGTGATGGGAAGAGCCGCATCGCAGCATGAAATGTGCAGGCGGTGTGAAATGCAGGATTGGGTGTGATATACAAAGAACGGGAAGGAGACAGAAGAAATGGGAGCTTATTTGTATGTGATTTTTCTGGCAGTTAGTTTTGGGGCGTCTGTAGTGGGCGCGATTTGCGGGATTGGCGGAGGCGTATTGATTAAGCCTCTGCTTGATGCGTTCGGGGTGCTGAGCGTTTCAACAATCAGCTTTTTGTCGGGATGCACAGTACTGTCGATGTCCTGCTATTCTGTCGTGAAGGCAAAAATGAGCGGAGATTCTCTGGTGGATATGAAGACCGGGACACCGCTTGCGGTAGGAGCAGCGCTGGGCGGCGTGGCAGGCAAAATGATGTTTCAGTATCTCACGGATATGTTTTCCGACAAAGACCAGGTGGGAGCTATTCAGGCAGTGTGCCTGCTTCTGATTACCTTCGGGACAATGCTTTATACTATCCGCAAGGATAAGATCAGAACGCATCATGTGACGAATCTTGCTGCCTGCGTTGCAATCGGGCTGGTGCTCGGCATCTGTTCCTCCTTCCTGGGAATCGGCGGGGGTCCGATTAACCTGGTGGTGTTGTTTTTCTTCTTTTCCATGGACACCAAAACAGCGGCGCAGAACTCCCTGTATATTATCCTGTTTTCCCAGGTTACCAGTCTCATCAATACGCTGGTGACGCGCACTGTTCCGGAATTCAGTATCCTTCTGCTTGTTCTGATGGTAGGCGGCGGAATCCTCGGTGGAATGGCAGGCAGGGCAATCAATAAGAAAATAGACGGCAATGTGGTAAACCGCCTGTTTATTGGTCTGATGGGCGTTATCATGCTGATCTGTGTTTACAATATTTATCAGTTTATGTAGTGGAACAAGAAAACAGCCGTGTTTAATAGTAATACCATCAACCATGATATAGATTAATCGATGCACTCCTTAAACAAAATATTACTCTCCATGATCACTTCTTTTTCCGGCTCCGTCTGAAATACAAGATACTGGAGCAGGACATTGATAGCACGGTAGCCCTGATCCTCCGGGGCCTGGGTGATGACGGCATCAATCCTGCCGTCAAGCAGGGCGGTTCTGGTATCTTCCGACAAATCGAAAAAGACGGAGGTAAACGGACGAGCAAGCTGCTCCATGGCAGAGATGCAGACCTTGGCATCGCCGTTATATATGATATAAGCTACGTCTTCATGAAGCTGCAGCTCCCGACTGATTAGTTCCAGGTCAGAGCGGGCGTCATTGCTGAGTTGGATAATTCCGTCAAGTCTCAGAGAACCGGGTACTGTCTGGAAGTAGTCGAGAATGCCGAGATTGCGGTAATTGTTTCCGAGCATGGAAGAGGACGGCAGGAAAGCCATGACCTGTCCGCTGCCGCCAGATAAACGGTTAATCAGCATTCCGGCGATGCGTCCGGAACGGTAATAATTGCAGTGAATGGATGAGAGGACGGGAAGCCGGTTGATGTAAGTATTCAAAAATACAATCGGAAACTGCTCTTTGTGCAATTCGCGGATCCTTTTTGCGACCAGCGGGGAATTGATGGGGCAGATGACAAGCGCACTGGCACCTTCTGCCAGCGCCTGGTTAATTAAACTAAGCTGTGTCTGTACATCGAAATCCTGTCCAAAATAAATACGGATAGAGATGCCATAATCCTTCACTTCTTTTTCTGCCCTGCGGATGCCACGCAGCACTTCATTCCAGAAATCGTTCGGTTTTACATGAAAAATCACGGCAATCTGATGCTGCCGGCTTTTGTTTACCAGACCGGAGGCAATCCGGTTGGGCTGATAATTCATTTCTTTTGCGAGCTGACGGATGTGCTCTGCTACCTGTGGATTGATGCGGTCGCGGTTTTTCAGTGCACGCTGAACCGTTCCAATGGATACACCGGCTGCCGCGGCGATATCTTTTAGTGTTGTTGCCATAATAACCTCACCTGTGTAGTACATTATGTAAACGTTGACGACATATCTCCCAGAGGGGGATAGTAACAACGTTTACGCAAAATGGAAATTTAAAATTCTTTAATTATTAGTATTACATATTCTTTGAAAACTTGCAAGCCCCTAATTTGGACATTATTACTAAATTTCAGCACTTCATTTCGTA
>DKTR01000025.1:0-594 GCA_002473385.1 Lachnospiraceae bacterium UBA7225
ATGTATTATATAGTTTATATTTATTACATTTCTAACAAACATAGCATGGTAGTGGAGGATAAAAAGTGAGTTTCGATATTTTAAATCCGGATTTTTGTCTGATTCCGAAGGAAATCTATTATGTGAATTGGAAAAAGTATCATCAGGACTTTCATCAGCACAGTAAGGGCTGTATAGAAATAGATTATATTGTAGATGGCTCATGCACATATCATTTTTGTAGTCATTCCGTCCATCTTAACCGCCGTTCTCTGTTTATCCACAACGGATATAATTCTCATGACTATGATGTTCCTGAGTCCTGTCTGAACATGAGTATCCTGTGCACGCAGGAAGCGCTGGAACCAAATTCAGGCTCCTTCCAGAATATTCTCAGCGTTTTTCCTTATATGGAAAGCTTTTTTAAACGCCTGGATCAAGGTATCGTTCTGAAAAATGCAGGACATCTATTCTCCTCTGTCCGGGAAATCAACGATAAGTTTCAAACAAATGAATCTCCATGGTATTTGAATCTTTTGATAAATAAATTCATAATCGATATCATGAATGCAGCATATTATCAGATTCCTTCCCGTACCTATACAGAACAAGTTA
>DKTR01000025.1:843-1464 GCA_002473385.1 Lachnospiraceae bacterium UBA7225
ACCATTACTTTGAAATTAATAGCCTTGATGAAATTGCGAATCATCTCTCTCTTAATAAAATATATATGGAGCGTCTCTTCAAACAGGAGACCGGAATAAGTGTCTGGACTTACTTAAACGACATACGTATAGAAAAATCTCTTTATTACCTTACAGAACTAAATATTCCGATAGGCAGTATCGATGAATTGGTCGGCATTCATTCCAGACAAAACTACTATCTTTTATTTAAGAAAAAATATGGTCTGTCTCCGACACAATATAGGAAAAAATACTATAATAATAACATATAATGTAGGCATACCTCATCCGTTGCTCATCATAAATTAATTTTGCTGAATCTGACTATCACAGTCTGTACCATACACATGCGACCATGCTTGAAGAAAACGGTGCTGATCTTGTTTTTATCCAGCGAAGACTTGGACACGTAAAAAAGTCCACCACTCAGATTTATACAAATCATTTAACTGATGCTATGCTGCAGCGTGGAATCTCCATTCTACAAAATATGTATGAATAACTAAATTACACATGCAGATATGAACGGATTCTTGCTTGAAAAAAGGAGCTTTCAGGAATACTCCCAAAAGCCCCAAAATCCTTGATTTTACTGAATTT
>DKTR01000025.1:1776-4626 GCA_002473385.1 Lachnospiraceae bacterium UBA7225
CCTGCCTTAGCAGCCTCTTCGATGGAAACTGATAAGGGCGTAAAATAAAGGTTTCCAAAGATAAAATGTGCATTTATTGTACAAATCACCCTTTATTTATACGCTCTTAATCAGTTCAAATATGTCTATAGGCAACACCGCTCAATAAAAAGAAAAGGATACCGAATTTATCCTACTGTTATTTGATAATCGCATCAAATCCTGCGACCTTCAGTCTTTCTACCTGTTTCTGTGCATTTGCCAAGATGTCAAATGCGCCTGCCTGCACCTTATAAGCTCCATCCTCTGTTTTGATGATGGCGGTAAACCCGGCTGCTTTGAGCTGTGTGACAAGCTTTTCGGCATTTTCTTTCTTTGAGAAGCTGCCGCACTGCACCCGGTTCTGTTTGTTGACCGGCTCCGGCTGCTGCTCTGTCCTGCGCCCGAAGTACAGGTGTCCCCACCTGTTGCTGCTGGAATCCTTGCCGAGGTACTCGTACTTCTCCAGAAGCTGCGCGCACTTCTGCTTGTCCATGTTGCCTGCCCCGTCAGAGTAGTTCGTAAAGCTCCGGAACTGCAGGATCTTTGCATCCCCAAATCTCCGCACACCCTTTTTAAATACGTCGTAGACTGCCTGCCGGGCGGCATCGGACGTCACTCTGGATCCGTAAGCAGAATAGTTTTTCTGCATCACTTCCGTGACGGTCTTTCCGAATCCCCCGTTTTCCAGCATGTCATGGATGCACTGTGCGACGCCCAGGAAGCCGTTCCTGCTTGCGATCACGCCTGCCTCACCGTAAACGACTTTGGCAATGGCTTCCACGTTACTGTCACCGATCTGCACCCCGGCGATATTTTCATCAGACGCGCCGATCAGCTTCTTAAAGCGCTCCCAGTCACCCTTTGCGCGGATCTGGGAAGGGCAGTTTTTCGCGCAGACATCGTAATGGGTGTATACCCGGTTTGCAGGAATGCCCAGCTCCTTCATGAGCTGTTTTGTGACTTCCACAGTGTTCTGGAAAGCTTTTTCGTAATCATAACCAGCATTGACGCACATCTCGATGGCGACACTGTTCCGGTTATTGACGGTCCCGAACAGTTTCCCGCCATAGTTAACCCCGACATGCCAGGTACCGCGGTTATACGGCGCTGCAAGGTATGCGCTCTTATCGTCTACATAGAGATGTGCAGACATCCCCTGGAAGTTGCCGTCATGCTGTGCTTTGGCATGGGCTTTTGCATCGGCGCCTTTGTTAAAATTATCTGTGTTATGGATAACGATGTTTACCGGATTGTTCCCCGCGTATGTATTCTGGTCTGAGACATAATCTTTGTTGATATTCATATGTACTCCTTTCCGCTGCGTTTGCAGCATAAAAAGAGGACGGTTTCCCGCCCTCATCGTTTCTGGTTAACCGGTGCAATTCCCTCCTGCCGGACGTTATGCGTCTGGTTCTGGTTTTCCACCTTGACCTTCTTTGTTATACTGTTAAATTCTTCATTGCTTTTCTTCCGCTGCTGTTTTTCCAGCTCTTTTCTGTCCATAATCATCACCTCAAGGATAGGATGCGCTGGCGCTGGTGGAATTATGCACTACGGATAGTGCCGCCTATTCCTGTTTTTTCGCCTGCTTGAAAAGCTGGTTCACATATACGCTCAGTCCTGCAACCAGAAGTCCCTGCACAATACTGGTAAACACCGCCATAAGGATTTCCTGGTATGTAGACAGCGGGCAGTTTGCAAATACCCACAGCGCACATAAGAGGACGCCCAGCATCCCCAGGATTGCCGGGATGTGTTTGTCTGCGAAATACTGTGCTTTTTTAAAACCAAGCCCGATAAAGTACAGTACGACCGCTACCACAATAAGTTCCGGTTTTACATAGTTCATGATCTGTTCCATAGTTCTACTCTCCTTCTTTTGGTTCTTCCGGCATCGCCAGAAGTTTGTGATACAGTTCCGTTGCCACATCATTACCGCCTAAATTATGATATGCGGTATATACCTTTTTGATAGATTCCTTTGCGTATATCGGACAATAGCCCCGGTCTGTATATTTGTTATAGTTTTCCACAATGCTGTCGCGGAGCAGGGACTGCACGCCGTCCGCAATCGCCGTATTCTTTTTCTGCTCCATTTTTAAACGTGCAGACACGCTCCGGTAGCCCAGCCCCAGAACTGCAGAGATAAGCGTAAACAGCCACTCTGTCCAGTGTGCCTGCAGATACTCCAGTATCTCCATCGGAATTCCTTTCCCCGGCGCGTGCCGGTACAGATTTATGCAAAATAAAAAGACCTTCCCGGTCCTGCCCTTGTGTCCATATGTATCTCCTGTTCTGCCGGTTCTGTTCCCGGCTATGCTTCTTCTGCCTCTTCCCACGCCTGCGGATATGTATCCGGATCCCAGACGCAGTTATCCATCCGGCAGATATAACGCCTGCCGTTCCAGGTTACTTTATCCCCGGTATTGTAGGCATCATGCGCACCGGTTGGCTGTACATATTCCGGCCATTCCTCCTGCACAGGCGGGATGACCGTACCGCCCTGCAGGATGGTGATCGCATCCGTGTTGGTCTTGATGGCGGCTGCCAGTTCTCCCATGTTCCCAAACAGCGTGTCCACCTGTCTCTGCAGGGATACATGGCTGTTTTCCGGGAGTGCATTCTGGCGGGCAAGTTCCACCAGCTCTGTCTTCTGGTCGTCCGTGATACTCCCCTGCAGCCATACTGTGTCAATTTTTCTGAGCATGTCCGACAGCTCATATCTGCCGGAACCTATTACTGCTTTGATGATTCCATACATGGTCAGTTCCTCCTTAAATGTTGTTTACTTCCTGGGATTCCAGCGCCGCCACACGCTGCTCCAGAGCG
>DKTR01000081.1 GCA_002473385.1 Lachnospiraceae bacterium UBA7225
CCGTCACTGCTTTATCTGAAGGACCGGAAGCAGAAGTTTTTTACAGTAAAAAATGTCTGTCCGTTCTGTTATAATATTATATATAACAGTGCACCGCTGGAACTGTCCGGAAATGCAGAGGATGTCCGCAGGCTGCATCCGGGAAGCATCCGTCTGCAGTTTACGGTGGAGAAGCCGGAGACGGTGGGGAAGATTGCAGAATCCTATGCAAAGGTCTTTTTCCGGGGCGGGGCTGCAGACAGGGAATATAAAGAGTTTACAAGGGGACACTTCGAGCGCGGAGTGGAATAGGTAGAAATGTGGTAAATTTAATTATTCAGTTTTCAAGATATGCCATTCTGATTCTGATGGCGATTTATACGATGCAGAGCTTTCTTGTCTTTGGAAAAAAAGATGAGGAGGACAAGGAGTTTTTGTTCCTGCAGCAGAATCTGATGATGTTTATGATACACTTTATTGCGTTTGTGGTAATGTATCTGGAGATGGAGGAACAGGAGCTGCTCTTTTTTTACGGCGCGCAGTTTATCTATCTGGCGGCAACGCTGGTATTTTTCCGCAATCTGTATCCGCGCGCGTCAAAATTGGTCGTTAATCACATGTGCATGCTGATCACGATCGGATTTATCATGCTCACGCGGCTTTCCTACGAGCAGTCTCTGAAGCAGTTTAAAATTGTGGCAGCATCCACCGCAGTGGCGCTGATCGTTCCGGTGATTATCCGTAAGGTGCGCATACTGACGAGATGGACCTGGCTTTATGCGGCTGCCGGTATCGGACTGCTTGGCATTGTGGCGGTGGCAGCGAATGAAACCTATGGTTCGAAGCTTGGATTTTCCTTCGGTGGTATCAGCATCCAGCCTTCAGAGTTTGTAAAGATTATATTCGTATTTGCCATTGCCGGGATGCTCGGCAAGGCGAAACGGTTTCTGGATATTGTGATTGCGACGGCGGTTGCCGCGCTGCATGTGCTGATTCTGGTTTATTCAACAGACCTTGGAAGCGCGCTGATTTTTTTCATCACCTATCTGGTTATGCTGTATGTTGCGACAAGGAACTGTCTGTACCTGTTTGCGGGACTTGGCGCCGGTTCGGTAGCGGCGGTGGGAGCGTATTATCTGTTTTCCCATGTGCGCGTGCGTGTGCAGATCTGGCAGGATCCGTTTATGGATTATGCAAATAAGGGCTACCAGGTCGCGCAGTCGCTGTTTTCCATCGCGGCAGGAGGCTGGTTTGGTACCGGTTTGTTCCAGGGAACACCGGATAATATTCCGATCGTGGAGCAGGACTTTATGTTTGCTGCAATCGCAGAGGAGCTTGGCGGCATTTTTGCAATCTGTCTGATTCTGATCTGCATGAGCTGTTACATTATGTTTGTAAACATTGCTATGCGGCTTTCCAACCGTTTTTACCGGCTGGTGGCGCTTGGTCTTGGAACCATGTACGCGGTGCAGGTATTTCTGACGGTTGGCGGAGCAATGAAATTTATTCCAATGACAGGGGTGACGCTGCCGCTTATCAGCTACGGCGGAAGCTCGATGCTGAGTACCGTGCTGATGTTTTCAATTATACAGGGACTTTATATTCTGCGTGAAGATGAGGAGGATCAAATTGAGAGAGAAAGGGAACGGGAACTGGAATCCCGGAGATTTTTCGGAGCGTGAGGTGGAAATCCCCGAATTTCTGACGCAGCAGCAAAGAGAGGAAGGGTATCGGACGGAATCGGATGAAGAGCCCTATCAGATACCGCCGCTTCCGGAGAAGGAACCGGCGTCTCCCTACAACAGACCGATGTCAAAAAAACAGCGCAACCGGGTGTATGGGCGCGTGGCGTATCTGTTTTCGGCAATGTTTCTGGTACTGGTCGGTTATATGGTATATTTCCAGTTTGGTCTTTCGGACGGGCTGAAGGCGAATCCGAATAATACCAAGATGGAGGAACAGAAGCAGTATGTTGTGCGCGGCTCGATTTATTCGGCGGATGGTGAGATTCTTGCCGGGACAAATGTAGATGAAGAAGGAAATGAAACGCGCGTTTATCCTTATGGCAGTACGTTTGCGCATGTGGTGGGTTATACCACGAACGGAAAATCCGGCATTGAGGCGATGTACAATAGTGATCTGCTGACATCCAACACTTCCATTGTTGACCAGGTAGGAAAAGGTGTGAATAATGAAAAGGTGCGCGGAGATAGTCTGATTCTCACTCTGGATACGCGGCTTCAGCAGGCAGCGTCGGCGGCGCTGGGAGCTTATCGCGGAGCAGTTGTTGTGATGGAGCCGAATACAGGAAAGATGCTTGCTATGGTATCAAAGCCGGATTTTGACCCGAATCAGATGGCAGAGCAGTGGGAATATTTGATTGCGGAGGATGCACACAGCCCGCTTTTGAACCGCGCGATGCAGGGGCTTTATCCGCCGGGTTCGACCTTTAAGATATTGACGGCGCTCGCTTATATACAGGAGCACGAGAATGGAAATGAGTATGAAAATTATAGCTTCCAGTGCAACGGATCTTATACGCAGGGCGATGTGACGATCACATGCTTTGACGGAGAGGTGCACGGATATGAGAATCTGCAGCAGTCGTTCCAGCACTCTTGTAACAGTTCATTTATTAATATCGGGCTTCAGCTTGACATTGATAAATTCAGCGCGCTCTGTGAGAAGTTTTTATTTAACAGTAATCTGCCGACGCTGATGCCGTACAGCAGCAGCCAGTTTGTGCTTAATAGCAATTCGTCTTATGGGGATATTATGACGACTTCAATCGGGCAGGGAGATACATTGGTTTCTCCGTTCCATATGGCGCTGATCGCCAGTACAATTGCCAATGACGGCGTTATGATGTATCCGTATTTCGTGCAGCGCATTGAAAACACAGAGGGTGTCAGGGTGAATGAGACAAAGCCGATTGAGTATAAGCGGATCATTTCCTCAAAGGAAGCAGGCATTTTAAAGAATTATATGCAGAGCGTTGTGGAGGGAGGCACCGGTTCTTATCTGTGGAATGACTGGTACACGGTGGCGGGAAAAACCGGCTCGGCAGAATATGAGGTAAATGGAAACACCGGCGAGGAAGCAGAGATTTCCACGCATTCCTGGTTTGTCGGATTCTCCAATGTAGAGGATCCCGATATCGTGGTCTGTGTGATCGCAGAGGATGGCGGCACCGGAAGTGCGGCGGCGACACCAATTGCAAAGGCAGTCTTCGACGCATATTATAGCTATTACTGAGCAGAACAGTCACCAGTCACTGCGGGCTTGTTACTGTGAACGACGTGAACAGTAACCGGGCTTTGATGTGACCGGAAAGAATCGTAAGAAAGAGTTGCGGTTTTTAAAAAAAAGCGGTATACTAAGACCAGCACAGAAACACAACGCATTACAGGAGGAATTGCAATGATTGAGGCAACGAGCTGTGGCGGTGTGGTAATATTTCGGGGCAAGATATTGCTTTTGTTCAAGAGCTATAAGAACAAATATGAAGGTTGGGTATTGCCAAAAGGAACGGTGGAGACCGGTGAAGAGTACAGGGATACTGCGCTGCGCGAGGTTTTGGAGGAAACCGGCGTGAAGGCGAACATTGTAAAGTATATTGGAAAAAGCCAGTATTCGTTCAATGTGCCGGAGGATGTGGTAGAAAAGGATGTACACTGGTATTTGATGCGTTCGGAAAGTTATTATAGCAAACCACAGCGCGAAGAACACTTTGTGGACTCAGGGTATTATAAATACCATGAGGCGTACCATCTGCTAAAATTTGCCAATGAGCGGACGATGCTGGAGCGTGCATACGACGAATATCTTTCGCTGAAAAAAGCAAATTTGTGGGGAACAAAGAAACATTTTTAAAGTGGGAAAGGGGTTGCTGCAGAATTTTTTGCGACAATCCCTTTCTCTGCAGATGATTAAATTGTAAAAATGTGGCAAGGATATAATTATGAAATGGTATCAGAAGCTGTATATCGGTGAGAAAATAAAAAAGAACAGGGAGCAGCTGATCAGAAATGTAGAGACCGGTGCCGGGATGCCGGAGGTTTATCTTATTACGCTGGCGGCAAATGAGCGCGATCTTTTTGACATTTTTCTGGCGGATTTTCTATTCCAGCCGGTTTTGCACGGACACTGCCCTCTGATTGTTGGTGTCGCAAAAGGATGGCATGAAGCGGTGGATATTGCCACCGGTATTGCGCTGGACGCTTACCGGGAAAACGGAGATTTCGATGTCCGCAAATTTTTGCAGAGCCGCATACCGGACGGCGAAGAGATGATTTATGAATATCCGATGGAAAAGTTAAAGAAGCGAAAACTGTTTCGGTTCAGAAAGTAGGCGGCAGGTGAAAGAATGCTACATATATTTTTGACGATATTGAAAATACCGTTTATTCTGCTGGCAGTCCTGCTGCTTTTGCTCCTGACGGTGACATTGCTCCTTTTGTTTGTGCCGGTCCGTTATCAGGCGTCGGCAGAAAAAACAGAGGTGCTTACAGCCACCGCACGGATCACCTGGCTGCTGCATTTTCTTTCTGTGCGTATCCGTTATCTGGACGGAAAGCTGCGGGTTAGCGTGAAAATATGCGGCTGCACAGTAATCGGAGAAAAAAAGAAGAAGCGCCGGAGGATGGGGCAGGCAGCAAAAAAAGCGGCACCGGAAATTCCGCCGCAGAAAACGCTGCCTTCAGAGCCGGGACAGCCGGAAACATCTGCACTGCCGGAGCCGGAAGCATCTGAGCCGCCGGAGGATGAGCCGGAAGTTTCTATGCCGCCGGAGGATGAGCCGGAAGCATCTGTGCCGCCGGAGGATGAACCGGAAGCTTTTGTGCAGCCGGAGGACGGACCGGAGCCGGAAACTTCTGCGCAGCCGGAGGACGGACCGGAGCCGGGACAGCCGCGCGCAGGCATCTTTGAAAGGCTGAAGATTTTTTTTGAAAATTTAGCGAATAGCTTCCGCCTGCTTCTGGAAAAAATACGGAATATCCGGCAGAATATTGAAAAATTGAAAAGGAAACTGGATTATTATAAGAAACTATGGTACGATGTCCATACACAGGAAGCACTGAGGCATGTAAAAAAAGAAATCCGCTATCTGATCCGGCATTATTTTCCGGGGAAGATCGAAGGAAATATACTGTTCGGGCTGGATGACCCGGCTGCGACAGGACAGCTTCTGGGGATAATGAGCATTCTGCAGGTGGCTGCCGGAAACCATGTAATCGTGGATGCGGATTTTACGAAGCCGGTGCTGGAGGGCAGACTTTTCATGAAAGGTCATATCCGTGCCTGCCATGCGGTAAAAATGGCGCTGGCGCTGCTGCTGGATAAGAATATCCGGATTACCATAAAGCGGATAAGGAAGCTGACAGGCCGCTGAAAAACTCGTATTGATTATTCAAGGGTGAAAATAAAGGAGGAACCAAAATGGCATCAGACAATAACTTTCAGTCAAAAGTAGAATCATTGTTTAAGGGAATGGATGGCTATATTCATTCGAAGACAGTCGTGGGCGATGCAATCACAGTGGGCGATACCATCATTCTGCCGCTGGTGGATGTATCCTTTGGTGTGGCTGCGGCCGCGTTTGAAGGGCAGGAGAGCAATAAGCAGAAAAACAACGGCGGAGGCGGTATGGGCTGCAAGATGATGCCGAGCGCAGTGCTTGTTATCCAGAATGGGACATCCCGTCTTGTAAACGTACGCAACCAGGACGGTCTGACCAAGGTGCTCGATATGGTGCCGGATTTTGTGAACCGTTTTACCTCCGGAAACGGATTTGCGGCAGGCATGGGAAATAGTAAGGACAGTGCAGCTTCCTCATCAAATAAAACAGACAGCACAGAAAACAGTGACGGTCCGGAGAAATAAAATTCACCGGAAACATTTCAGGGAAGGCTGCATAGAATAATAGAAAAAGATCGGGAGATCATACATGAAACGGATTGCGGGTTATACCTTGTTCTGGATAGCGGCGGGGATGCTGATCGCCCTGTTTATATCGAATTCCTTTATCACAGTTCTTCTGATCTTTTCTTTTCTTCTGGCAGGCTATAACCTGTTTATGTGCTGAAGATCTTACAGCAAAAAAACACCGCCCATTCAGGCGGTGCTTATTAATGTCCTGCATTATGCTCTTTCTACTTTACCGGATTTTAAGCAGGAAGTACAAACGTACATCTTCTTAGCAGCTCCGTTTACTTTAACTCTTACAGATTTGATGTTGGATTTCCACATTTTGTTGGATCTTCTATGAGAGTGGCTCACGTTGTTTCCAAAATGAACGCTCTTATCACAAATTGCACATCTGGCCATGACAGCACCTCCTTATAACTTATTCGCCTATACCGTTATGTACAGACTGACAACAATGGTATTTTAACAGAATCTTTGTGAATTTGCAAGCGGAATTTAAAAAAAGATATTTCCTTTTTGCGGAAAACTTGTTATACTGTAAATGCATGATCTCAGGAGCAAATAAAGCTGCTCCCCGATGTCGACGGATCAGCTATTATCCGGGGGCATCTGTCATATGAAATTTGGAGGTATGAATATGAAAGGTCGTATGGATAATGCATTGGGGACCATCTCCATTGATAAAGATGTTATTGCAACTTATGCAGGCAGCGTAGCTGTAGAGTGCTTCGGAATCGTAGGCATGGCAGCAATAAGTATGAAGGATGGTCTCGTAAAGCTATTAAAGCGCGAGAGCTTAAAGCACGGTATCAATGTCACCGTCAGTGAGGACAACCGGATTTCCCTGGATTTTCATGTCATCGTTTCTTACGGTGTCAGTATTTCTGCAGTAGCGGAAAATCTGATCAGCAATGTGAAGTACCAGGTGGAGGAATTCACCGGTATGGAGATCGATAAAATAAATATTGCCGTAGAAGGCGTAAGAGTGATTGATTAAGGAGGAACTCGGAAGTGGGCAGAAATACAATCGACGCACAGTTGTGCGCAAAAATGTTTTTGGCTGGTGCCAGCAATCTGGAGGCAAATAAGGAGTGGATCAATGAGCTGAATGTTTTTCCGGTGCCGGACGGCGATACCGGGACAAATATGACGTTGACCATTATGTCGGCGGCGAAGGAAGTAGCTTCTCTGGAGGAATTGAATCTGGAGACGCTGGCAAAGGCCATTTCATCGGGTTCCCTGCGCGGTGCGCGCGGAAACTCCGGCGTTATTCTTTCCCAACTTTTAAGAGGCTTTACAAAGGTAATTAAATATGAGAAGGAGATTACGGCAGACCTTATCGTGGAAGCTTTCCAGAAGGCAGTTGCGACGGCATATAAAGCTGTTATGAAGCCGAAGGAGGGCACCATCCTTACTGTTGCCAGAGGCTATGCGGAAAAAGCATCCGAGCTGGCGGCGGAAGGTGCGGAGATGGAAGCAATACTGGAAGGCGCGCTTGCCCGTGCGGAGGAAGTGCTGGCGCAGACGCCGGAGATGCTTCCGGTTCTGAAAGAAGCAGGCGTGGTCGATTCCGGCGGACAGGGTCTCGTTCAGGTACTAAAGGGCGCATTTGACGCCTATCTGGGTAAAGAGGTAAATTATACCATTGAGAACAGAGAAAAGACATCCGGTGCGGAGATTTCCACAGAAGCGCCCGCAGAAATCAAATTCGGGTACTGCACCGAGTTCATCATCATGACGCGCAAGCCGATGGACGAGGCGGAGGAGCTTGCTTTTAAGGCATTTCTCGAAGGCATTGGTGATTCCATCGTTGTTGTAGCGGATGAGGACATTGTAAAAGTACATGTACACACAAACGATCCGGGTGTTGCCATTACAAAGGCGCTTACCTATGGTGAGCTGTCCCGGATGAAGATTGATAATATGCGCGAGGAGCATCAGGAAAAGCTGATCAAAGATGCTTCGAAGCGTGCACAGGAGGAAGCAAAGGCAGCGAAGCCGGCGATGCCGCATAAGGAGACCGGTTTTATTTCTGTATCTATCGGTGAGGGTATCGGTGAGATCTTCAGGGGGCTTGGCGTGGATTATCTGATCGAGGGCGGACAGACGATGAATCCAAGCACTGAGGATATGCTGAATGCAATCGAGCAGGTAAATGCAGACACTATTTACATTTTGCCGAACAACAAAAACATTATTCTGGCAGCGAATCAGGCGCAGGAACTCACAAAGGACAAACAGATTATCGTGATACCGACCAGGACGGTGCCGCAGGGAATTTCTGCGATCATCAATTATGCGCCGGATAAATCTGCGGAGGAAAACAAAGAAGCTATGACAGAAGGGCTGTCCATGATTAAGACCGGACAGATTACTTATGCTGTGCGTGATACGCACATTGATGACAAAACGATCCATGAGGGCGACATCATGGGTATCGGCGACCATTCTATTCTGGCGGTCGGCAGAGAGATCGCCGCTGTCACAAAGGAGACTGTCGGTCTGATGCTGGATGAGGATTCTGAACTGATCAGCGTTTATTATGGTGCGGACGTTACCGAAGAGGATGCGCAGGCGCTCGGTGCGGAGCTTGGCGAGCAGTATCCCGACTGTGAGGTTGAGGTATATTCCGGCGGCCAGCCGATTTATTACTACGTGGTTTCCGTAGAATAGATGTATGAGATAAGGAAGGATTTTCGTTTTATGGATCAGAAAACGCCCCTGGATGAACTGAAGGGGATTGGCGAAAAGACAAAACTTGTATTTGAGAAAGCAGGCATTCGCAATCTTGGCGACCTGCTTTCTTATTATCCGCGCACTTACCGCCGGTTTCCGGCGATCCAGGACACCTCACAGGCAAAGGAGGGCATGGAGATTGCCATTTGCGCAGCACCGGAGCGTGCGCTTACTGTACAATATGTGAGGCGGATGCAGATCGTGTCCGCTGTTTTGTGCGACCGGGAGGGGGCTGTTAGTGCCCGCTGGTATAATATGCCGTATCTGCGCAACACCATAAAGCCCGGCGCATATTATATATTCTGCGGCAGGGTCGTGCAGAAGGGGGCGGGGTTTTATCTGGAGCAGCCCGCTATTTATGCACCGGAGCAGTATGAAAAGCTTTTAAAAGAGCTGCAGCCTGTTTATGTGCTGACAAAGGGTCTGACAAACCAGCTTCTCTCCAAAACAGTGCGCCAGGCGCTGGACGGTATGGATCTGTCAAAGGATTATCTGCCGGAGGACATCCGGAAGCGGTACCGTCTTGCCAGATACGATTATGCCATCGAAGAAATCCATTTTCCGTGTGATGAGCAGCATCTGGATACAGCCAGGCGGCGGTTGGTGTTTGATGAATTTTTTCTCTTTATTCTGGCGCTGCGCCGGTTTAAGGAACAGCATGAGCAGGCAAAAAATCCGTATTCTATCAAGAGGACGCCGGTAACAGATACAGTCATTGAAAATCTCGGTTATGAGCTCACCGGAGCGCAGCAGCGTGTCTGGGAGGATATCCAGCAGGACATGACGGGTGAACATGCAGCGGCGCGGCTGATTCAGGGAGACGTTGGCTCCGGTAAGACTATTCTGGCATTTCTGTCCATGATTCTGGCAGCAGAAAATGGGCTTCAGAGTGCATTGATGGTGCCGACGGAGGTGCTTGCCCGACAGCATTTTGAATCTCTTACAGCATTGATCGGAGAACAGGGACTGCGCTTTGTGCCGCTTCTTCTTACCGGATCCATGACAGCGAAGGAAAAACGGCTTGCCTATGAGAAGATTGCCTCCGGCGAGGCGGATATGATTATCGGAACGCATGCGCTGATCCAGGAGAAGGTGCAGTATAGGCGGATGGGGCTTGTTATTACCGACGAGCAGCATCGCTTCGGGGTGCGCCAGAGAGAGACGCTGGGAGACAAGGGCGGCGAGCCGCACACGCTTGTTATGAGTGCAACACCGATTCCACGGACGCTCGCGGTCATTTTATATGGCGATCTGGAGATTTCCGTCATTGATGAGCTGCCGAAAAGCCGTCTGCCAATCAAAAACTGCGTGGTAAACACCACATACCGGAGAAAGGCATATCATTTCATTGAAAAGGAGATCCGTCTCGGGCATCAGGCGTACATCATCTGTCCGATGGTGGAGGAAAATGAGCAGATTGAGGCGGAGGATGTCATTTCCTATACAGAACGGCTGAAAACCATGCTCCCTGAGGATATCCGGATCGCATACCTGCATGGAAAAATGAAGCCGAAAGAAAAAAATGAGGTGATGGAGCGATTCTTGTGTGGGGAAATCCAGGTGCTTGTGTCGACGACGGTGGTTGAGGTAGGCGTAAATGTGCCGAATGCAACCGTCATGATGATCGAGAACGCGGAGCGCTTCGGGCTGGCGCAGCTTCATCAGCTTCGCGGCAGGGTTGGAAGAGGGAAGGCTCAGTCGTATTGTATTATGATATCCTCTTCTGATAATGCCAGAACAAAGCAGCGTCTGGAAATTTTAAATCATTCGAATGACGGTTTTTATATCGCCTCGGAGGATCTGAAGCTGCGTGGTCCGGGTGACATTCTCGGTATCCGTCAGAGCGGTCTGATGGAATTTAAGCTCGCAGATGTCTTTGCAGACGCGAAAATCCTGCAGAATGCCTGCGAAGCGGCAGACGTGATTTTGAAGCAGGATCCGGCTCTGCAGGCACCGACAAACGTAGAATTGCACAAAAAGCTGGAAAACTACTTGAAAAATGAGCTGAAAAAATTAAATCTGTAATTTGAAAAGTTAAAAAATCCTACAAACTTTTTGAAACATAGGAAAAAGGGATTGCCATTTTGAAAAACTGGGTGTATATTCTTCGTGGCATCAAAAAATGACTAGGTCTGCCCGTCCAATGTCCATGACCCGCTGCATGCAGGCATGCGCTCATCATGGCCGCTGTCCGGGACTTTCATAGTAAATAAACAGATTATCAGGAGGATATGAATATGGCTGCAAGAAAAAAATATGTGAAGGAAGCTGCTGCGGCAGAAGAAAAGACAGTAAAGGAGGCTGCTACAAAGGCGGAGGAAAAGACCGTAAAAGCAGCTGCTGCAAAGACAGAGGAAACAACTGTGAAGCCGGCTGCAAAGAAGGCTCCGGCGAAGAAAACAGCACTGAAGGAGACAATTGTACTGCAATTCGCAGGCAGAGAAATTGATTCCGCTGACGTAGTGAAAAAAGCAAAGGAATACTGGACGAAGGAACTGAAAAATAAAGCGGGCGATATGAAATCTGTCACTATTTATCTGAAACCAGAAGAAAACAAAGCTTATTTTGTGATCAATGGAGATGTGACAGGCAGCACAGAGCTGTAAAAACGTATGTGCGGCTGCAATTTCGCAGCCGTTTTTTTGCGCCTTTTTTACATTAACTACCAGTTTATAATTCTGAGAATTTCATATACTATCACTGCAATCGAAAAACAAACAAAAAAACAAACGAAAAGATTGCAGATAAAATGCAAAGGAGGCGTAGATTATGTCAAGTAAATCTTCTAACACAGCAGCAGTACCGGAGGCAAAGGGAGCACTGGATCGTTTCAAATTCGAAGTTGCAAGCGAACTCGGCGTACCGTTAACTGACGGCTACAACGGAAATCTGACATCTAAACAGAACGGTTCCGTAGGCGGATATATGGTTAAGAAAATGATTGAAGCGCAGGAAAGACAGATGTCCGCACAGAACGGCACGACAATGCTCTAAGATAAAGCAAAGATAGAAAAGATGAGAGCCCGGGGGAAAATTTCCCGGGCTTTTGTCTGTAGCAAATGTATTTGCTATTCCTTAAAAATATGTTATAATCTTTCTGATACTTTGGGATTTTTTTGAAAGGAAGCGAAAAATGAATATTGGGGTAATCGCACACAACAGTAAAAAAAGTCTGATGGAAAATTTTTGCCTGGCATACAAACGGATTCTGAGCAAGCATGAGCTTTACGCCACCGGCATCACAGGACGAAGGATAGAGGAAGTGACAAAATTAAAGGTTCACAAATTCCTGCCCGGCAGCGTCGGCGGGGACAAGCAGTTCACGGAAATGATCGAGCGCAACAGCATGGACATGGTAATCTTTTTCTACAATCCGATTATACAGGATCCGCGGCAGGCGGACATTGAACGGATTACCAGATGCTGTGACAAATACAATATCCCGATCGCGACGAACATTGCTACGGCGGAATCCCTGATTCTCGGACTGGATCACGGCGACCTGGAGTGGAGAAACATCGTATAAGAGGACACCCGGAAAGCACAAAAGATTCTAATCGGAGTACGAGGGAGGCTACATATGTCGATTGATGACATCTCAAATTTGTTTACTTTTGCCGGCGGACTTGGCATGTTCCTGTTCGGTATGCACGGAATGTCGTCCGGTATCCAGAAATCTGCCGGCAGCAAAATGCAGGAGCTGCTGGGGATTCTGACAAATAATCGTCTGGTTGCAGTGCTGGTTGGTGCGGCGCTGACGGCAATCATCCAGAGCAGCGGCGCAACCACGGTCATGGTGATTGGTTTTGTCAATGCCGGGATCATGACGCTTAGTCAGGCAGTTGGCATTATCATGGGTGCCAATATCGGTACCTGTATCACGGCATGGATCGTATCGCTCGGTCAGGTTGGAGACAGCTTCAAGGCGCTCTCGCCTTCTCTCTACGCGCCGCTTATGGTCGGCATCGGAGCGTTCCTTATCATGTTTGCAAAAAAGCCGAAGAAACAGATTTACGGGGAAATCCTCATTGGTCTTGGACTTTTGTTCATCGGTCTTGATTTTATGGGTGATTCGGCGAAGGAGTATATGGATCTTCCGATTATTGCAGATGCCTTTCTGCTATTCGGAAACAATCCGTTTCTTGGCATAGCAATCGGTACTATCATCACGGCGATTATGCAGAGTTCTTCCGCTTCGGTGGGTGTGCTTCAGACACTTGCGGCTACGAGCGGGGCTGTTACGACGAGTGCGGCAGTATATATCAGTCTCGGATCGAATATCGGTTCCTGTCTTACTGCCATCCTTTCCAGCTTCGGAACAAGCAGAAATGCGAAGCGGGTAGCGGCGATGCATCTGCTTTATAATATCATCGGTGCTGTGGTATTTGGTACGCTGTGCTATATTTTCTTCTGGGTTTCGCCGGGATTTGCACACAGGAGTATTGACAGTGTCGGTATTTCCATGTTCCATACCGGATTTAAGGTTGCCTGTACCATTATGCTGTTCCCATTTGCGGAGCGGCTGGTTGATCTTTCCGGTATGGTAGTGAAAAGCGGGGATAATGATACTGTCAGTGATGACGAGGAAACAGTTACGCTTCGCCATCTGGACCGGCGTATCCTGAAATCCCCGGATTTTGCGGTGGAAAATGCCATCAAAGAAGTTGTGCATATGGGTGAGACTACAGCGGAAAATCTTTGTAATGCCTGTAAGGTAGTTATGAATTTCGACCCGGAGCTTTTAAAGAAGATTTATGCGACAGAAAAAACGATCAATTCTATGGAAAAGCTGATCACAGAATACCTGGTAGAAATCGACAATCTGTCGCTTACGGTAGAACAGCACGATATCATTAAGAATTTGTTTTATTCTGTCAGCGATATTGAACGCGTGGGTGATCACGTGGAAAACATTGCCGAAATTATGGATGTCCGGGACAGCGGCGAACCGGTCAGCTTCTCACAGGAGGCGCTTGGTGAGATGGCAGAGATCATGGGTCTTGTGAAGGATGCTTTCTCGTGTGCTATCAATGCCAGACGGAAAATCAGCATCGAGGATGCAGTCTTGGTGGGCAAATTTGAGGAAAAGGTGGACGATATGGAGGAGGAGCTTCGCGACAAGCATATCGAGCGTCTGTCGAAGCAGCTCTGCAATCCGACAAATGGCGTGGCGTTTCTGGATATTCTGAGTAATCTGGAACGAATCAGCGACCATGCCTTTAATCTTGCAGGCTACGTGATGAGTGAGCATGAGTAGCAGGGCGGATTCCGGAAAAAGTGTTTACAGGAGAGATGTAATATGAGAGTGATTGCGGGTACGGCAAGACACCTTGCACTGAAAACGGTGGACGGGATGGATACCCGTCCGACGACAGACCGCATCAAGGAAACACTGTTTAATATGATAAACGCAGAAATACCGGGGTGCCGTTTTCTGGACCTGTTTTCCGGCAGCGGAGCAATCGGTATTGAGGCATTGAGCCGCGGAGCAGAGTTTGCCGTGCTGGTGGAGCACAACAAAAAGGCAGCGGAATGCATCCGGCAGAATCTTTCTTTTACCCGTCTGGCGGATCGTGCTGTATTGATGCAGACTGATGTTCGCACTGCGCTTGGCAGACTGGAGGGGGAAAAGCCCTTCGATCTTATTTTTATGGACCCGCCATACCGGCAGAGCCTGGAACGGGAAGTGCTGGAAGCATTGGCAGATTCTTCACTTGCGGATGAGCAGACGCTGATCATCACAGAGGCATCTCTGGACACAGAGTTTGCGTATCTGGAAGCATTGGGGTATTCTATGGTGAAATACAAGAAATACAAGACAAATGCGCATATTTTTATAAAAAAACTGAGGGGAGCACATTATGAAAAGAGCCGTTTATCCGGGGAGCTTTGATCCGGTTACGTATGGACATCTGGATATTATCCGGCGTTCGGCAGCACTTGTGGACGAACTGATCGTCGGCGTTTTGCAGAATAATAATAAAAAGCCGTTGTTTTCTTCGCAGGAACGTGTTAAGATACTACTGGAAGCAACAAAAGATATGAGCAATGTCCGCGTGGAGGCGTTCACGGGACTATCCATTGATTTTGTGAAGAAATGCGACGCACAGTTTCTTGTCAGAGGGCTGCGCGCCATTACAGATTTTGATTATGAACTGCAGATGGCGCAGACGAACCGTATTATGGCACCGGATATTGATACCATTTTTCTGACGACCAGCCTGGAATATGCTTATCTGAGTTCATCCACGGTCAAGGAAGTCGCATATTATGGCGGAGATATCAGTAAGTTTGTTCCGCCCGGGGTTGTGAGGGCGATCCTGGCGAAGATGCATTTTGCAAATGAGCAGCAGCAGGCTGCAGATGGGAAATTAAGTAAATAAATTAATAAGGAGAAAGAGGACATGAGCAGCAGAATTGAACAGATCATCGAAGAAATTGAAGAGTATGTGGACAGTTGTAAGTTCCAGCCGTTATCTTCCACGAAGATTGTGGTAAATAAGGAGGAACTGGAGGAACTGCTCCGTGAGCTCCGCATGAAAACACCGGATGAGATCAAGCGTTACCAGAAGATCATCAGCAATAAGGATGCCATTCTTGCCGACGCGCAGACGAAGGCCGACGCCATCATGGCAGAAGCACAGGAGAAGCAGGCACAGATGGTGCAGGAAAATGAGGTGATGCAGGAGGCGATGAAGCAGGCGAATGCGCTTCTTGAGCAGACACGTCAGCAGGCACAGGAGATTCTGGACAATGCAACGCAGGATGCAAACAATATCCGCATGAGTGCGATCAGTTATACAGACGATATGCTGGCAAATCTGGAGCAGATCATGAGTCATGCAACGGATACGGTGAGTGCGAAATACAATACCTTTATGAGTTCGCTGCAGTCCTGCTATGATATCGTAACGAAAAACCGCCAGGAGTTGTCCCCGCAGGCGGGTTCTGCTTCTAATTATGCGGCAGCAGCGCTGGACGAGGAAGACGGATATGAGGAGGAGGATGCATAGTCCCTCAGAAGATATAACAGAGCGCCATGATAACCGCGATGGCTGTGATGGAGATTTTGGCGGCAAGATAGTTTCGCAGGGGAAGCCCGATATTTGCGAGCATCTGTGCAGACTGCGCTGTGCAGCATAGTCCGCCGAACGCAGACACCGCGATCAGCAGCAGATATTTTACAGGGAAGGACAGTGCAAGCGCTGAGATCCGGTGGATACCGCCGCTGATTTCTGTGATGCCGGACAGAAGTGCCGTAAGATAGGGTGAATTCAGCGGCAGTGTGTCGATCATGGCGGTAAAAATGGCAAACAGGATAATATATCCGCCGAGTTTTGTGATACTGCAGATACTGTCTGTGATAGAGGCATCGACCATGGCAAATGTGATTGCTGTGGAGGGTGCCTTGTTTTTTGCGATATGGGAAGCCGCCGGCTGTTCTTTGTGCATGCGGTAGCGGTGATTGGAAAATAACCCATACAGCAGCGGTGCACAAAACAGTATGACAAGCGTAGGCAGCAGCAGAGTCCGGGATTCCAGATGTTTCATCACCAGAAAATTTGTCAGAAAAGCAGGGCTGATGTTATTGATAAATACGGCGAGATAGGAGGCTTCTGCCTGTGAGATCTGCTCATTTTGCCGAAGATCGGAGAGCACTTTTGCACCCATTGGGCAGCCGCAGAAAAATCCGACCAGAAGAGCGTAGGCACCGCAGGGGGAGATGGACAGGAGGGCGGTCAGAGGGCGCGTGATGCCCTTTGCCAGGAAAAAGGCAAGATTTGAAGAAAGCAGCAGGTGCGAGAGGATCATCACCGGAAACAGGGTAGGCACAAGTGTTTCATACCAGAGCAGCAGTCCGGAACTGGCGGCATGGAAGCTCTCCTGAGGAAATAGAAGTACAAAGAAGAAAGCGGAAGCGGTAAGAATGCCGAAATATAAATTTTTCATGAATAACCTCTCTGGAAAACTGAATAAGTTGAACAGGGGGAAAGGATGTGTTATACTTTATTTATACCCGGCGCAGATTAGAACGTGCCGGGAAAAGGAAATTTATAATTTTAAGAAAGCAGGAAAGCAGCATGGAAATACAGATTTGGAGGGATTTGTTAGATCCATACGATTTGGCAGTGCGTGAGCTGACCACGAAATTTGAGCATTTACGTTATGAGTATAAATCGCGCGGGCTGTATTGCCCGATCGAACAGGTTACAGGACGTGTAAAGACGATTTCCAGTATTCTGGATAAGATGCAGAAGAAAAAAATTGAGGTGTCAGAAATTGAGGAACGCATGGAGGATATTGCCGGTATTCGTATTATCTGCCAGTTTGTCGAAGACATTCCAAAGGTGGTAAATCTGATCCGCAGCCGCGGCGATATGTCTGTAAAGCATGAAAAGGACTATGTTACCAACGCCAAAACAAGCGGCTACCGCAGCTATCACGTTATCGTGAATTATGGGGTGGAGCTGATGAATGGTCCGAAGACGATACAGGCAGAGATCCAGATCCGCACGATGGGGATGAATTTCTGGTCGACCATCGAACACTCGCTGCAGTATAAATACAAACAGAATATACCGGATCACCTTCGTGAGAAGCTGCTGAAATCGGCGGATGCGATTGTTGTTCTGGATAGCGAAATGTCTTCTGTGCGTGATGAGATCATGGATGCGCAAAATTCCATGCAGCATCAGATGAATCTGGTTGCAGAGATCTTAAATAATATCCAGAACCTTTACAAGTATGCGAATAAGC
Organism: Lachnospiraceae bacterium UBA7225; assembly: GCA_002473385.1. GTDB lineage: Bacteria > Bacillota > Clostridia > Lachnospirales > Lachnospiraceae > Marvinbryantia. Next base: position 17,401 of record DKTR01000081.1, read on the forward strand.
GGGAAATTTCTAAGATCCAGGAGGAGTTTTATGAGGTATACGGGGAAAATGACCTGGAAAAGCTGGAGCGCTTTCATCGGCAGCTTGATATAATTTCGGAAGGATACCGGGCGCAGGAGCTGAATTTTTCCTGCGGGGAAGTGACGTAAAGATGGTACTGCCAGAGAGTTTTGAGAAAAATATGAAGCAGCTTCTGAAAGAAGCGTTTCCGGATTACATAGAAAGCTTTTCACAGGAAAGTGTGCAGGGAATCCGGGTGAATACCGGAAAGATCCCGGTGAACAGGTTCCGGGAGATCTGTCCGTTTCCGCTTGCGGCGGTTCCATGGACTGAGAATGGGTTTTATGTGACGGCGGATGCTGCGGTAACAAAGCATCCCTATTATTATGCGGGGCTGTATTACGTACAGGAGCCGAGCGCCATGCTTCCGGCAGCGCTTCTGGGGGCAGAGCCGGGGGAGCGGATACTGGATCTGTGTGCGGCGCCCGGCGGAAAG
>DKTR01000100.1:0-467 GCA_002473385.1 Lachnospiraceae bacterium UBA7225
TGAGTTGCCCGACAAATGAGCCTGTCGTCCATTTGTCCCGGGGCTCTTTATATTAAGGAGAGATGACATGGCGTTAGATCTGACAAGAGAAGAAATGCTGGAAAAGCTGCTCGACGCATACAATGACTATTTTGATATTGAACGCGCGGGGAGCTCTGCGCTTCCCCTTGCTGCAACATGCCACTTTCATGTGCGCACTGCAAAATATGTTCTTCTGAAAAAAGCTGAGCTGTGGAGCGCCGATTCCAACGAACATGTTTACATCTTTTCCGTTCCGGAGCTGACACCGGAGCTTTACCGTTCCTGCGAAAAGCTCGCCTACGACCAGGGAATGGCGCTGATCGATCCGAAGCCCGGTCATATGTATACCTATCTTACAGCCGTTTTCCTCTGCGACACCTGTACGCCGGAAGCAGAAAAGCTTCTGAAAAAATGCAGGCTACACAAAAGTTTTCATTTTTCGCTGC
>DKTR01000100.1:749-11804 GCA_002473385.1 Lachnospiraceae bacterium UBA7225
AAGTTTTCATTTTTCGCTGCACGGATGGATGGACTTCCATACCGTGCTGGTTCGCCGCGGCGCAGCGAATTTTCCGACAAACCGCAGCGGCAGATCCAATGCGAAATTAATGAAAAATATATTCATGAAAAGAAAAAGAAAAGGAGTGTGTGATTCATGAATGCAGCATTATTGTTAATCGTAGGCGTAGTTATTCTGGCAACCGGCTATGTTACCTACGGCAAATGGCTTGCCCAGCAGTGGGGTGTGGAGGACAAGCGCATTACCCCGGCACATGATCTGGAGGACGGAAACGACTATGTTCCGGCAAAGGCACCTGTCCTTATGGGACACCATTTTTCCTCCATCGCAGGCGCAGGTCCGATCAACGGACCGATCCAGGCAGCAGTATTCGGATGGGTTCCGGTTATGCTGTGGGTACTGATCGGAGGCATTTTCTTCGGTGCGGTACATGATTTCGGTGCACTGTTTGCATCGGTAAGAAACAAGGGACAGTCTATCGGCGAGGTTATCGCAGCCAGTATCGGCACCAGAGCAAAGAAGCTGTTCATCATCTTCTCCTACCTGACCCTGATCCTGGTGGTAGCCGCATTTGCATCTATCGTTGCAAACACCTTTAAAGCTACTTATGACGAAGCAGGAGTCCTGGATATGGCAAAAAGCGCAGCAAACGCCCGTACTGCTATGATCTCCATCCTGTTCATCATAATCGCCATTATTTTCGGTGTTATGGTTTACAGAAGAAACGCTTCCCTGATCGTATCCACTGTCATTGGTGTGGCGGCAATCATTGCCTGTATGACAATCGGCTACAATTGGCATCCGCTTTATCTGGACGGAAACGTATGGATGGTAATTGTCGGTATCTACATTGCCATTGCTTCCGTCACACCGGTATGGATCCTTCTGCAGCCGCGCGACTATTTAAGCTCATTTCTACTCTACGGTATGATGATCATTGCTGTGATAGGAATCCTCGGTGCTCATCCGTCACTGGAAATCCCGGCGTTCACCGGATTCGTTGACACAGCGGAGTATGGTGTGGGAAGCTCCCTCGGAAGCATGTTCCCGGCACTGTTCGTAACCATCGCCTGCGGCGCGATTTCCGGTTTTCATTCACTGGTAGGATCCGGTACCACAGCGAAACAACTCGACAGAGAACGCGATGCCCGTCCGATCGCATACGGCGGTATGCTGATTGAATGCGCTCTGGCCCTGATTTCCCTCTGCGCAGTCGGCTACGTCTGGAAAGAATATGTTCCGGGCGGCATCACCACCCCGACGGCAGTATTTGCAACCGGTATCTCCCGCATGTGCGCAACCATCCCGTTCCTCGCCGGTGCGGAGAATGTGATCTATTCCATGCTGATCCTTGCAGTGTCCGCTTTCTGCCTGACATCCCTGGATACCGCTACACGTCTGGCGCGCTACATGTTCCAGGAATTCTGGCTGGAGCCTGGACAGACCTACAAGGATACCACTGGATTTAAAAAGACACTGACCAACCCGTATGTTGCCACCATCATCACCGTTGTACTTGGCATCGCGCTTGGTATGACTGGTTACGCAAAGATCTGGGCACTATTTGGAGCTGCTAACCAGCTGTTAGCTGCACTTGGTCTGCTTGCCGTTGCTGCATGGCTCGGCAAGATGGGCAAAAACAACAAAATGTTCCTGTTCCCGATGGCATTTATGCTGGTTGTGACCATCGTATCTCTGGTTCAGACCATTATCTCGAACGTAACAAACGCTGTCGATATCTGGAACTGGATCCGCGCCGGTCTTGGTACGCTGCTCGTTATTCTGGCAATCGTCCTCGCGATTGAAGGCGTAAAGACCATCACCAGTCAATCTAAGAAATAACAGAATTTTAAGAAAGAGAAAAAATTTACCTACAGGATCTGCCACCGGCAGTTCCTTTCGGATGTATGGCAACATAAACTCCCCAGGCGGCCGTCATGGCGCACGGGGAGTTTTCTGCTGAAAAAACACCGGTCTTTCTAAAAGCCAGAATTTCTTATACCAGATATTCATTAATCCATATCTTCATTTCTCCGGTTCCCCGGTTGCCCCATAAATAATAGGGTATCGCTTTTATGCGCACACCCTCTCTGGGCGCCCTCGTATATGAATATAGTCTGCCATCCCACATACTTTCCTGTTCCCTGCAGCCGTCAAAACTGACAGCAATCGCATTCCCCGGTAGGCTATTATCAATAAATTCGTCAACCCCTGTAAGCTCTCCAATACTGATTCCGCTTAAATTTTTGCCATTGTCTGCCTCCTCAAGGCAATAAACCACAGGTCCCCGCATAAGCGCCGCCTTCCCTGCGTCGGCGCTAACCCTCGGATTCGCATACACCTTCCGCAGACGCAGAGAGAATTTAACATCAATATAATCCTGCTCCTGAAATTCCCTCTCAAGGTAAACATAGCCCTTCTCTGCCCCTGGCTCCTCTATCTGTTTCCCATTAACAGATAAAGTACAGGAATCTGCCCATCCTGGTATCCGTATACATAGCGAAAATTTTCTCCGTCTCCCTTTATACCTTAAGCGTACCTTTCCATCTTTAAGGTAAGAGCTTTGTATCACCAGACCAGCTTTGCCGTCGTCAAAAAGTATCTCTCCTCCGATAAATAAATTTATATACAGTTTTTTATCTTTGTCATCCCACATAGAAATGTACTGGTCAAGGGATGCCATAAGCCTTGCGATATTCGGCGGACAGCAGGCGCAGCCCATCCACGCCTCCCGCTGAACCCTGACATGCTGCATATCGTAACGCTCTTCTGCTTCTTCCGGGCGCAGTTCCAGCGGATTCACATAGAAATATTGCTTTCCCTCTTCCGATATTCCGCTGATTGCTCCATTATATAATGCCAGCTCCATAACGTCTGCATAACTGCTGTTTTTTTCTAATTGCAACATTCTTCTTGCCCAGAAAATAAGACCGATAGAGGCGCAGGTTTCCGCATAAGCGCGGTCATTTGGCAGATCATAATCCGTCCCAAAACACTCGCCATGGGCCTCACTCCCAATTGCTCCCGTAATATACATTTTTCTGGTCACAACATCATCCCACAGATACTGCAGTGTCTCTCTCATTCCGTGATTATTCGTTTCCTTCGCAATATCAGCCATTGCACTATACAAATACATGGCCCTTACACAGTGTCCGACTGCATTCGTCTGCTCCCACACCGGCGTATGCGCCTGATGGTATCTCAGATCAAACCATTTATCCTTATAACGCTCTCCAAAGTTTTTCTCCCGTAAAAGAAAAGACGGCTGCTTACCTCTTTCCGTTATCAGATACACCATAAAATCATAGTATTTTATATCATTGGTATACTGATAAAGCTTATATAGCGCAAGTTCAATCTCTGGATGTCCGGAAAAGACATGCATTTTTTCCTCCTCCGGTCCTATTTGTTCTATCAGATAACCTACATAGCGTTCCATTAGGTGAAGCATTTTTTCTTTTCCTGTTGCCAGAGCATATGCAACCGCCGCTTCCGTAAGATGACCTGCACAATACAGCTCGTGTCCGTGTGAAAAATTCGTGAATCTTTTTTCCAGCCCAGTACAAATATAATATGTATCCAGATATCCGTCCTCACGCTGTGCTCTTTCCATCAAATCTATTAAGTCGTCAATTTTCTTTTCAATTTCCCGGTCCGGATAAAGCCGCAGCGACCAGGCCGCAGCCTCTATCCATTTTGCCACATCGCTATCCTGAAACAACATTCCCTGATACTTTCCGTCCGAGTCTCCTGCCGCAATCCTGAAATTTTCGATAGCATGGCTATGCTCAATTCCCGGGACTGTATCGTTCAATACTTCATACTGATACGGAATAATTTCTCTGCAAATTTTCTCTATCCTGGGCGTCCAGAATTCATCCGCAATCTTCACCTCTATACCCATTACGATCTATCTCCTGCCTTTCCGTCAAAAATGTTTTCATACTTCCTATACCCCGGTTATTCCATTGAAAATACGGAATCATGCGTATCTCACACGATTGGAACCTAAACGGCTGCTTTCCATACAATCCCTTCATCTCATTCCGGTAAAAAAGCCCCTCTGCCAGAATTGCTGTCCCATCAGTCTTCAGATAGCCATTTCTTTTCAGGCACATGCGGGAAAGCATCCTGTTATCTATCTCCTCCGCACAATAAACCAGCGGTCCGCACATTACAGCAGCCTTTCCCTGCATAGATTCTGCATCTGCCGCGGCATATATTTTCTGCGGCTTCAGCTCCAGATACAATATAATTTCATGCTCTCTGCCTCTTTCAATAAAAACAGACAGATATCCCTGCTGTATTTCTCCCTGGCAGCTCTTTCCGTCCACCTGGACACTATATGCATTACACCATCCTGGAATCCGAAGCTTTACCGCACCGTCTCTCTCCGATTTCAGTTTTAGGATTACTTTCCCCTCATACGGATACTCTGTCGTCTGACTGCACTGCCATCCATTTTCTTTTATTTCGCTATTGACATACTGATGTATGCAGAGCTGATCTTCCGAAAATGTATAAATGTAAGCCTGCAAAGATAAAATGATCCGGGCAATATTGGGAGGACAGCATGGACATGCAAACCACGGCTGCCTTTCTTTCACAATATGAGAGTACTCCGGTCTCATAGCGTATTTATCCGGTTTTGCCTCCAATACATTCGTATAAAAAAATTTATCCCCGCTTTGAGAAATTCCGCAAAGCACGCCATTATAAAGTGCGGTCTCTATCACATCCGCATACCGGCTGTCTTCTTCTAAAAGCATCATCCTCCATGCCCAGAAAATCAGGCCAATAGACGCACAGGTTTCCCCATACATCAAATCCAGCGGCAAATCATACGCACCGGAAAAGCTTTCTCCATATTCTCTGGAACCAATCGCACCAGTCAGATACATTTTCCGCTGCGTTACATCCTGCCAGAGATTTTCCAGGACCCGGATAAGTGATTCATCTTTCTCTATTCTTGCTTCATCAGCCGCCGCACTATAAAAATACATCGCTTTCACAGCGTGTCCTTTTGCTTCCTTCTGCTGCCGTATCGGTAAATGCGACTGGGAATGGCTGAAATCCTCCTCCTGCAGCTCATAAACCAGATTCTCCCGTATATTTCCGTTTGTCCTTTCCTCACCGAAAAAAAACGGCTTCTGCCCCCGCTCCTCAACAAAAAATTCTCCCAGCTTCCGGTACCGGCTTTCTCCGGTACACTCATAAAGTCTGAAAAGAGCAAGCTCAATTTCTGCATGCCCGTCATAGCCCCTGATTTTCCCATTCGCTCTTCCGAAGCTTCTGTCAATGCAATCCGCATAGCGGCACGCAATGTCCAGCATATTTTTCTTTCCTGTCGCATAATAATGTGTCACTGCCGCTTCTATAAAATGCCCCGCGCAATATAACTGACAGGATTCCTTAAGATAATCCCACCTGTGGCTCAGACCATTTAAAATATAATATGAATTTAGGTACCCGTCCTTTTGCTGCGCCTTCTGAAGCAGTTCTGCCACCCGGTCAAGAAGCATCTCCAGCTCTTTTGAATTTTCCATAAACAGAGCATAGGAAGCAGCTTCTATCCACTTAAACAAATCGCTGTCCTGCGAGACCAGACCATAAAATGTCCCTCTGCATTCGCCCGCTGCAATTTTAAAATTTCTTACCGCGCCACTTCTGGCAACCCCTTCTATCTCATCATTTAAAGCCCTCCAGATATATGGAATTGTTACATCTTTAATCAGATTCTGCTTTTCTTTCCAGAAGCCCCCATTTATTTTCACCTTGCGCATATCCGCTTTTTGTATCACTTTAAGCACCCACTTTCCCCATAAATTTTATCAGCTTTTTACGGCGCCCGCCGCAATTCCTTCAATAATTGTCCTCTGCGCAAAAACATACAATATCAATACCGGTATAATCGCCATCACACCGGATGCAAGCAGTAGATTCCATCTGTTTTGTGTAAACTGATTGTAAAAATTCAACTGTGAAAGCGGAATCGTATAATACTCTTTTTTAGAGATTAATACCAGCGGAAGCATCAGATCATTCCAGTACCGGATAAAATACAACACAGCAAGTGTCCCTGTAATCGGCTTTAGCAGCGGAAAGATTATTGAAAAAAAGAAGCGATAGCCGCTGCACCCGTCAAGGAATGCGCACTCATCCAGCTCCCGCGGAATTCCTCTGATTGACTGGCTATACATAATCACTGCCAGAGAGCAGGAAAATCCTGCATTCAGCACGGATATCCGTGTCAGATTATTGGTAATGCCCATTTTGGACGCTACATTTGCCATTGGAATCATAATAACCGGAAACGGAAGCATCATCGCCATCATAAAAACTAATTGTGTCACTTTTCCGACCCGGCTGTTCATTCTTGCAAGTCCGTATCCTGCCATAGAACCAAATATCAGAACAATCAAGCCACTTAATACAGCAAAATAAATGGTATTTTCAAATACCTTTATGTAGTTGCTTGTATCTAGAACCTCGGCATAATTATCCAGGCTCCACACTGCCGGCAGGGACAACGGTTCCATCACAACCTCTCCAAAGGTTTTAACAGAGTTTATTAAAACAAATATCATGGGAGCGAACATCCCCGCGCACAAAATCCAGAGAATTAACGCTATCAAAAAATTAATTCTTTTATTCTCCCGCATAGTCACTCCTCCTTTGTAATCTTCATCTGAAAGGCAGCAACAATCATTACTACAACTGTCAAAATAACAGCCAGCGCAGAGGCATATCCCATATTGTGGCTTTTGAATGCTTCCGTATAGATATACAGAGAAATATTCTCGGAAGCGTGACCGGGTCCCCCGTTCGTCAGTGTCATCAGAAGTGGATACATATTCAGCGTTTCCGTGACAGCAAGAAACAAACATACAAAAATCGTTGGTCTCATCAGCGGAAGCTTTATATACGGAATCATCCGTAGCTGACCGCAGCCGTCGATCACTGCTGCTTCAAGCGGATCCTGCGGCAGCATCTGCAGCCCTGCAAGATAAATAACCATAAAGTATCCCATGGACTGCCATAGCTTTACAAAAACTACCGAATATAATACCAGTTTTTCATTGGACAACCAGCCCATATTAAAAATGCCCCACCCTGTAAGCGGATATAAATCTGTCATCAGCCTTCCCAGCAAAAACTGCCAGATAAAGCCGACGGTAACATTATTAAATATAAAAGGGCAGAAAATGATTGCCCGCAAAAGGATTCTGGATCTGATTTTTCTGTTCAGGCACAAAGCCAGCAGAAATCCCAGCACATTAGCTGCAGCCATAAAAACAATTGCTGAAACAATGGTAAATTTCATGGAGTTTAAAAATACAGAATCCTTCCAGGCATTCACATAATTCGCAAATCCTATGAACTCTTTTTGCTTTGAAATTCCATTCCAGTTCGTAAATGAGTATGCTACTGTCTGTCCCAAAGGTACCAGAAAGAAAATCACATACAGAAAAAGCATCGGGCAGACAAATCTGACATAATCCAATATTTCCTTTTTCCTTTTCAAAATCTCACCACCTAATAAATTGAATTTTTATAAAAAACTGCGCAAAAATGCCCGGAGCGGCTCCATCTCCATTCTCCGGGCATCTTTTCTGTTATCCTAATGCATCTGCGTACTTGTCAAACGCTGCATCAAAATCTTTTGTCAGCTGTTCATGATCTTTTGTTCCGCCATTCAGATACTGAACTGTCACCTTCCACGATTCTGCATCAAAGCCTGCCGGTTCATATGCATAATAGGTAAATACCGTCTTATTCTGTTCCAGATACTCCTGGAGAATTTCTGAAGCCTCATCCAGCTTCGGCTCTGCTACTGCATTTGCAGTCGGCACACCGATTTCGTCATAATAATATCCGCCTCCATTTTCCGGATTGAGGAAAAATTCCATAAATGCATTGATTGCTGCCTCTTTTGCCGGATCCTCATCTGTTTTTGCCAGCACGTTTATCACAAAACCATACTGCTTAGGAAATACAAGATCTTCCTCATTCTCCGATATTGGCAGCGGGAAAATTCCCATCTGCATTTCCGGATTCAGTTCGCGAACCTGCAGAATCGACCAGTTTCCCTGCAGCATCATCGCAGCATCCTCTTTTGCAAATACTGCATACTGTCCTGAAACGTCTGTATCAAAAGGTCTGTCCTGTGTATTGTCATTTACCATATCCAACACGTCAAATGCAAGATCCATACCCGGCAGATCGAAAGTCCAGTTACCTTTTTTGTAATCATCACCCAGTTCTACTGCTTTGGGAGTCAAGATGGACGAACAGCCATAACCAAGATACTGACCGATTGTCCACTCTGTGCCGTATCCTGCCGCAAACGGTGTGATACCTGCTGCCTGCAGTTTTTCCACACACTCTTTCAACTGAGTAACTGTTTTCGGAACTTCCGTAATACCTGCCTGATCAAAAAGCTTTTTGTTATAAAAAACGCCCCACGCCTGTGTGTCCATCGGAATTCCGTATACTCCGCCGTCAATCGTCACTGTATCCAGTTCTGTATCCCGGATATATTTCATATACGGCTGGCTGCTGATATCTTTAATATGACCTGCTTCCACATAGCTTGCCAGCTCATATCCCTGCAGCTGGCTTGTCAGATCCGGCGCTTCTCCTGTTGCAAGTCTGGTCATCAGTTCCTCCAGATGGTTTGTACCGGTAGCCGTAAATGTCACATGAACATCCGACTGACTTTCATTAAAATCGTCAACAATTCTGCTGAAAATTTCTGTCCTATTCGGATCCCCAAACAGAAATTCCAATTCTACCGGACCGGCTGACTCTGCCAATACCGGTACAGCCATCAGTGACGTTGTCAGAACCACACTCAATGATAAAACTGCTCCAAATATTTTTTTCTTCATTTACACTGCCTCCCATAATAAAAATATAGTTATCTGATTTCTTTGAGCTCAAAGTAATTTATGTATTAATCATAATAGATCTGTCCGCACAAAGATATAGACAAAAACGACTGTTTTTAGCACAAAAATGAATTCCATAATAAAAAGACAGCTCACTGTGAACTGTCTTTCTCCTGTTCGCTTCTTATATATTCCGATGGCGACATTCCAAATTTCTTTTTGAATATACGGCTAAAATAATTAACGTCATGGTATCCCACCATTTCAGAAACTTTTCCAATCTGATATCCCCACAAAAGCAGCAGCTTTGCCTGTTCAAGCCGTACCTGATTGATATACTCTGTAATTCCGGTTCCGTATTTCTTTTTATATAACCGCGAGAGCACATCCTTGTTCATGTAATAATTCTCTGCAAATCTGGCAAGTGACAGCTCCTCCGGATAATTTTTTTCAATGTCCGCTTTAATAAGTCCGCATATATCCATATCCCCTTTTTCCTTCTCTGTCCCCCGGAGCAGTTCCTGTCCGATTTTTTTTAAAATATCATTGAATTCTGTCCGGTCGACCGGCTTCAGAATATAATCTGCAACACCGTACCGCAGGGCCTTCCTTACATATGAAAAGCTGTCAAATCCACTCACTACAATAATTTTAATTTTTATGTCCCTTTTTTTCAGCTCTTCTAAAATGTCTTCCCCAGACATTCCCGGCATACGCATATCCAGGATTACAATATCCGGCTTCTGCTCCAGAATAAAGGTCAGCATAGCGTACCCGTCTGAAGTTTCCCCACATACCTCCATCCCTAATTGCTCCCATTCTCCTATCCGCCGGATTGCTCTCCGTACAATAAACTCATCGTCTGCAATAAGAACCTTCAGCAAAGCATCACCCCCATATCTTTTAGTTCCCGCTATGGGATAGAAATAATCAGAACAGCGCCTTCCAGCGGGTTATTTTTCAGTTCTATTCCATATTCCTGACCGAACTGCTGCTTTAACCTCTCGTTTAAGTTTCTAAGCCCCTTTCTTTCATACGCTGCCTGCGGATTTTCGTTTATCGGACCGTGCAGTATTTTATTAATTTCCTGCAGTTTTTCTTCTGCAATGCCTACCCCGTTATCTTCCACAAAAATCTGCTGCATATTCTCCGATACCCGCTCATCATAAATCCGGATCACTCCTGGTCCCATCTTTGTTTCCAGCCCATGCTTCATAGAATTTTCGACTGCGAGCTGCAAAGTAAATACCGGTACCCTGCATTCCAGAATCTTTTCCGATAAATTCCATTCCAGATGTATACGATTCCCATACCGGTACTTTTGTATACACATATAGCTTTTTATATTATCCAGCTCTTCTTCCAGCTTCACCAGACTTTTCTTCTTATTCAGACTATACCGCAGCATCTTACTAAGGTGATTGTTAATTTCCTCTATCTCATATACATTTTTCTCTATAGCAATCCCACTTATCGTCTGAAGTGTATTATATAAAAAATGAGGATCAATCTGTGCCTGAAGGGCCTCCAGTCTGGCCTCTTTCTCCAAAATCTGGCTTTTATATTCAGATTCAATTAATTCCTCTATCTTGTCATGCATCTTCTGATAGCTTTGATACAAAATTCCTATTTCATCTTTTCTCGCCGACATTCCTCCGTCTTCGAAAACGGTTCCCTGCCGGTAATTACGCATAATCCCGGCCAGATTTTCAATAGGCAGAGTGATACGCCGGATACTCTTCTGCAAAAATAAGAAGCCCGCAACAAAAATAAGGAAAATAATACCGCAGTTTAACAGAACTGTCCGTGTCATATTTTTCAGAATACGATTTTCAGGAATTAATTTCAACATCGTCCATGCATATTCGTTCGACGTATTTTTTATTCCAATATAAGATACTCCCTCCAGCATCAGCTTGAACCATTCCTGTGTGCCCGCCAATTCATTTTTTATTGTCTCACAATAATCACGGTGGTTTCCAAAATATATGTCATTTCCCCGGTCATCCAAAAGAAAAAACAATTCATCCTCCTCACACATCTGTCTCTCCAGCTGCTGAAAAAAAGAACTGTCAATATTAATTGTTACTGCATAATAATCCTCATTTCCCAGCAAGAGGGCGTAAAAAATCTTGTGTCT
>DKTR01000099.1 GCA_002473385.1 Lachnospiraceae bacterium UBA7225
TACCGGCTTTATGACGATAAGGCTCTGGAAAAACTGCAGATGATCCTGCTGTTCCGCGAACTGAAATTTCCGCTGAAGGATATTCAGAAAATTCTCGAAAGCCCGGATTTTGACCGGGCAAAGGCGTTAGAGCAGCAGATTACGCTGCTTATGATGCAGAAGGAGCATTTTGAAAATCTGATCAGTCTCGCCCGTGAAATACAGCGAACAGGAGTGAGAAATATGTTAGATTTCAGCGCATTTGATACGAAAAAACAGGACGAATACGCAAAGAAGGCAAAGGAAGCATGGGGCAGCACGGAGGCTTATCGTGAATTTGAGGAAAAGTCAAGATACCGCTCTGCCAGTGAGGAACAGAGCATCGGTGAAGCGATGATGGAAATTTTCCGGGAATTTGGCGGACTGCGCGATAAGGATATGCGCGATGAAGCTGTGCAGCAGCAGGTGAAAAAGCTGCGTGATTATATCACCGCACATTATTACCAGTGTACACCGGAAATCCTGCAGTCACTTGGCTGCATGTATGCCGCAGGCGGCGCCTTTACAGAAAACATCGACCAGGCGGGCTGCGTTGGAACCGCGGAATTCGTCCACAGGGCAATTGAGGTTTATTGTGAGTAAATTTTCGATTAATCCATGCTTATTCCTGCAAGCAGAGTGAACATTAGTCCAGGAAAAATGGATAGAGATGCAGGAGAACATGTTTATCATATGATAGAATGGGTTTGGTGTAATCTCAACTTGTCGGAAATTCCGACAAGTTCGAAAGGAAGAAAATCAGGAAGATGAAAAAAGTAATGAAAAAGCAAATATGAACAAATACATGGGAAGTGTAAAGGCATCAGGGGAGGAAAACAATGTTAGCATATACTTATGTTTCAGAGGGAAATTTTCAGCTTGTGGAAAAGCCCCTGCCAAAGCTACAGGGCGACCGGGATGCGATTGTGCGGGTGACGCTTGCGAGCATCTGCACCAGCGATCTTCATATTAAGCACGGGGCGGTGCCGCGGGCAGTGCCGGGGATCACGGTTGGTCACGAGATGGTCGGGATTGTAGAAGCAGTGGGCAAAGCGGTCACAGGCGTAAAGCCGGGCGACCGGGTAGTTGTGAATGTGGAGACGTTCTGTGGGGAATGCTTTTTCTGCAGGCACGGTTATGTAAATAACTGTACGGATGAAAAGGGCGGTTGGGCGCTTGGCTGCCGGATTGACGGCGGGCAGGCGGAGTACGTGCGGGTTCCGTATGCTGACCAGGGGCTGACAGTGATCCCGGAGACAGTTACTTTTGAACAGGCGCTTTTTGTGGGTGATATTCTTGCCACAGGCTTCTGGGCGGCCCGTATCTCGGAAATCACCGGGGAAGATACCGTGCTGATCCTGGGGGCAGGTCCGACGGGAATCTGTACGCTCCTCTGCACCATGCTGAAGCGGCCGCGGCAGATTATCGTGTGCGAAAAGGACGGGGAGCGCCTGGCATTTGTGCGCAGGCATTATCCGCAGGTGATTGCTGTGCCGCCGGAAGAGCTGGCGCAGACGATTGCGCAGCACTGTCCGCACGGCGGGGCGGATGTGGTGCTGGAGGTGGCGGGCACCGGGGACACCTTCCGGACGGCATGGCAGTGCGCCAGACCAAACGCCATTGTCACAGTGGTTGCATTGTATGAGGAAAACCAGGTACTTCCGCTGCCGCAGATGTACGGGAAAAATCTGACATTTAAAACCGGCGGGGTGGATGGCTGCGACTGTGGGGAACTGCTGGATCTGATTGCGCAGGGAGAAATTGATACCACGCCGCTGATCACACATGAGTATCCGCTGGAAAAGATCGCGGAGGCATATGAGCTGTTTGAAAACAGGAAGGATCATGTGATTAAAGTGGCGGTGAGATGCGGCATGTACAGCTGATTTCTAAAATAAGGCACAAAATTATTGACTAACGATAATTTTGTGCTATAATTTTAGTATAGAATTATCGTAAAACAATAATTTTATACTTTCCAGTCCGGAGGTGACGGCATGAGATACAAATATTTTTACCTGGCGCTGCTGCTGGAAGCAGTTATATGCGTGATCTTCGCACTGCCACAGATACAGCTTTCGGGTATGTTTACCACCATCACAGCGTTTCCGTTTGAGCAGATCGGCTGGGGACTGCGTCAGCTCTCCCTGTCCGGGGCAGCGGGAAATCTGGCGGCAGTTGTGTTTTATCTGCTGCTCAGTCTGCTTCCATGCGCAGTTTACTGTTTCTTGTGGGCAAAAAAACGTCTCTGCCGGGCGGACTGGCTGCTGATCATTATGAGTGCGCTGCTGTTTTTTGTAAATTATTATATGATTAATCCGGGGCTTTTGCATACGGGTGTGGCGGGAAACGGAAAATGGATGCTTGGCAGTAGCTTTTACGCAGTATTCTGCGGTTATCTTGTACTGCGGATGCTGCACATTTATACAGCGGCAGATACCGGGAAACTGCAGAAGGCTTTGAAAATCCTGTTGCTTTTTACGATGACTGTATTTGTTTATGCGGTATTCGGACAGGGGCTTGGTGATCTGTTTTTTGCCATACAGAATCTGCAGAGTGGAAACAGCATGCCGGCTGCAGAAGTGGCATTGTTCCAGGCGGCGCAGGATCTGACGCTCACCTATGTGTTTCTGACACTGCAGTTTCTGGTGAGAGCACTGCCCTGGTGCATGGATCTGGTGGCTGCATACTTTGCAGTTTTGATGTTGGAGGCGCTGGCAAAGAATCGCTATTCCGAGGAGGCAATCTGCACGGTCAGAAGGCTGGCAGGATTCTGCCGGACGGCACTTGCCGTTACGGTCGGGGCGGAAATGGCGTTTCATGTGCTGCAGCTTCTTCTGCACAGGCGGCTTTACCAGGTGGATATTGTCATTCGCTTTCCAGTGCTCTCAATAGTATTTGTTCTGGCGATGCTGTTAGCGGCGCGCTATCTGCAGGAGGACCAGCGTCTGAAGCAGGAACACGATTTATTTATATAAAAAATCTGGCGGACAGATTTTCTGCCGGTCGTAACAGACAATGTCAGGGGCAAAAGCATTTGTCACTTGGCTTATCAGATAGAGGAGAAAGAAATGGGAATTCGGGTTTGTCTGGAAACCGTATTGAAAGAGCGTGGGATGACATCAAAGGAGCTTTGTGCGCTGGTAGGTATCACTGAGGCGAATCTTTCAGTGCTGCGCAGCGGAAAAGCAAAGGGTGTCCGCTTCCACACGATAAACCGTATCTGCTATTTCCTGCATTGTGGTGTGGGGGATATTTTAAAATTTGACGGCGAGCTCGGAGAGGAGGAGAACCATGAAGCGTAGAAAATGGACAGTAGCTTTGGGGATATATGCGGCAATGCTTCTGTGCGGCTGCTCGCTGGCTGTCCCCGGTGCGGAAACAGAGGACGGGACTGACCGGCTGATCGGCGTTTTTATTACAGATGAGTATCTGGATCTTTTTGATATGGATTCGTTTCTGCAGGATCACGCTTCCCGGCTTATAAAGGCAAATGAAATCCAGATCGGCAAAGCCTCCGGATACGAGCAGAAGTTATACGCGGTGATCGATAAGAAAAACAGTGAGAATATATCCGACTGGGATATTTCCTTTGGGGATGTGGAAGGGATTTCCTTTTTTGCGCCGTGCCTGCAGGAGGAAAGCGGAGAAATGGTACGGCTTCCGGTATACAGCGCCGGGATTTCTGATAGCAATACAAATATAAATGTTACAGATGATGGTGAAAAAGTGAGTCTGCAGGGGACTATCTATATGGTGCCGGGGCAGATGGATAAGAATATTGCCTATTATATGAATCCGGTATATCAGACAGAGGATGGACGGATTTATCTGACCGGCGGCAGCGGCTTTAGTACAAGCGGGGAATCGGGAGAGGGCGTACATTCTACAACTACTCTGAGCGGAGAAATAAAGCTGACGGAAAATGAAAGGGCTACAACCGAAAAGAGCAGCGTGGCGGTCAGCTATGCCACCATGCATCGTCCGGTAAAGATCACACTTTATCAGATGGATGGAAATCATCAGTGCATAAAGGAGCAGGAGTATATACCGGGAACACTGCCGGAAAGCATGGAAATGGAGCCGGAGGCAGCGTACCTTCTGACGGAGACAGAAAAAGAAAGATTGTCCGGCGAGCGCTTTTTAATCCGGGAGGTATATGACCGCAGGGAAGATGATGATAACATTCTGAAAACATGGTATGATCTCGGAAACGGCATTCTTGCAGGGCAGGAAACCACTCTGGAATGGAAATAAAAGTGCTGCCGGTGCAAAGCTTTTTGGGATGGCGAGGCATTCATAGCAGGACAAATTCCCGGATGACATCTAGTTGGAATGTTTGCACAGCTCCCAGAATGCAACAGCGCTTGCGGCGGCTACGTTCAGAGAGTCGACACCGTGCATCATAGGGATGCGGATGGTATAATCACATTTTGCAAGAGTGGCAGCACAAAGACCATCGCCTTCTGAGCCGAGTATGACAGCAAGCTTTTTTTCGGCAGCGAGCTGCTGGTCTGAGATAGGAATGGAACTGGCAGTCAGCGCCATTGCAGCTGTCTTAAAACCCAGCTTTTGCAATGTCTGGATGTAAGAAGCAGGGCATTCTGGCGAATCATTTTCCAGCCAGGTCCAGGGAATCTGGAAAACGGTCCCCATACTGACGCGGATAGCACGGCGGTATAGAGGATTGCTGCAGTCGGATGTGAGGAGGACGGCGTCGATGCCAAGTGCTGCTACCGAGCGGAAAATTGCCCCTACATTGGTGGGATTCATTACCCTTTCCAGAACTGCAATCCGGCGTGCAGCGTGACTTATCTCTGATACGGAGGGCAGCGGAGAACGCCGCATGGCACACAGCACACCGCGTGTCAGTGCAAATCCGGTAAGCCTGGTCAGTACATCAAAATCAGCCGTATAGACGGGCACGTCGCCGCAGCGTGCAAGGATATCGCGCGCCTCCCCGTCGATATGTTTTCGCTCTAATAAAAGCGATACCGGCGTACATCCGGCGTCCAGTGCGCGTTCTACTACCTTGGGACTTTCTGCAATGAAAAGTCCCTTTTCCGGTTCATGGCGGTTGAGAAGCTGGTTTTCTGTGAGACGTGCATAGACATCCAGTTCCGGGGCGGAAAAATCGGTGATTTCGGTAATATGTGGCATAACAGCGTCCTCCTTAAAGAAGCTTTTTCGGCAACAGTTCAGTCAGGTCTTTGCACTTGCTGCAAAGACCGTAAGAAAATGATGCAAGAGTGCAAAAATCCCATCG
>DKTR01000053.1:0-4805 GCA_002473385.1 Lachnospiraceae bacterium UBA7225
GTGAAAATCTGCCGTTTTTTGTGTGAAAAGTAGAAAATGAAGAAAATACATCAGATGTATTGACGAAAACAAAAGGGAATTATATAATAATTCCAACATAACATAAGATGTCAGATGTTATATAGAGAAAGCAAAATTATGTTGAAGGAGGAAGTATTTATTATGACTGGAGATGTCGCTCTGAATCCTACCCGGCTGGTGATAGCCGCGCTGATAGGACTTGTATTACTGTTGGTACTGATTATTAAGTTTAAGGTTCAGGCAATGGTTGCCATCCTGGTCGGGGCGCTTGTGATCGGGCTGGTGGCTGGAATGCCGTTCAATGATATTGTGACGGCAGTGAATGATGGTATTGGAAACACGTTAAAAGGCATTGCGCTTCTGGTAGGGCTCGGCTCGATGTTCGGCGCAATCCTGGAGGTATCGGGCGGCGCCCAGACGCTTGCTGTCTCGATGGTAAAATGGTTTGGTGATAAGAAAGCTGCGTGGGCGCTCGGAATTACCGGTCTGGTTATTTCGATGCCGGTATTTTTTGACGCAGGTCTGATTATTTTGATCCCGCTGGCATTTTCTCTGGCTAAGAGAACAAAGCGCTCTTCACTGTTTTACGCAATTCCGCTGCTTGCAGGTCTTGCGGTAGGACATGCTTTTATCCCGCCTACGCCGGGACCGGTGCTGGTAGCGACAATGCTTGGCGTAGATCTTGGATGGGTGATCATGGTCGGTATCTTATGCGGAATTTTTGCGATGATCGTGGCAGGTCCGGTATGGGGTACAATCTGCGGAAATAAATATTACGTGCCGGTGCCGGAGCATGTGGCAAACCAGGAGGATTTTGACGAATCGAAGCTTCCGGATTTCTGGACAATTGTTGGCATTATTTTAATCCCGCTGGTACTGATTATCCTGGATTCTGTTGCGGGTGTTGTTCCGGCAATGGCTCCACTGCAGCCGATCCTTGGATTCCTTGGCGAGCCGTTCGTAGCGCTGCTGATCGCAACGATTGTGGCAATGTTTGTGCTTGGTGTAAAGCATGGCTATAAGATGGATGAACTGGAGAAGATCATGACAAAGTCTCTGGAGCCGACCGGTCTGATTCTTCTGGTAACGGCATGCGGCGGTGTGCTCCGCTATATGCTGCAGTATTCCGGTCTTGGCGATGTGATTGGAAATGCAGTATCCTCTGCAAATCTGCCGATTGTAGTGATTGCATTCATTGTAGCCGCGCTGGTAAGAATCTGCGTAGGTTCCGCAACGGTAGCAATGACGATGGCGGCAGGTATCATCGCGGCAATGCCGGGCATCGCGGATCTTTCACCGCTGTACCTTGCATGTACAACAGCGGCAGTTGCGGGCGGTGCAACCGTATGCTCCCACTTTAACGATTCCGGCTTCTGGCTGGTGAAGTCGCTGGTGGGTATGGATGAAAAGACAACATTAAAGACATGGACCATCATGGAAACGCTTGTTGGCGGAACCGGTTTTGTGGTAGCATTAATCTTATCCTTCTTCGCATAAATGGACTGGCGGGGCGAAGGTCTGACATGCCGGTGCCCCGCACATCATGGAAGAACTGCAAATGGATACTTATTATAAATTTGAAAGGAGCTGCATATTATGGAATTAGTGAGCCAGAAAATGAGAAAATTGGCGCCGGAGCTTGACCCGCTTCGTATAGGCACAGGCTGGAAGCCGGAAGATTTATCGAAAGTCCAGGTATTGATCGAGAGCACCTTCGGGGACAGCCATCCGGGAAGCGGACATCTGGATGTATTGGTGGAGGAAGTGCGCAAGGGTGTGGAGATGGCAGGCGGTCATGGTGCCAGATATTATTGCACAGATATCTGTGACGGTGAGAGCCAGGGCACGGACGGCATCAACTTCAGTCTGGCAAGCCGTGAAATGATAGCAAATATGATCGAGATCCATGCAAATGCAACGCCGTTTGATGCGGGCGTTTATCTGGCAAGCTGTGATAAAGGAATGCCGGCAAATCTTATGGGGCTGGCGCGGGCAGATATTCCGGCAGTGGTTGTTCCGGGAGGAACCATGAACGCGGGTCCGGAGATGCTGACGCTGGAGCAGCTTGGCATGTACAGCGCAAAATATCAGCGCGGGGAAATTGATGAGGAAAAGCTGAACTGGGCAAAATGCAATGCCTGCCCGAGCTGCGGCGCATGTTCCTTTATTGGAACGGCATCCACAATGCAGATTATGGCGGAGGCGCTTGGTCTGGCACTGCCGGGAAGTGCTCTGATGCCGGCGACCAGCCCGGATCTTCTGGCATATGCGAGACAGGCAGGGGAGCAGGCAGTAAAGCTTGCAACAATGCCGGGTATGAAGCCGTCGGAAATGGTGACGATGGACAGCTTTGAAAATGCGATTCTGGTACATGCAGCAATTTCCGGCAGTACGAACTGTCTGCTGCATATCCCGGCGCTTGCTCATGAATTCGGCATAGAGATTACCGGCGATACATTTGACCGTCTTCACAGAGGTGCACGCTATCTTCTGGATGTGCGCCCGGCAGGGCGCTGGCCGGCAGAGGTGTTCTATTACGCGGGCGGGGTTCCGGCAATCATGGAAGAGATTAAGCAGCATCTGCACCTCGATGTTATGACAGTGACCGGAAAGACACTTGGTGAGAACCTGGAAGAGCTGAAACAGAACGGCTTCTACGAACGCTGCGGAAAATGGCTGGCAGACTTTAATGCGCGCTATGGCGTGAATGTGACGAAGGAAGACATCATCCGCCCGTATGATAAGGCAATCGGGACGGACGGCAGCATTGCCATTCTGAAGGGCAATCTGGCACCGGAGGGTGCAGTCATCAAGCATACAGCATGTCCGAAGGAGATGTTTAAGGCGGTATTGCGCGCAAGACCGTTCGACAGCGAGGAAGAATGCCTTGACGCGGTACTTAAGCATAAAGTGCAGAAAGGAGACGCGGTATTTATCCGTTATGAGGGACCGAAGGGCAGCGGAATGCCGGAGATGTTCTACACCTCTGAGGCGATCAGCAGTGATAAAGAGCTTGGACGCAGTATTGCGCTTATTACGGATGGACGTTTTTCGGGCGCCTCAACCGGTCCGGTGATCGGGCACTGCAGCCCGGAGGCGGTGGATGGCGGTCCCATCGCACTTGTTGAGGAGGGCGACCTGATTGAAATCGATGTTGTGGAAAGAAAGCTGAATATTATCGGCATTCACGGCGTGGAAAAAACACCGGAGGAAATTGACGCAGTGCTGGCCGGGCGCAGGGCGAACTGGAAGCCGCGTGAGCCGAAATACAAAAAAGGCGTGCTGAGACTTTTCAGCGAGCACGCTGCAAGCCCGATGAAAGGGGCATATCTCGAATATTAGTACAGCAGGGGGAGGCATTTGGACCTCCCTTTTTCTGTTTACAGGAGCGAAGTCTGGATGAAAATTAACCTGCCGTTAATTTTTTACACTGATAATTAACAAGGACTCCATTGTGTATCCCGTGCAGGTCTGATATAGTAAAAATAAGCAGCGGGGCGCGCCGTAAAGCTTATAATTCTGCAGAATATGGAAAGGAAATGTTCTGAAACCGCAGAAAAGCAAAAAAGGAGGGCAAAAACATGCCAATGAATACGGTTATACGGGAGAAACGCAAGGAGCTTGGACTTACGCAGGAGCAGGTGGCGGAGTATCTGGGAGTGTCGGCTCCGGCGGTGAATAGGTGGGAGAAAGGGAACACATGCCCCGATATTACACTGGCTGCAGCGCTTGCACGTCTGCTGAAGGTAGACTTAAATATGCTCTTCTGCTTCAGGGAAACACTGACGCAGCAGGAAGTAAATAATTTTATGAATGATACGGCAAAGGAAATCGAAAAAAACGGTATCGGGGCGGGCTTTGCCATGGCGGAGAGCCGGATACAGGAATATCCGAACTGTGGGGCGCTGATTGAGGGAATGGCGATGCTGCTGGATGGAAGCATCATTATGGCAGGAATCCCGGAGGAGGAAAAGAACAGTTACCAGAAGCGGGTAGGAGCACTGTATGAACAGGCGATGGACTGTGACGATGAGAAAATCCGCAGCCGGGCAGGCTATATGGTGGCATCCAGGTATCTGCACAGCGAAGAATATGAGAAGGCACAGAAAATCATAGACCGGCTTCCGCAGCAGGAAGCGCTTGATAAAAACATGCTTCAGGTGGATCTCTGGAAGGAACAGGGGAAATTTGAAGAGGCGCTGAAGCTGGCAGAGAAGAAGATGCTGCAGCAGAGCGTTGAGGTGCTGGGCTGTTTCTGGAAACTGATCACGCTGGAGCTTGAGCTGGGAAATGATGAAAATGCCGGAAGGCTTGCAGAAAAAGCCCGGGAGATGGCAGAAATCTATGATACGTGGGGCTATAACGGCCTGATCGGTCTTCAGACACTGGCGCTGAGACAACAGAATGTGGAGGAAAGTCTGAAACTGATTGAACAGATGCTGGAGCAGGCGTTCAGTCCCTGGAAAATGAACGAGTCGGTGCTGTATCATGAGCTTTATCCGGAAACCGTGGCAAATGTATCTGTGGCAGAAAAAATACTGCCGCCGTTACTTGCAGCGCTGGAGAGCAGCCCGGAATTTGATTTCCTGCGCCCGTATAAGGAATTTGAAAGGCTGATTGAAAAGTATCGGAAGAGACTGCAGTGATACCGGTGCCAGGACAGTGATATGTGACGATCTGTTTGAGGAAATCGAATAAAGGATAAAAATAAACAATAAAAAAACTGTACTCCTTTTTAAAAGTGGTACAGTTTTCAAAAATTATGCGGAAGATGGGACTTGAAC
>DKTR01000053.1:5116-36495 GCA_002473385.1 Lachnospiraceae bacterium UBA7225
TGCGGAAGATGGGACTTGAACCCACACGACATAACTGCCACTAGATCCTTAGTCTAGCCTGTCTGCCAATTCCAGCACTTCCGCAAGCAAAAAGTATTATAGCACCAGGCAGCGGATTCGTCAACAAGAAATTGAAAAAAATTGTAAAAAATTTTCTGCGCGTTTTCTGCGGAAATTTTCTGCTTATATAGCCGGGCTTGTAGGATGGCAGGAAACGTGATATGCTTAAAAAATATACGATATGGGGGAACAGGGATGAAAGTAATCGGAATTGATATTGGAACAACAACGATCAGCGGCGTGGTGCTTGACGCGGAGGCAGATGCTGTGCTTGACGCAAGGGCAGTGGAGAACGGAAGTTTTATAGAAACCGGGCGGTCATGGGAGCGACTGCAGGATGTGCCCGCGATCATAAGGAAGGCAGCGAAGCTTCTGGATGATTTGCTGGCGCAGTATCCGGACACGGCGGCAATCGGGCTTACCGGGCAGATGCATGGTATTTTATATACAGACAGGGAAGGCAGATGCGTAAGTCCGCTGTACACATGGCAGGACGGAAGGGGCGGTCTGGCGGAAGCGGGCAGAGAGAATCTGGCAAAGGAGGTACAGCACACAACCGGTATGGAGATTGCGGCGGGTTACGGATTGCTGACGCATTTGTACAATCAGCGGCACGGAGAAGTCCCGGAGGAGGCGGTGGGACTCTGTACGATTGCTGATTATTTCGGAATGGTTCTTACCGGGCGGAAATGGGCTCTGATGCATGTGAGTAATGCCGCGGGTCTGGGTTTGTTTGACTGTGAGAGGCTGTGCTTTGATGGCAGAGCGCTGCAGCAGCTGGCCATTGACGAGAAGCTTCTGCCGGAGGTGACAGCGGATTTTTTGGTTGCCGGGCAATATAAAGGACTTCCGGTCTGCACGGCGCTGGGAGATAATCAGGCAGGCTTCCTTGGAAGTGTGGGGTTTCAGAAGAATGTGCTGCTTGTGAATATGGGAACCGGCGGTCAGATTTCCATGATGACGGACCGCTACGTACGTCTGCCGGGAATTGAAACGCGCCCGTTTGATGGTGAAAGGTATCTGATGGTGGGTGCCTCGCTCTGCGGCGGAAGGGCGTATGCCATTCTGGAGGCATTTTTCCGGGCGTATGCCGCTGCATTTTCGGGGCAGGAGGCGCCGCCGCAGTATGAAGTAATGGAACGTCTGGCCCGCAGTACAGCGGAAAACAGTCTGAAGATTTCGACCCTGTTCCAGGGAACACGCACAGAACCTGCGCTGCGGGGAAGTATTACAAACATCTGTGAAGACAACTTCACTCCGGCACAGATGATCCGCGGCGTGATGACGGGCATGGCGCAGGAGCTGTATACGATGTACCGGAAAATAGCAGACGGCACCGGCAGCCGTGCAGAGCTGCTTATCGCTTCTGGTAATGGGCTGCGGAAAAATGCACTTTTGAGGGAGATATTTTCGGAAATGTTCCGGGCAAAGCTTTGCCTTGCGCGCTTTGAAGAGGAAGCGGCATGCGGCGCGGCACTGGCGGCAGTTCTCTCCGTGTCCGGCAATGGTGGTTACAAAACGCCGTAAAAAAATTAAATTTTTTTTAAAAAAGCTGTTGACATCCGGGGAAAAGTATTGTATATTAATATGCGTGCGAACGAAGCACATCATAAAGGAAAATGCAGGAGTGGCGGAATTGGCAGACGCGCAGGCTTCAGGTGCCTGTGGTCGTTAAGACCGTGTGGGTTCAAGTCCCATCTCCTGCACTTTTTTTATTTCCGCGAGCAATGAGCCAAGCGCCGTGCTTGCACGAACATTTGGCGAATGCCGCGAGGGTCAAATACCCCGTTGCTTGCAGCGGGGCATTTTATTTCCGCGAGCAATGAGTCAAGTGCCGTAACTTAAGAATTGATTAATGCAGAAAATAATGGTATACTATAGAGTATCTGTGGTTGAGTAACCTTTTCCCGGAAATTTTATATATTGAGTGGAGGAAGACAAATGAAAAAGAGCGTAGAGGAATATATCAGAAGCATACCGGATTTTCCGGAGCCGGGTATTATTTTCCGCGATATCACAAGTGTTCTGCAGGATGCGGATGGTCTGCATGCGGCAATTGATGCTATGCAGGCGCTCATTAGTCCGGAAGAAGTAGATGTGATCGCCGGCACAGAGTCCAGAGGATTTCTGTTTGGAGCGCCGATTGCTTACAATTTGCATAAGCCGTTCGTGCTGATACGCAAAAAAGGCAAACTTCCCTGCGCAACTATTTCAAAAAAATATGACCTGGAATATGGCACAGCAGAGATTGAGATCCATAAAGATGCCGTTGCTCCGGGGCAGCGGGTGGTGATCATTGACGATCTGCTGGCAACCGGCGGTACGCTGGCGGCCTGCAACGCGCTGGTTGAGGAACTGGGAGGAATTGTTGTAAAAAATGTTTTCCTTATCGAACTTGCCGGTCTGAAAGGCCGGGAAAAGCTGAAGGACTACGACGTGGAATCTGTAGTGCGCTACGAAGGAAAGTAAAGGTAACACAAATATCCCATAATGAGTGGTGGTTAGATGGACGTAAGGGAAAAAACAACAATGGATGAAAACGAAAAAATGGCGGAGATCAAGCGCGTGGAAGCCCGTGTGAAAAGCATGGAAGATTTTACGGATCCGGATGCGCTTTACAGTGAGCTGATCGCAAGTATTAAAAAGTATCATCCGTCTGCGGATACTTCCATGGTTGAAAAGGCATATAAAATAGCGAGTGAGGCGCATAAGGGTCAGAAGCGGAAATCGGGGGAGCCGTATATCATCCATCCGCTTTGTGTGGGAATTATTCTTGCTGACCTGGAGATGGATAAAGAGACAATCACGGCGGGGCTGCTGCACGATGTTGTGGAAGATACTGTCATGACCTCTGAGGAGATCCGTGAGGAATTTGGCGAGGATGTCGAACAGCTTGTGGACGGTGTCACGAAACTCGGACAATTGAGCTATTCGGCGGATAAAATAGAGGTGCAGGCGGAAAATCTGCGGAAAATGTTTCTCGCAATGGCGAAGGACATCCGCGTTATCTTGATTAAGCTGGCGGACCGGCTGCACAATATGCGCACGCTGAAATACATGCGTCCGGAGAAGCAGAAGGAAAAAGCGCGCGAGACGATGGACATTTATGCACCAATTGCGCAGCGTCTTGGTATCTCCAAAATTAAGGTGGAGCTGGATGATCTTTCCTTAAAATATCTGCAGCCGGATGTTTACTACGATCTGGTGGAGAAGATTGCCCTCCGCAAAACAGAGCGTGAAAAATTCGTGCAGGGCATCGTGGATCAGGTAAAAAAGCATATTGGGGATGCCGGTATCCGGGCACAGGTGGACGGGCGTATAAAGCACTTTTTCAGCATTTACAAGAAAATGGTGAATCAGGATAAGACGATCGATCAGATTTACGATCTGTTTGCGGTGCGTATCATTGTGGATTCCGTGAAGGACTGTTATGCGGCGCTCGGTGTCATCCATGAGATGTATACGCCGATTCCGGGCAGGTTCAAGGATTATATCGCGATGCCGAAACCGAACATGTACCAGTCACTGCATACGACACTGATCGGTCCGAATGGTACGCCCTTTGAGATCCAGATCCGTACCTTTGAGATGCATAAGACAGCGGAGTACGGTATTGCAGCGCACTGGAAATATAAGGAGCAGTCCGATGGCAAAAAGTCGGGAGGCAACCAGGAAGAAGAAAAAATGACATGGCTGCGCCAGATCCTGGAGTGGCAGCGGGATATGTCGGATAATCATGAGTTTCTGAACCTTCTGAAGAGCGACCTGGATCTGTTTGCGGAAAATGTATACTGCTTTACACCGGCAGGGGATGTGAAAAACCTTCCGGCGGGTTCCACGCCGATCGATTTTGCCTACAATGTGCACAGCGCGGTCGGCAACAAAATGGTGGGTGCGCGTGTGAACGGAAAGCTGGTAAATATTGATTACGTCATCCAGAACGGTGACCGCATCGAGATTATTACCTCGCAGAATTCCAGAGGACCGAGCCGCGACTGGCTGAAAATTGTAAAGAGTACGCAGGCAAAAAACAAGATCAACCAGTGGTTCAAGCAGGAGCTGAAGGAAGACAATATTGTCAAGGGCAAGGAAATGATGAGCACTTACTGCAAGGCGAAGGGAATTGTGCTGAGCGATCTCACAAAACCGGAGTTTATGCAGGCGGTGATGATAAAATACGGATTCCGCGACTGGGATTCTGTAATGGCAGCCATCGGGCATGGCGGTCTGAAGGAGGGGCAGGTAGTCAACCGTCTTCTGGAGGAACGCAGGAAAAAACAGCAGAAGGAGCTGACGGATGCCCAGGTTCTGGAGTCAGCCGAAAACGCTGCTGCCGGCGGAAATGCCCGTGACCGGCAGAAAAAACATGGGAGTAGAAATGGCATTGTCGTAAAGGGTATCGACGATGTGGCTGTGCGCTTTGCAAAATGCTGCAGCCCGGTGCCGGGAGATGAGATTGTCGGATTTGTGACGAGAGGACGCGGGGTAACGATCCACCGCACAGACTGCGTGAATATGATCCATCTTCCGACTGAGGAGCAGGTCCGTCTGATCGAGGCGGAATGGCAGGCGAATCCCGGCGATGTTTCCGGAAGATTTCTGGCAGAGATCAAAATATTCGGCAACAACCGTACCGGGCTGCTGGTGGATATCTCCAGGATATTTACTGAGCGCAAGATTGACGTACTTAGCGTCAATTCCCGCACAAGCAAGCAGGGAACGGCAACAATTGCCATGGCATTTGAGGTAGAGAGCAGGGCAGAGCTGGATTCACTGATCGGAAAAATCCGGCAGGTGGAGAGCGTTCTGGATATTGCACGCACGACCGGTTAGGAGGCAGAGATGAAAAAACTGCGGCTGGAACAAAAGGTGATCGGCATGGTATCGACCAACGTATACCTTGCCATCAACAACGAGACGAAAGAAGCGTTTCTGGTCGATCCGGCGGACAGCGCAGAGCTGATGGAGGACTGGATCGCACAGACACAGGTGACGCTGAAGGCAATTCTGCTCACGCACGGGCATTTTGATCATATCGGGGCGGTTATGAAGCTGAAAGCGGATCTGCAGGTGCCGGTGTATGCGATGCAGGCGGAGAAAACAGTGCTGGAGGATCCCCTTCTTAATGCTTCAGCCAAATTTGGCAAACCGTTTTCCGTGAAGGGTGACCGCTTTCTGACGGATGGGGCATCCTTTAGTGTGGCGGGCTTTGACATCAATGTTTATCACACACCGGGGCACACAAAGGGCGGCGCCTGCTATTATCTTGCAGAGGAAAAGGTGCTGTTCTCCGGGGATACGATTTTCTGCGAGAGCATTGGACGCGCAGATCTGCCGACCGGAAATGGTGCGGAACTGGTGCGTTCTGTGCGGAAGATTCTGGACGCACTTCCGGATGATACAGCGATTTATCCGGGGCATGACGAAGCAACCAGTGTTGCACATGAGAGGAGATACAATCCGTTCTTATGATTACGGTACAGCTGAATAAAAGAGATTTTGAATATGATATCCATTCTCTGATAAGGGCATTTTATCCGGGGGTGGATGTTACTCTGTATCTGGAAGGAGAGGAGTCTCCCGGGGATTTTGAGAAAAAGCTGGAGGTTATCTACGGCAATGACGGCATCAGGCTCATCTGGAGAGAGACAGATGGACGGATCCTTGCGCAGAGTGAGCGCGCAGTGGATTTTTACGCCGACCGGAAGGCAACAAAAAACACTCTGAAGGCAATGCTTTATGAGCTGCTTTCTGACTGTATAGGGCAGAAACTCCCGTGGGGGAACCTGACCGGTATCCGTCCGACGAAGATTCCGATGGGACTTCTGGAGGAAGGCTGGAAAAATATGGAGATCGCTGAATATATGCGGAAAACCTATTATACCAGCAATGAAAAGACGGCGCTTGCCATTTCAATCGCAAACCGCGAACGCGCGATTTTAAAAGATATTGATTATCAGAATGGCTACAGTCTGTATGTCGGAATTCCGTTTTGTCCAAGTATCTGCCTGTACTGCTCATTTAGCTCCAGTCCGCTTTCACTCTGGAAGGATTACGTGGATGTCTATCTGGATGCGCTCTGCAGGGAGATTGAGCAGACAGCGCATATCTGGTCGGGAAAAACGCTGGACACCATTTATATCGGAGGAGGGACGCCGACAACGTTGTCCCCGGAACAACTGGAGCGGCTTCTGCAGACACTGGAGAAGTGCTTTGATTTCCGGTATCTGAAGGAATTTACCGTCGAGGCAGGGCGCCCGGACAGCATCACGGCAGAAAAACTGCAGGTATTGAAAAACCATCCTGTTACACGCATATCTATTAATCCGCAGACAATGAATGACCGGACGCTGGAAATTATCGGCAGGAAGCATACCGTGGAGCAGACAAAGTGGGCGTTTGCACTTGCGCGGGAAACAGGGTTTGACAATATCAATATGGATCTGATCGTTGGATTGCCGGGAGAGGGCTATCCGGAGGTAGAGCACACCATGCAGCAGGTGACGGCGCTGGCACCGGATTCCATCACGGTACATTCGCTGGCGCTTAAGCGGGCGACGCGTCTCAACCTCTTTAAGGATCAGTACGCGCCGATGAGCTTTGTGAATAACCAGGAGATTATGGACATGACGGCGCGCTATGCCGCGCAGGCGGGGCAGTTTCCATATTATCTTTACCGCCAGAAAAACATGGCGGGAAATTTTGAAAACGTCGGCTATGCGCGGGAAGGCGCCGCAGGCATATACAACATTCTGATCATGGAAGAGAAGCAGAGTATTCTTGCACTTGGCGCCGGAGCCTCCACAAAGATTGTATCCGGCGAACGGATCGAACGAATTGAGAATGTTAAGGATATTCGTACCTATATTGCACGAATTGATGAGATGATCGCGCGCAAATCAAAAATAATGGAATGAGCGGAAGAAGTATGGAAACGAAGAAGTATCATATTATCCAGACAGACCTGCAAAAAGAACTTGTTCACGGAATCTGTGTGAGTAATCTTGCTTACCGGGTGGGCATGAAGATGAAGCTGCCCGGGGATATCTGCCACCAGCTCGCAGTCGCCGGACTTGTCCACGATATTGGTAAGCTGGAGATCATGAAATTTATGTATTCGAGGGACGAGGGCACGCCGCTGCATGTGGAGGAGATGCGCTATGTGAGAACACATCCGGCGCTCGGCTATATGATTTTGAATGAAGAGGGATATTCTGCGGAAATTGCCAAATGGGTATTGTATCATCACGAAAATTACGATGGCAGCGGGTATCCGGCAAACAGATCCGGGGAGGAGATTCCCCTGGGGGCGAGGATTCTGCGGGTCTGCGATGTTTATGCGGCTCTGACAATGAACCGCTCATACCGGCAGGCATTCGACAGCGAGACGGCGGTGCGTCTGATGATAGATGAAGTGAAAAATTTTGATATGAAAGTATTTCTGGCATTTATGGAAGTGATCCATGAGGAAGGACAGCAGCCAGAGAAAGAGGGAGGATGCGATCAATGAGCTTAAAAAAGAAGCCGGTTACCGGCATGAAGGATATTACTCCGCGTGAGATGGAAATTCGCGATTATGTGATTGGGCTGATCAAGGAAACCTATGGAAAATTCGGGTTTTCTTCTATAGAGACCCCATGTGTGGAGCATATTGAAAATTTAAGCAGCAAGCAGGGCGGAGAGAATGAAAAGCTGATTTTTAAGATCCTGAAGCGGGGCGAGAAACTGAAACTGGAGACGGCACAAAACGAGGCGGATCTGGTAGATGGCGGGCTGCGTTATGACCTGACGGTGCCTCTTTCACGGTATTATTCAAATAATGCAAATGAGCTTCCGGCACCTTTTAAAGCGCTTCAGATAGGCAATGTGTGGCGCGCAGACCGTCCGCAGCGGGGCAGATACCGTCAGTTTATGCAGTGTGATATTGATATTCTCGGAGAGCCGTCTATTCTGGCAGAAATCGAGCTGATCCTTGCGACTTCGACGCTGGTTGGAAAGCTTGATTTTGAAAATTTTACCATCCGCATTAATGACCGCAGAATCCTGAAGGCGATGGCGGCGTACAGCGGCTTTGCGCCGGAGAGCTACGATACAGTATTTATCATCCTGGATAAGATGGACAAGATCGGTCTGGAAGGCGTTGCCGGAGAGCTGGAAAAGGAGGGCTTTTCAGAAGAGGCGGTGCAGACCTACCTGGGGCTTTTTGAGAAGGTGACCGGTGATCTTGCAGGTGTCCGTTTCCTGCGGGAGACGCTGACCGGAGTGCTGGATGAAGCGGTAGCGACGGACCTTGAAACTATCATCGAGAGTGTGGAAGCGGTAAAAAATGCGAAATTTAATATTGTGTTTGATCCGACACTGGTGCGTGGCATGTCGTACTATACCGGACCGATTTTTGAAATCAGCATTGATGGCTTTGGCGGTTCAGTGGGCGGCGGCGGACGCTACGATGAGATGATTGGACGCTTTACCGGAAACCAGACACCGGCGTGCGGTTTTTCTATCGGGTTTGAGCGTATTGTTATGCTGCTTTTGGAAAAAGATTTCCAGATTCCGGGAAAGGCGGAGAAAACGGCTTTCCTTATTGAAAAGGGAATGTCTAAGGATAAGCTGCTGGAGGTTTTCAGGGAAGCAGAAAAAAGACGTGCAGACGGCGGCAGCGTCAGCATGAATATGATGAAGAAAAACAAAAAATTCCAGAAGGAGCAGCTTGCTTCGGAAGGGTACACGGAAATTGTAGAATTTTTTAAATAAAAAAAAGACCTTTCGTGCCGGGCACAGGATACCGGAACGGAAGGTCTTTTTCTGAGATGCAGAATCCGGCTCTGCCGGATTCTTTTGTATTGGTTTTGGCGGAAGCTATATGACAGCAGAGAATCACGGGGCTGCCCCGGTGCTGTTCTCTGTGCCTGCGGTATCGACATACAGACTTTCTACCGCAACATCCATGCCGCCGAGCAGGGCATCGGAGAAGGCTTCGTCCAGGATTGCCTCCCAGGTATAGCCGTTATTAATGAGAAGGATCGGAATTGTGCTTTCCGCGCTCCGGGTGTTATTTTCCAGAGCGGCGAGCAGATATTCGGCAGCCTTTAGGGAGATTTCTTCGTCGGTCGCGCGGATGGATTCTGTGGTCTGCGCATATTCCAGCAGAGAATTGCGGCACTGGCGGATGATCTCCGGCAGATCCAGGCTGGTAACAGAGACGGTGGCGCGGGCAGTGTCGTTGTCCTCCGTCACAGATTCGATGCGGAAGCTGAAAAACTCTGCGAGCTGCTTTACAACAATTTCATCCATGCGGGGGGCGAGAGAACTTCCGGTGCTGAATACATCGTCCAGCTTCAGATAATTTTTCCATTCCTCTGCGGAAAAACCGGCAAAAGGTTCCAGTGTGCATTCCAGGACTTCCGTGGGAGAAAGCAGATAGGGATCACGCAGGTACGAGACAAGTCCGCCTACCAGAGCGTCCTCCAGCTCAGTACTCTCCTGGATACGCCAGATGCCGTCCGTGTTTGCCAGATGAACCGTGGCAGGGGTGGTGACAAGCGGATAGTCATTGCTTTCCAGGCACTCCTTCATCAGCGCAAAGGAGGATGCAAGCCCCTCCGGCTGGCTGCTGCCTTCCTGTATGATGGAATCCCTGATCATGGCGCGGCAAAGATCTTTTGCGAGCTGTTTTGCGTCGAGATTTGTGATGTCCAGCTCAACTGTCGCTGCTGTTCTGTCGTCGCTGACGGAAGAGGAGCGGATTTTGTATGTAAAGTTTTTGAAAAACAGCTTTATTGCCTCTGTGGTTTCCTCGCCGATCTCCAGCGGAGCGGAGTGTGAAAGACGGATATCTTCGTAAGAGACGAAAGACTTTATGGCAGACTCATCCAGCTTCTGTATCAGATCCATCTCCTGCCGGACTGCCTTTTCGGGACCAGCATACCCGCATCCGTTAATAATCAGCATTGCCGCGATCAGCATCCATAGGCACAGCTTCTTTTTGTCCATATATTCTCCTTAATAGTTGGTAAAAACCTTATATTGTTATTTGATGAACTTATTTTATATGAAAAGGGATGAAATGTCAAATTTTTCCAATAAAAAGAGAACGCCTGTTTCTGAAGATTTTGTGAACTTTGATTTTCGTAGTGCATTCAGCTAGGAATTATGGTAAGATACAAAGTTAGAAAGGGGAGATACGGCAAAATGAAGAAGAAAAAAATATGGATTATATTATTAATCGTTATTCTTGCGGCAGGCATTGGCGCAGCAGTCTGGTTTTTCAGGTTCCGGGATGCGGGGCAGCCTGCCGATTCTGAAAATACAGCGTTTGTTGATTCTGTGGCAATGATTACCGGTATCGGCAGTACCGGGCGCAGCAGCCGCTTTTCCGGTGTGGTGGAAGCGCAGCGGACTGTCGGTGTGGAAGTGGCGAACGGCATGAAGGTAAAGGAGACCTATGTTACAGTCGGACAGGAGGTAAAGACCGGGACGAAGCTGTTCTCCTATGATACCGATGAGGCACAGGACAGCATTACGCAGATAGAGATTGATATTGAAAATTATGAGATTGAGATTGAATCAACAAAGGCGACCATCGAACAGTACGAAAAAGAGCGCGCGAAGGTGTCGGACAGCGAAAAGCGTGCTTACACAACCTCTATCCTGACGGCGCAGAACTCCATCCGGCGTGCGGAGTATAATATCAAGAGCAAGCAGGCGGAACTGGAAAGTCTGAAAAAGCAGATTGCCAATGCAGATGTTACCAGCGAGCTGGACGGCGTGGTAAAGACCATCAATAAAAATAATTCCGGAAACAGTGATGGAAGCAGCAGTATGAACGGGATGGACAACAGCTCGGATGAAAATGCCAATGCTTATATCACGATTATGGCTACCGGAGAATACCGCATCAAAGGTCTGATCAATGAGCAGAATATGGCGGAGCTTCAGGTTGGAAGTGATGTCATTGTGCACTCACGTGTAGACGAATCCCTCACCTGGAGGGGGATAGTGGATTCTATTGATACGGATAACGCGCAGACGAATCAGAGCAATGTTTATTATGGAGGCAGTGACAACTCTATGTCGAATTCCAGCTCCTATCCCTTCTATGTGAATCTGGAGGATTCTTCCGGGCTTATGCTTGGCCAGCATGTTTATGTGGAGCCTGACAACGGCCAGATGGATGAGCGCAGCGGTATGTGGCTTGATGCTTTTTATCTGCTGACAGATGAAAACGGGGAAGTGACACCGTATGTCTGGGCGGCAAATGACAGGGACCGTCTGGAAAAACGGGAGGTCACGCTTGGTGAATTTGATGCCGATCTGGGACAGTATGAGATTTTAGATGGGCTGACGGCGGACGATTATATTACGATTCCGTATGAAGGGCTTCAGGAAGGGCAGACCGTTATCCGCAACGTTGAGCAGGACACCGGTATGAATAGCTATGACAATTATGACAGCGGTCTGGATGACAGCTACAGTTATGACGGGGAGAACGATGGCTATGATGATTTTTCCGGCTATGACGACAGCTATGATGATCTTTCCGGCTATGACGACAGCTATGATGATCTCTCCGGCTATGACGACAGCAGCGCGATCGTAGAAGAGGTGCCATAGATCAGTAAAAGAGGAGATTTATATGATTTTACAGTTGGACAATATCTATAAAGATTATCTCACCGGGAAAATGGTCGTGCCAGTTCTGAAGGATGTTACGCTTCACGTGGAGGAGGGGGAATATGTGGCAATCATGGGACCTTCCGGTTCCGGGAAATCCACGCTGATGAACATTATCGGATGCCTGGATGAGCCGACGAAGGGGACATTTTTGCTGAACGGGAAAAATATTCTTGGATTGTCGGATAATGAGATTGCGGAGGAGCGGCTTCATAACATTGGGTTTGTATTCCAGACCTTTCAGCTTCTGCCGCGGCAGACTGCGCTGGAAAATGTGGCGCTTCCGCTGGTTTATGCGGGTATCTCCAAACGGGAGCGGAAAAAGCGGGCAGCACAGGCACTGGAAAAGGTCGGGCTTGGCGACCGCATGAACTTTTTGCCGACACAGTTGTCGGGCGGACAGAAGCAGAGAGTGGCAATCGCACGGGCAATGGTAAACAATCCAAAAATACTTCTGGCAGACGAGCCGACCGGCGCACTGGATTCCAAATCGAGCATCCAGGTAATGGAACTGTTTCACCAGCTGAATGATGAGGGCGTGACAGTGGTCATGATCACACACGATTCCGGTGTCGCACAGCATGCAAAGCGGATCGTATATATTTTTGACGGGGAGCTTTCGGAGAAACGGGGGTAAGATATGAAGAAAATAAAGAAAATCAGAAATATCGTTATTCTGCTGCTGGTGCTTGCGGCGCTCGGCGGGGGAATTACCGTCGGTGTCCGCTATTATCTGGCAAACAGCGGACAGAGCGTGGAGGTATATCCGGTGTCGCAGCTTAACGCGGCAGACTGGATCAATTATTCTTATGACACCGTGTACGGTACGGTGGTATCAGACGTCAACCAGCAGGTGTACATCCCTGATGACAAGGTGATTGATAAAGTTTATGTATCAGAGGGAGACGAGGTGAAGACCGGGGACAAGCTCCTGAGTTATGATACGACACTGCTGGAGCTGGATCTGGAACTGCAGAAACTGACTTTGGAAGAGATTGATCTGGAAATTGAATCTGCCGAAGCGGATCTGAAAAAGCTGAAAAATACAACGCCGGTAGAAAGGTCAGCGTCGGACGGTGATGATGAGTTCCTCGGTCCGGATCTGCCGCTGCCCGGAGGGCAGGGGAGCGACGAGGAAGCCAGAATGATTCCGGCAGAAAGTATGCTGCTGGCAAGCTCTGATACGGCACAGGATACACAGAGCGGCGCAGAAACACAGACCGCTTCGACACAGGGCAGTCCGGAGACGCAGCCTTCCGTGCAGCAGGCGGAGACGGGGGCAGATTCGCAGCCGGAGACGGCTGTACAGCCTGAAAGCAGCGGGGAGACAAATGCCGTACAGCCGGAGAGTGTACAGTCAGACACCACTGCCCCGCAGAAGGATAATGGAACGGGAAATGAAGATGATGAGCAGCTGATTACGGGGCAGGACTACATCAACATTAACGATGTGCCGTCAGGCGGTACGCAGAAACCGTCTGCTGATGGCAGCGCACCTGCAGATGACGCGGTACGGCAGCCGAAGCTCAATCAGAGTCTGGAAAAACTTCTCTCCTTTATTCGTGTAAAGGAGCCGGGCGGGGAGGGTGAGGCTCTGCTGGCGGATACCCGCGATGCTGGCGGTTCGCCGGTTACGGCACAGCTCTCGCAGAACAGTGTGAAGCTGATCCCGCATTTTAAGGAAACAGCAGATGTGCATTTTGAGCGGCTGGACACATACACTATGCTGATCAAAGGTGTTACGCTGAAAGAGGACCGGAGCGGCAGGCTGTACGGCACGGCAAAGATAGACGGAAATGATTATCCGGAAATCGGCGGTTATACCCTGATCCGGGACGGGCAGATGGCGGATGTTGCTCACCTGACACTTGCCTTCCACGACGGGCTGGAGGAGCAGCATGAAATCGCAGCGGAGCTGGAAGACGTGTATGCGGAAATCGGGCTGTCTGCAGAGGAAATTACCGGAGAGGTATTGACTTTCCGCACGGCGAAGGAAGAAACGGATATTAGAATCATGGTCAGCAGACCGGAGGGAACACAGCCGGCAGAGGAAGAGATGGATACATCAGAGCAGCCGGAGGAGAATTCCGAAACGTCTGCACAGGAGCCGACGGAGGAAGAAGTGCCGGTGACGGAGAGTGAGCCGGAGGAAGAAGGGACGGAGACGGACACAGAAGCACTGTCTGAGGCAGAATCAGAAACAGAATCGGAAACAGAATCAGAGACAGAGACAGAGAGTGAAACGGTTCCGCAGAATGTTGTATTTGATGTTACCTGGTATCACGGTTCGAATAATGAAATGAAGTGGCCGCATTCTATTGATATTAATTTTTATGAAAAAACCGACGAGGCACAGGAAAATAGCATCTGGTATCAGAAGGTATCCGGAAGCATGGAGCCTGAGGAGGAGCCGGATACAGAAAGTCCTGCTGGTGATGAGGAACCGGCAGAAGAGACGGAGACGCTGGCGGAAACCGGCACAGAAGGTCTCCAGGAGGATATGCCATCGGATGTTATTCTGGAGGATGATGGAGGAGATAACAGCTACAGCAGTGTACACTGGGTGACAGAGCCGCTTGCATGGGATGCTCCTTTAAATCCGCAGGATTACACCATGGTAGTCAGCCCGAGAAACACACTGAATTATATCGTGCGCATTGCCTGGGGAAGAACAGACGAAAACGGCACAAAAACCTGTGCTATCACCATGACTTATCTGGAACCGGCAGATTCTCCGCTGACGAAGCTGGAGCCGCTTGGCGAGCTGGACTTCTGGACTGGTGAAAATGGGCTGTACTACAAGGGCAGCGGCACAAAAGACGATCCGTATGTATTCTTCTGCATTGATGGTGCAATGATAAAAAGCTCTTTTGTTAACTGGGTTCTGGGCTTCAATGAGGACGGCACTGAGCGTATGCGCAATGCAGACGGGACGGAGCGCATGGGATATTATGTGAGACTTGAGATCCGTGAATCGGATACTATTACCGGGGCATTCATCAAGAGCGTTGGACTGGATGGCACTATCCGGATGGAATATGGTTACGGGCCCGGCACCTACTGGATTTTTTCCAGCGATACGGGAATTGTGCGCTACGAGGAGGAGGTTCCGGACGACGTTCCGGATGATCCGGGCTGGGATGATCCGGGCTGGATCGATACTGGCGACACGTACACGGCGGAAGAGCTGGCGGCTGCTATCGCGGAGAAAGAGCGTGAGATCCGCAAGCTGAATGTAAATAAGAAAGAAGCAGAACTGAAACTGAAAGATTATCAAAAGGATATGAAAGAATCGACCGTTGTAAGCTCGGTTGACGGTTATGTTAAATCCATAGGAGGCTCTACAGACGGTTCGGAAGCATATATGGTTGTGACGAGCGATGGAGGACTCTATCTGAAAACGACTGTCAGCGAGGTGAACCTCGATTCGGTGGAAAAGGGGGATGTGCTGAATGCGACCTCCTGGTCGACCATGAATCAATTTACGGCGACGATTACGGAGATATCATCATTTCCGGATACTTCATCAGACGGATACAGCTATTATGGAAGCAGCAATCCGAATTCTTCCAGCTATCCGGTGCTTGCGCGCATTGAGGATCCGGACAGTGCATCGGTTTACGATATGGTAGAGGTAAAATATCAGGAAAAGAACCGTCAGACCAGTGAGATTTATCTGTCCTCACCCTATATCCGCTCGGAAAACGGGCAGAGCTATGTGTATAAGGTGGGAGAGGACGGGCTGCTGAAGAAGCAGTATGTGCATACCGGAGTGACGAGCAACGGATATGTGGAAATCAAAAGCGGGCTTTCGACAACAGATTCTGTTGCATTTCCATATGGAAAGAGCGTAAAGGATGGTGCGAAGGTAAAAATTGAGGATGACGATGCCTTTTCGGGCTATGGTGTCGGTTAAAGACGGGAGGAAGAAGCAGTGCTGGAAAATATAAGACTTTCCTTTCAGGGAATCTGGTCGCATAAAATGCGTTCGTTTCTGACGATGCTCGGCATTATTATTGGAATTGCCTCCATTATTTCAATAGTTTCTACTATCCAGGGAACGAATGAGCAGCTGATGCAGAACGTGATCGGGGCTGGAAACAATGCCGTATCAATTCCTCTGAGCAGAAGCTCAGATTATGAGATGAGTTTTGACTATGAGAGTGTACCCTATGGCGTCCCGGTAATCGGGGAAGACACCAGGGAAAAGCTGCTGGCTGTGGATGGTGTAGAGGATGCGGCTTTTTACACAAGCCGCACATATGCGGACGGCATTTATCATCAGAATACGGCTCTGCAGGGTGCAAACGTATATGGCATTGACATGCATTATTTTAATGTGAATGGTTATATTGTCCGCACAGGGCGCGGGTTCGTAGAGGATGACTATACCGAATTCCGCAAGGTTGTGATTCTCGACCAGACTGCTGCAAGCTCATTGTTCCAGGAGGAAAATGCAGTCGGGAAAACGATTGAGATTAACAGCGAGCCGTTTACCGTGATCGGAGTTGCGCAGGTGGCATCGCAATTTGAGCCGGTGATCAACAGTATGGAGGATTATTATACGTATATGGGCTACGACAACGCGTCCGGCACGGTATATATCCCATCGAGCGCATGGGGGATCGTATATCAGTTTGATGAGCCGCAGCATGTCGCAGTAAAGGCGGCATCGGTGGAAGCGATGACGACCATTGGCAAACCGTGTGCGGAAATTCTGAATGCAAACCTGTATACGAATGACAGCGATTTAAAATATCGTGCAAAGAATACGCTGGAGACGGTGGAACAGCAGCAGCAGATCAACGAATCCACCAATCAGCAGCTGATATGGATTGCCAGTATTTCTCTGCTGGTGGGCGGTATCGGCGTTATGAATATCATGCTTGTGTCCGTCACGGAGCGTACCAGTGAGATTGGTCTGAAGAAGGCGATCGGTGCAAAAAAGCGCATGATTTTGATGCAGTTTCTGACAGAGGCTGCTGTGCTGACCAGTATGGGCGGAATTCTGGGAGTAGTGGCAGGCATCGGCATGGCGCAGGCAATCTCCAGAATGGCAGATGTACCTGTGGCAATTAATGTGCCGGCGACTATCGTGGCAGTGCTTTTTTCCATGGTGATCGGTCTGATTTTCGGATTTATGCCCTCCATTAAGGCGGCAAACCTCAATCCGATCGATGCCCTGCGGCATGAGTAAAGAAAAGGATTTTGCAAATAATGCTTGCACACTCTGGTAGTATATGCTATTATAAAAAGGTCGCAAAAAACACGTATTTCTATTCTGAGGACGGTGCCCGCCAGGGTTTCCAAAGAAGCATGGGATACGGAAGAAAAACCAAAAGGAGACAGAAAAATGAGTGTTATTTCAATGAAACAGTTACTTGAAGCAGGTGTTCACTTCGGACATCAGACCAGAAGATGGAATCCTAAGATGGCTCCGTACATCTACACAGAGAGAAACGGCATCTACATCATCGATCTTCAGAAATCAGTAGGCATGGTAGACGACGCTTACAATGCAGTGGGCGATATCGTGGCAAACGGAGGTACGATCCTGTTTGTTGGTACCAAGAAGCAGGCGCAGGATGCAGTAAAAACCGAGGCAGAGAGATGCGGCATGTTCTATGTAAATGAGAGATGGCTTGGCGGTATGCTGACCAACTTCAAGACTATTCAGAGCCGTGTAGGACGTCTGAAACAGATTGAAGCGATGGAAGCAGACGGAACCTTTGATGTTCTGCCGAAGAAGGAAGTTATTGCTCTGAGAAAAGAGATGGAGAAGCTCAACAAGAACCTTGGCGGTATCAAGGAAATGAAGAAAATCCCGGATGCAATCTTTGTAGTTGACCCGAAGAAAGAAAGAATCTGCGTTCAGGAAGCACATACACTGGGTATTCCGTTAATCGGTATCTGTGATACAAACTGCGATCCGGAAGAGCTGGATTATGTAATTCCGGGCAACGACGATGCAATCCGCGCCGTAAAACTGATCGTATCCAAGATGGCAGACGCTGTAATCGAGGCAAATCAGGGTGCAGAGCAGGACGTTGTATTTGAAGGCGAAGATTACGCAGAAGAGACTGCAGCAGAGACGGAGGAATAATA
This sequence comes from Lachnospiraceae bacterium UBA7225, assembly GCA_002473385.1. Taxonomy (GTDB): domain Bacteria; phylum Bacillota; class Clostridia; order Lachnospirales; family Lachnospiraceae; genus Marvinbryantia. The sequence goes on from DKTR01000053.1 coordinate 22,955, forward strand.
AACATGGCTATCACAGCAGGAATGGTAAAAGAATTAAGAGAGATGACCGGAGCAGGCATGATGGACTGCAAAAAGGCACTGACTGCTACCGAGGGTGATATGGACAAGGCTGTAGAATTCCTGAGAGAAAAAGGTCTTGCTACCGCTCAGAAGAAAGCAGGCAGAATTGCAGCAGAAGGTCTCTGCAAGGTGCTTGTATCTGAGGACAGCAAGAAAGCGGTTGTTGTAGAAGTAAACGCTGAGACAGACTTCGTTGCAAAGAACGAAACCTTCCAGGCATATGTTGCAGAGGTTGCAGAGCAGGCTATGGCAACGGAAGCAGCAGATATGGAAGCATTTCTGGCAGAAAAATGGCTGCCGGATACCACAAAGACAGTTGCAGAAGCACTGGCTGGCAAGATCGCTATCATCGGCGAGAACATGAACATCAGAAGATTCCAGAAGGTAGAAGAGGCAGAAGGCTTTGTTGCTTCTTATACACATATGGGCGGAAAAATCGGTGTTCTGGTTGATGTCGTAACCGACGTAGTAAATGATGAAGTAAAAGAGATGGCTAAGAACGTTGCAATGCAGATTGCAGCTCTGAGACCGCAGTACACCAACAGAAACGAAGTAAGCGAGGAGTACATCGCTCACGAAAAAGAAATTCTTCTGGCTCAGATCATGAACGATCCGAAGGAATCCCAGAAGCCGCAGAAGGTAATCGATGGCATGATCAATGGACGTGTCAACAAAGAGCTGAAGGAAATCTGCCTGCTTGATCAGGTATACGTAAAAGCAGAAGACGGCAAACAGACTGTACAGGCTTACGTAGATTCCGTTGCAAAAGCAGTTGGCGCGAAAATTACCGTAAAAGGCTTCGTTCGTTTCGAGACCGGTGAAGGTATCGAGAAGAAAGAAGAAGACTTCGCAGCAGAAGTTGCAAAGCAGATGGCTGGAAACTAGGTTTATTAGGTCCACAGGACGCAGATGAACCACATGTTGGAAGCTATATGCAGCGTTGCTTAGCAAACCAGGTCTGAAGGGCAAAGACGAGGTTAGCAGCAGTCGCATGAATTGATAGAAATTTGCTGAAAACAGTAAATAGCGATAGGAATGAGAACCCTTGTAAGTGGCATTGTAATGTCATTTGCAGGGGTTTTGATTTATGAAATGGTATAAATATTTTGAAGCAATAGCCTGGAAGCGTGGAAGACGCTTCTTTTTTTATGGCTTATGGGAAGTGAAGGAATATAACAGGCGGTATTTTGTGGGCGTACATCCGGTGATGGCGAGGAAGCTTTTGTTAAATGCGGAAAGGCTGGAAAAGCCGCAGTCCTGGGCAATGGTGGAAACCTTCATATCCGGTATGAGCAGCATACTCTGCGCTGCCCTGATCCGGATATTCCGCAGATAATCGGAAAATGTCTGACCGGTATATTCTTTGAAAAGCCTTGAAAAATGATATTTAGAAAAACCGGCCTGCTCTGCGGCATCCTTCAGGGACAGATTCTCTGTGTAATGGTTGTCGATATAGCGTAGTGCGATATTCATGCGCAGAGACAAGGCCTCCCGTGCAGCGGGCTCTACAGATGCAAGGCCTCCCTGATTTATCATATAATCCCCGTAGCAGGCGAACAAAGACAGAAGACAGGCATTCACATGCAGTTCCATGCAGGGTCTTAGACTCCAGTAATATTCCGCCATCTGCATAATCAGGGAAATGCATTGCCTGTATATGGCCGGGAACGCATTCTGCGAGATCAGGATAGGGCTGTTCAGATATCCGCTGAGGTTGGAGAAGCTGGGGATTTTCGACAGGAAATCTATCTCAAAACAGAAGATGAATCTCCATCCTGGCTGTGACGCCTTAAGAGAATGGACGGTGCCGGAAGGAATCACAAAGATATCTCCGGGGTCCAGATTATATTTATAGGTATTGATAAATGCAGTGTAATTTCCTTCCAGAGGAACGATCAGCTCGGTAGCCGTATGCCAGTGTGCATCGAAGTCAGTATATTGATTATTGAGCCAGAAGCGCAGGGAGGTACCGGGAAGATGCTGGGGCAGTTCGCAGTTTCCTTTTTTGTTCAGAAAAAAGTCGGGCAGGTTATCCGGCTGAATGTAATACCGTTCTTTCTGCTCATCCGTCAGAGTAAATAAATTAGCTGGATTCATGTGCGCTCCTCCTTCTATTCCTGATACCCTGCATTTTACCACAGAATTTTCATAGATACTACCTTTTTTACAAAAAGGGATGGATTCGATAATACGAAAAGCAAATGATGAACAGCAAAAAGCAAAATTAACGAAGAGTTATTGTGCAAAATGTATTATTCTTTTTATAAATAGCGGAGTAATACTTTCGCATGAGCTTTTCAAATTTGTGTCCGATATCTATTCGGCTGATTAAAAATTTTATCTGACGGGGAGAGAAGATTATGACAATAGCCAAAAATCCGATATTAAGCGGTTTTTATCCTGACCCTTCCATCTGCAGGGTTGGAGAGGATTATTATCTTGTAAATTCCAGTTTTGTGTATTTTCCGGGAGTGCCGGTCTTCCACAGCAAGGATCTGGCACACTGGGAGCAGATTGGAAATATTCTTGACAGGGAAGAGCAATTTCCTGTGGATGAAGGAGAAGAAGAGATTTCCAGAGGAATCTTTGCGCCGACCATCCGCTATCATGAAGGGATTTTTTATATGGTCACGACTAATGTGAGTCACAGAGGGAATTTCATCGTGACGGCAGAAGATCCCCGGGGTCCATGGTCAGTTCCCCACTATCTGGGTGAAGAGGCAGCGGGAATTGATCCGAGCCTGTTTTTTGACGATGATGGAAAGTGTTATTATGTGGGAACCAGACCGAATCCGGAGGGGGAGCGGTATTATGGCGACAATGAAATCTGGGTGCAGGAACTGGATCTGGAAAAAATGGAACTGACAGGAAAAAGCGTGGGGATATGGAACGGAGCACTGAAAAGGGCAGTCTGGCCGGAAGGACCGCATCTTTACAAGATTGATGGTTATTATTACCTTCTTCATGCCGAAGGCGGCACAGGACCGGAACACAGCATCTGCGTGGCAAGGAGCAGGGAACTCTTTGCCTGGTTTGAGGGCTGCCCGCGCAATCCGGTGTTTACGCACAGGAATCTGGGAAAAGAATATCCGGTAACCTATGCGGGGCATGCCGATCTGGTGGACGATCCCCAGGGAAACTGGTATGCGGTAATGCTTGCAACAAGAAAATGCCTGGGTCACGGAAGTATGGGTCGGGAGACATTTCTTGCCAAAGTCACCTGGGAGGACGGATGGCCTGTATTTAATCCGGGTATCGGGCGTCTGGAAGAGCGGGTGGAGCTTCCCACACAGGAATGGCATCCGGACAGGGAGGTATCTGGGATGGATGAATTTCATTTCCGGGGGAAACGTCTGGATGATCGTCTGATAGGAATTAAAACGCGGGAGGATGGGAGATATTCCCTTACTGAAAGAATGGGCTTTCTCCGCCTGTATTCCCATGATACAGCCATAAGCAGTCCGGGAGCACCCTCTTATCTGGGAGTGCGCCAGAAAGGATATTGTTTTGAAGCATCCTGTGCCCTGGAATTCATCCCTGCAGGCAAAGGAGAACGAGCCGGGATGGTGCTGTTCCAGAATCATGCCAATCACCTCAGAATAGAGGTTATGAAAGGGACATCCGGAAGGCTCCTGCGTGTGACAGCTCATTGCATGGGAAAGGATGTGATTATTTCGGAAACAGAGATTGCCCGGCATGGTCTGGCAGAAATCTGTCTTTGTGCCAGAAACCAGAAGGCCGATATTTTCCTGATCCAGGGAGATGAGAGAAAAGAGGCTGCGCATAAGGTAAGCCTTCTTCCATATACCACGGAAAAAGCCGGAGGGTTTGTGGGTTGTACGCTTGGAATGTACGTATATTCGCCGGATACAAAATGCTTCGCAGACTTTGCCTGGTTCCGGGTGAATAGTGCAGGGGAAGACTGATACAGAAACGGATTTTAATTTTGGAGGGACGATTTATATGAATGCATTAACTGCCTGTATTTATTTGCGTTTCTTGCACTTAGCGGAGAATACCGGATCTGGTAAATATACAGAACATATATAAAAAGCAGGGGGGACAAGCTGTGCGCTTTCTGCCGGGCAGCCGTAAAGTCAGGAGAAGAATAAGACGGATGCACAGGAACAGGCAGGCTGTCAGCTAGAAGAGGAAGGGGAGCGGTGATGGGGAAAATAAAGGCTTACTGTGGGAAAAAGGTAGAGAATATACAGATCCGGATCAGCAATGCTCTGGATGATATCAGCTTGAAGCATAAGCTGATAATGATGTATATATTCTGTGTTCTGCTTCCGCTTTTCGTGACGGACAGCGTGATCCTGTCCACCATTGTGCGGGCAGACCGGGATGCGCGGAAACAGGAAATGAACAATACGGCAGACGCGATAGAGTATAGCTTGACCACCACGGTGGAGAATGCTGTCAATCTGATACAGAATGTATACAGAAACCGGTATGTGAATCAGTTTATAGAGGCAGAATACAGCTCTCCCCTGGATTATTACATCAGCTATATTGACTTTTTGAAGGATTCTCTATACGAAAGTGTGATAGGGAGCAGCAGTTACCATACCGTAATCTATGCGGACAACCCGGGATTTATCAACGGCGGGTATTTTTCACGTCTGGAAACGGTGTCCGACAGCGAATGGTATAGGGAGTTCGCAGACAGCGAAAGGAATGTCCTGGTAGTCCCCTATTATGAAGTGTCGGCAGGAAGCAGCAGCCGCCAGAAAAAGCTTTCTGTGATACGGAAGCTGGATTATTACCATAAAGGGCAGGGCGGCAATGTGGTGAAGCTGGATCTGGATTACAGCGCTATAATCAGAGGCCTTCTGAATGCACACTATGCAGATACGGCTTATATATGCTGCGAGGGTAAGATTCTGTTTTCCAATGACGGACGGGGCGGCATCAATATGCCCTTTGAAAGTGTAGGGACGGAAATACCGGAGCAGGCGGGTGTGCACAGGCAGATGCAGGTATTTGGGAAAGTCTGGGAAATTTATCTGATAAACAGAAAGGCCACAGCGATGGAAGTCATAAAAAATAATCGCGCTTTGGTTTTGCTGCTGCTCATGGTAAATATCCTGCTTCCCCTGGCGTTTATGCGCCTTCTGAACAGATCCTTCACTGTCCGGCTCCGCACGCTGGGAGAAATATTTGAAAAAGAAAACGGGGATCAGCTTCCACCGCTGATGGAAACCGAGGGAAAAGACGAAATCGGCACGTTGATGCGAAGCTATAATCAAATGGCGCAAAGGATGAATGATCTGATCCAGACAGTTTATAAGGAGAAGCTAAAGGAACAGGAGATGGATATTGCCAGGCAGGCGGCAGAGCTTTTGGCACTTCACAACCAGATCAACCCTCATTTTTTGTTCAATGCGCTGGAAAGCATCCGTATGCACAGCATTTTGAAGAAAGAATATGAGACAGCCAACATGGTGGAAAAACTGGCAATTATGGAGCGGCAGAATGTGGAGTGGAGCAATGATTCCGTGAGAATAGACGAAGAGATCCGTTTTGTGGAGGCTTATCTTGATCTGCAGAAATACCGGTTTGGCGAAAGACTTTCCTATCAGATTGACGTGGAGGAGCGGTTCCGGGAAACGAAGATCCCGAAGCTGACGCTTGTTACCTTTGTGGAAAATGCCTGCGTACATGGGATGGAAAATAAAACATCGGTGGTCTGGATATTTGTGCGGATATCCGGAAGGGATGGCAGGCTGTGCATAGAAATCGAAGATACGGGAGCCGGGATGCCATCCGGGCAGGCGTGTGAGCTTCAAGAGAAAATGAACCTTGCAAAAATGGAGCAGCTAAAGGAAAAAGGCAGAGTAGGGATCCTGAATGCCTGTATCCGTCTGAAAATGATGACAAAGAGGCAGGTGCTTTTTGAACTGGAAAGCGAAGAAGGCGTAGGAACCATGGTGACGATTCATATCCCATTGGAGAAGGACAAGGAAGGAGAAAAGACATGCTGAAGGTATTGCTGGTAGACGATGAACCATTTATCTTGCAGGGGTTATCGGCTTTGATTGACTGGAAGGAGTATGGATTTCAGATTGTGGGAACCGCGGTCAATGGTCTGGAAGCCCTGGAGTTTTTGAAAAAGGAAAAAGCGGATCTGATTCTTGCGGATATCAGAATGCCTGGCATGTCGGGTCTGGAGCTTTTGGAGAAGGTGCGTGGCAGCCGGGTTACAGACGCATACTTTGCTATTATAAGTGGATATAGCGATTTCGAATATGCGCGTACCGCGCTCCAGCACGCATGTGTGGACTACATTTTAAAGCCTGTGGGAAAAGAGGAATTGATTGGTCTGCTGTCCAGGGTGGAAAAAATGAACCGGGAAGTTACGATAAAAAAGCAAAAGGAATCCCGTGAGGAGAAGGCGTATTTTTCAAACAATCTGATTGCTGTCATTTATGGAAAGTATGATAGCCAGAACCTGGATTATGTGAAAAAAAGGATGAAGCTGGACGGTGGCATTCGTTATATTTCCATTGAGCCTGACGGCAGAAATAGCGCTGCTTCTTATATGACAGAAGCGGAAAAACGCCGTCAGCAGAGGATGCTGTATGATATATGCCTTGATATCCTGGAGGACGATGGATATCATTGTTTATTTGATGTGCCGGGGCAGGGGAAAAATTATGACATCGGGTTTATATACTGCGATCAGCTTGCCAGGGAAAGCAAAATGGAAGAACAGGAATATTTGGACCGTTTTCTTGAGAAAATCAGGAGGGCAATGGGGATTCCTGTAGTTATGTTTGCAGGAAACCGGGTAGATGATATTACCGGTGTGGGAGAGTCCTTCCGAACCGCCATGGTAGCCCAGTCTTTTCGGGATTTCCGGCTGAACAAAGAGACGGCGGAGCTTTGGAAACAGGCAGGAGATGGAAATAAGGAAAAGCCATGGAAACAGATGATGGATGAGCTGATTGACGCAATAGCTCATAATGATGAGACCAGGATTATCGGATGCACGGTAAAGGTGTATGACGGGATCAATGGAGGGATGGATGCGCGGTTTGTCAAAATGATTATCAACTATTTTCTGTTCTGCCTTGTGCACCTGGCGGCAGAACTGGATGAAAATATCAACCAGGAAGAAATTTTCCGCTTTATCAGTGACAATGCCTTTGAGGAAGGAACCATCAAGGGCAGCCGCAGCCATTTTATACAGTTTGCAGGAGAGTATGCCAGATATCTGGCGCAGCTTCGCAGCAGGAGTGCGCGGGGGGTACTCGCCGAGATCGAGAGGGAGGTACGAGATAATTATTCAAATAACCTCACCTTAAAGGAATTAAGCCAGAAATACTTCATCAACAGCGCATATCTCGGGCAGATCTTCAGAAAACAATATGGCCTGTCCTTTAAGGATTATCTGAATAATTACCGGATGGAACGGGCTTCGGAGCTTTTACTGCATACAGACCTCAGAATTTATGAGATCGCGGAGAGAGTAGGGTATCATGACCTGGATTATTTTATTAATAAGTTTATCGCCGCAAAAGGATGTACTCCTACAAAATTTCGAAAACAGATGAGAAAATAGCACGGGTTCCTGGAAAAATGTATAAAAAACAAGATAAATCATAGGCAGAATTGTGCATCTATAATTTCCTGGGTTATTTTCTATAATTTCTCCTGTGGAAAAATTGTGCAGATATTATAAAATAAAGGCAACAAGAAATCCAAAGGAGGATATAGTATGAAGGGCAAAAAGGTAACAGCAATGCTGCTGACGGCGGCGATGGCAATGGCGGCATCCGGCGGGCTCAGTGTAAACGCGGACGGCGGGGATATTAAGGAATTCACTGCATTCTTCGCGGTACCTGGTTCGGAAATCAATGATGATAATGAGGTACAGCAGATCATCGCCGAAAAAACAGGGGCAAAGGTAAAGGAGACCTGGCTGACCGGTCAGACTGCAGAAGAGGCTGTAGGTACGATGATCGCCGGAGGCGAGTATCCGGATTTTATTGATGGCAGTGACGGAATGCAGCAGCTGTATGAGGCGGGGGCGCTGGTTGCTCTGGATGATTATATCGACCAGTACCCGAATATTAAGGCATATTTAAGCGACGCCCAGTGGGATAAATTAAGGAGGGATGACGGACATATTTACTGGATCAATCAGTTCAGTGCAATTTATGAGAAGGATATGTCGACGACCCACAATGATGAAGCCTTCTGGATACAGACCAGAGTTCTGGAATGGGCAGGCTATCCGGAAATAAGAACCATGGATCAGTATTTTGATCTGATTGAAAGCTATATCGAAGCAAACCCGACTATGGAGGATGGAACGCAAAATATCGGCTACACCATTCTCTGTGAGGACTGGCGGTATTTCTGTCTGGAGAATGCGCCACAGTTCCTGGACGGCTATCCTAACGACGGTTCCGTTATCGTAAAGGATGGAACAACCATCGTTGACTATAACACAACACCTACCGCAAAGGAATATTTCGGGAAACTGAATGAGGAATTTAAGAAGGGAATCGTGGATCCGGAATCCTTTACACAGACCTATGACGAATACATAGCGAAATTGTCCACCGGACGTGTGCTGGGAATGATCGACCAGTGGTGGGATTTCGCATACTCTGTCAATGATTCCCTGAAACTGCAGGGTCTTGAGGCACAGGGCTGCAATTATGTACCGCTTCCTATCACAATTTCCGAGGATGTGAAAAATCAGTGGCATACGACCGGATTAAGCGGCGACAATATCAACGAAGGCAGCGGGCTTGCGATCACCGTAAGCTGCGAGGACGTAGAGGGCGCGCTCCAGTTTATTGATGATTTGCTCAGCGAAGAGATTTTGACCCTCAGAAACTGGGGAGTGGAAGGCGTAGATTATCTGACAGGTGATGATGGTTTGTTTTACCGTACCGACGATATGCGTATCAATGCGGCAGATACCGCTTATAAGGCATCCCATCTCTGCGCATATTCATACTTCCCGAACTATAAAGGCCTGAGTAAGGATGGCATCAATGCGGCGACTCCTTCAGAGCAGCCACAGGAATTTCTGGACAGCCTGCCGGATAATGTGGCAGCATGCCTGGAAGCATACGGATGCTCTACCTATGTGGATATGCTGGGCAATAATGATATTCCTGGCATCTGGTATCCTATGTATTCCTACAGCGGCTCAATGACTACGGCTACCCCGGGAGGGCTGGCATGGACGAAGATGGGTGAATTAAAGCATGAATGGCTGCCCAAGATCGTTATGGCGGATGATTACGACAGTGCATGGGAGGAATATATGGATGCCTATGCCCAGTGTAAACCGGAGGATTTCTTAAGTGAGATGCAGGAGGAGCTTGACAGAAGGCTCGCCCTGGCAGAATAAGGATCATGAAACAGACAGTCAAAGCGCAATGAAGGCTGAGACTGTCTGCTTTAGGAATTACCGCAAAATACGGGTAAGGTATTTTGCGGCAGTTCCTGACGATAAACGGGAGGTAATTATGACTGGAAAAACAAAAAAAGTCAGCGTACCGGGACAAACGAAAAAAATTACATGGAAGGAAATCAGACGGCAGAAGATTCTGCTGATCTGGGCTGCGGCCTTTGTTATTTACGGTTTTATTTTCTGCTATCTGCCATTGGGCGGCTGGGTAATGGCTTTTCAGAATTACAAGCCAAAGGATGGTCTGCTTGGCTCCCAGTTTGTAGGATTGGCAAAGTTCCAACAGCTTTTTTCCGATGCTACGTTTCTTAGGGTGATCCGCAACACACTGGCGATGGGTGTACTAAATCTGGCATCAACTTTTATTATGGCAATTGTATTTGCCATTCTTCTGAATGAGATAAGGACAACCTGGTGGAAAAAATCGATTCAGACGATTTCTTATCTTCCTCACTTTTTATCCTGGATTATTGTTACCGGGATTTTGCATGATGTGCTGTCAACTTCGGGAATCATAAATGAACTTCTGGTAAAAGCGGGGATTCTGGACAACGCGATCAACTTCTTTGCTCACCCGAAGTACTTCTGGTGGATTGTAGCGTTTGCAAATGTGTGGAAGGAAACAGGATGGAATGCCATCATTTATCTGTCGGCAATTACATCCATTGATCCTTCTTTGTATGAGGCAGCCGCCATCGACGGAGCGGGGCGCTGGGCTAAGATCCGTAACATCACACTGCCAGGGATCCGGCCAACTATCATGATCCTGCTGCTGATGAATGTGGGAAATGTATTAAATGCCGGATTTGAAGTGCAGTATCTGTTGGGAAATGGCCTTGTGCAGAGTGTTTCACAGACGATTGATATTTACGTTCTGAAATGGGGCATCAGCCAGGGAGACTATTCTATGGGTACTGCCGCAGGTATTTTCAAGAGTGTGGTCAGCATTATCCTGATCGTGATGGCAAACCAGATCGCGAAACGAACGGGTGAAGAAAGCTTATTCTAAGGGAGGCGCAGGATTTTATGAAAAAAGTAAAAGAACCGGAAACAAAGCAGATTAAGTACAAAGCGTCGGCTCCCAACACCGTATTCGTGACATTAAACACCATTTTTATGATTCTGTTTGTGATAGTCACCCTGTATCCGGTGCTGAATACCCTGGCGATTTCCTTTAATGACGGTACGGATGCCCTGCGGGGAGGAATCCATCTGATTCCGAGAAGCTGGACATTAAAAAATTATACTACGGTGTTCCAGAAAAATAACCTGGTGACAGGAACGGTGGTTTCCGTTGCGCGCACGGTGATCGGTACGCTGACGGCACTTGCTGCCAATGCGCTGCTGGCATTTATTGTCAGCCGCAAGAGATTTTTATTCCGCAAACAGTTGTCTTTATTCTGGGTTATCACAATGTATGTTAATGGCGGATTGATCCCGGTATTTCTGCTTTACAAGAATCTGGGGCTGACAAACAGCTTCTGGGTGTATATTGTTCCCGGCATGGTCAGCGCGTTTAATATGCTGGTGATACGTACCTATATGGAAGGAATTCCGGAGAGCCTGGAGGAGTCGGCGCAGCTCGACGGGGCTGGCTACATGACTATTTTTACGAAAATAATTTCTCCGTTGTGCAAGCCGGTTTATGCGACAGTGGCGTTGTTTTCGGCTGTGGGGCAGTGGAATTCCTGGTTTGACGCTATGCTGTATAACCGGATGAGCGACGAATATACTACTTTACAGTACGAATTGATGAAACTGCTGTCGTCTGTTACTTCACAGGGAGCCTCGGCGGAATCTATGAAGAATGCTGCTTCGGCGGCGGGTGCGGTGACACCGGCTTCTGTCCGGGCGGCAGCGACAATTGTTACAATGCTTCCTATTGTATGTTTGTATCCTTTCCTGCAGCGGTATTTTGTGACTGGGATGACCATTGGAGGGGTGAAGGAGTGACTGTATATGTGTATGGTGCAGGATGAAGGCGGAAGCACCATATCAGATTGTAATTGACGCGAGAACTTCCGCGCAATAAAAACAGAAAGGGACCGGCATGGCATATGTCGGTCCCTTTTTAGACGGAACCCTGACAGCGAAAAGTCTGCGCTCTCCGTGGCTGTTTTCAAATCAGATACTGCAGGTCTGTGTACACTGATCAGCAGCTATGGATTCGTTGGTCTGACAAAAGAAAACGGTGCGTATTACCTGGTCATGATGGGACGAGAGGCAAAGAATGGCTCTGTTTTCGGAGATTTCGATTATGAAGTGCCTGGCATTATCCATGAAAGAATCCCGGTTAGCAATTCCAGAGTGCGACTGAAAGTGGCGGCAGATTTTACGGATTTCCGGTTTAGAAAAGAATAGAGTTATGTTTTTTGTACAGATTGACCGAATGGCTTTTTCGCTTTATAATGGGAACAAGCTATTGGAATCTGATAAAAAACGATATGATGGCAGATAAGGAGATGTGGAATTGAGATGACCAGCCAGTCAAAGACAAAGCTATTTGAAGAAAAACCTGTACCGGAGGCTGTTATGAAGCTTGCGGTTCCTACAATGATTAGTTCCCTGGTTATGGTGATTTATAACCTTTCAGATACCTATTTTGTGGGAATGCTCAATGACCCTGTTCAAAATGCGGCAGTCACACTGGCAGCTCCCCTGCTGCTGGCTTTTAATGCCATCAACAATTTATTTGGCGTTGGCAGTTCCAGTATGATGAGCCGCGCGCTGGGAAGAAAAGACTATGATACCGTATACCGCAGTTCCGCTTTTGGATTCTACTGTGCTCTTTTCTGCGGCATTCTGTTTTCAATTATTTATACTGCCGGTCACAGTTTCTTTCTGAATCTGCTTGGCACATCTTCTGATACGGCCATGGCAACAGCCGGATACCTGAGATGGACGGTGACCTGCGGAGCGGCACCGGCAATTTTGAATGTTGTGATGGCGTATCTGGTACGTTCCGAGGGATCTACACTTCATGCAAGTATTGGTACCATGAGCGGATGCCTGCTCAACATCCTGTTAGATCCGATTTTTATTCTTCCATGGGGACTTAACATGGGGGCAACCGGAGCAGGACTTGCCACATTTCTTTCTAATTGTGCGGCCTGCGTCTACTTTTTTATTTTGCTTTTTGTAAAACGCAAAAGTACATATGTCTGTATTCGCCTGTCTATGTTTGGATTCCGGAAAGATATTGTGACTGGCGTATGCGGCGTGGGAATCCCGGCAGCTATTCAGAATATTCTGAATGTTACAGGAATGACGATCCTGAACAATTTTACATCTTCCTATGGATCAGAAGCAGTAGCGGCAATGGGGATTGCCCAGAAGATCAGCATGGTTCCCCTTTATATTGCACAGGGCTTCTCTCAGGGAATAATGCCTTTAATCAGTTACAACTATGCAAGCAAAAATATTACAAGGATGAAGCGTGTGACCGGATTTTCCCTCAGGATTTCTGCCACTTTTATGACAATTTCGCTGCTGGCGTTCCAGTTTGGGGCAGGTTTTGTTGTGGCACTCTTTATGAAAAATGAGGCTATTGTCGCATATGGGAGTCAGTTCCTGCGGGGGCTTTCTTTAGCTTTGCCGTTTCTCTCACTGGATTTTCTTGCGGTTGGAATATTTACGGCTTGCGGCATGGGACGAAAAACGCTTGTATTTGCGCTCCTGCGCAAAATCATACTGGAAATACCGGCTCTGTTTATTTTAGACAAACTGTTCCCACTTTACGGTTTAGCATATGCTCAATTTGTAGCTGAAGCGATACTATCGGCAATCGGTTTGATTGTGCTGAGCCGGCTTTTTAAGAATTTAGATAACAAGATGGGGAGTATCAGTCAATAAACTGCATCTCGTGATGCAAAGGAATCGACGAATATAGCTCTTGTAAAAGACCTGTTCCCGGATCAGGCAAAAAATGTAAATCTGCTTCTGATGGCATATAACATGAAAATGCCATAGGAATTAAGATAAGGACAGAACAGCTTCTTTTTTTATGGCTTGACAAGATTAAATCCCCCATATAATATAGTTATAT
>DKTR01000072.1 GCA_002473385.1 Lachnospiraceae bacterium UBA7225
AGATAGCGTAAATTTACTGTCGGATTTAATGGTGAAGAGTCCACCTGAAACTGTATTAGATAAAGTATTTAACCATAGATTTGCAACTTCACTATACTGCATTTCAGTCCATCATGCAATCTATTTTTCCTTTTGGCGTAATCCACCTTTGACCAGAACTTGTGGCATACTGTTTTTCTGCCAATAAAGTCAGCCGGATGCAACCATTAGTTATTGGCTTCGGACGCCAGTCTTGACACGAACCTCAGATAATGCATGGATATTTCATCCCCACGGCGAAGAACTCAAGAACAGATGATCTGATCCGCCCCGGTCTCAGCCAGTTTAGCATTATCTGAGAACCCTATCAGGACCAGGCCCTTTGGGTGGCTGACCTGTTCCCTCCGGCTCAGGTGCCTAAGAACAGATATCAGATCATCAGCAGTGAGCAGTGCTTCCTTCCATTGGACTGGGATCCGCTGTTTTACCTCCCGGTTTTACTCCCCCGGATCAGCTTCTTTATGCATGTGTTCATTAATTAATTTTTGAACATACCCTGTTGAGCACCCGGTTTCTTCCGCAATCTTTCGGATGCTGTTCCCTTCTTTCCTTAACTCCAGTATCTTTCTTTTGGTCTCTTCCGGATATTTCCCCTTTCTTCCTGCTCCCCGGCTGTTCCTGATCTCTCCTGTTCCCCCGGCTTCCTCATACAGTCTTTTCATTTCTGTCAACAGTTCCTCTGCTTCTGCCGTCTTCCCATAGGTTCTTCCGTACATTTCCAACAGTATGCACAGTTCTGCAAGGTCGCTCTTTTTCATCCCGATATTTCCCATCTTTACAATCCCCAGATCTGTTCATTAAAGTATACTTTTTTCTTTGTATCCAGACTTACGGTACGGCTGATCGCTTCCACATATTTTCCCAGCTCTCTGTGTCTGTTCTTTTCAGACCGGATGATCTCCACACTGCTGAGGATATCTGCCTCCGCCCCCGCTGCTTTAGGTAATTCTCTTTTCTGGTATCTTACCAGTTCCAGCATATCGCCCCCATTATAATAATAGGCACGCAGCTGCGCCATTTTGGCAGCTCCTTTCCGGCTCCAGCCCATCGGCCTGGAACTCATCCTGGATGACAGTACATGGCTTACATGCCCTTCCGTGCTGCTTCCTTTTACCCCCTCCTTATGCAGCAGTCTCAGCTTTGCGGCTCCCCAGTTTGACAGTATGTAATCCCGGCTTTCCTCCAGCCTCCTGATCCCGCTTTCCCTTCTTTCCTGTGGAAGATAATCCTTCAGGCATTCCACGGTCTCTATGAAATCTGCTTTCGTCCGTTTTCGTATTGCATCGTACAGTTCTTTCCGGGCATCATCCGTACTGTCCTTCATATGGCTGGTCAGGCGGATCATTTGTTTCTGCAGATGAAACTCATCCAGTACGTAGTTCAGCCCATGGATCCGTTTCTTTCCTGTCTCTATCCAGCCGCCTCCGTCTGCATTCAGATATATCTTTTTCACCTTTGACAGATCATACTGGGTATCTATATACCTGTATATTTCGTCCCAGAATTTCTCGTTATCTTTTCCTTCACACACACGGCAGAAGAAGTATGGATTTACCAGCCTGTGACGCTTGCTCTCAGGCGCCTCTGGCTCAGTCCCTTCATGAACATACACCAGCTTACTGATCAGACAGTTATTCTTCTGATGATTTTCGTTCTCGGTCAGATCACCTTTTTTCTCCTGGAACTGCAGGGATGTATGATCTTCATCGGCCTCTATATACAAATATTCGACTTCCTTCTTTTTTTCGGGCTTCTCTGTGTTTTGGGGAAACTCCAGCGTATGGATCCTGTTCTTTACTGTCTGTTTGCTCACGCTGCTTTCTTCCCCTCCGCGGCGGTAAGATGTCTGCACGGCCTCTTTTAACATCCTGGCTTCTGCATCTTCCGTCATGCGTTCATGCTTTTCCATGCCCAGTACCCGGTCCAGAAGGTATTCCATCTTGCCTGTATCCCTGTTTGTGAACAGCGTTTTTGTAAAGCATACCGTTCCAAGAGATGTGATCAGCTGTTTCCGGCTGTCTCTCTCTATCAGCCACGAGCTCTTCCTTTTTCCACTTTCCTTCAATAACTGATTCATATTTTCCAGGGATTCCTTCAGCATAAGCAGACCAATCTTATGCAGCTCCTCTGTAATACCGGTTATATACTCAGCCATTCGTTCCGGATGCTTAAAAAATTCATCTTCCAAACTTTCAAAAATCTTGATGCTTTTTTCTTCAAAATGTTTTATACTCTTAACCATAGAGAACACCTTCCTTTGTTTGTATTAGTTTCGTCGCTAAATACTTTATCACAAAGTGGTGTTCTCTTTTTATACCATTTTTAATTTTCCGACTAAAATTTTACGCTAGCTCCCCCCAAAACAGCAGCCTTTTACAATACCTGATGACATATAAGCAGGTTTGATATATAATAACAAGAGCAAAAGAACAGAAAGGGGCTATTCATTATGTGGGCTTTATTTGCAATTTTATCTGCTGTCTTTGCCGCGCTGACCTCTATTCTTGCCAAGGTCGGCATCGACGGTGTAAATTCCAATCTCGCAACGGCGATCCGCACCGTTGTGGTAGTATTTATGTCATGGGGAATGGTTTT
Source organism: Lachnospiraceae bacterium UBA7225 (assembly GCA_002473385.1). Classification (GTDB taxonomy): domain Bacteria; phylum Bacillota; class Clostridia; order Lachnospirales; family Lachnospiraceae; genus Marvinbryantia. Next base: position 2,635 of record DKTR01000072.1, read on the forward strand.
TCTCACGCACACCCAGAGCGGACTCGCGTCGATCAGCAGAAAAAGCTGGATCTTCCTTATTTTATCGGGACTGGCAACCGGAGCATCCTGGCTCTGCTATTACCGCGCCCTGCAGCTCGGACCGGCGTCCAAAGTTGTCCCTATTGACAAGCTGAGCGTCGTTATTACCCTGGTGCTCGCTTTTGTATTTCTGCATGAAGATTTCACAGCAAAATCTCTCATTGGCTGCGCGCTTATCGGTGCAGGAACATTGCTGATGGTACTTTAAAACCCGTTTTGTGCCGACAGACAGGTTGTTTTCAAAAATACTTTTTAAGAAGGGAAATGCTATGGCAAAAGAGGTAAAAACAAATGCGATGCGCATTTTAGAAAAAAATAAAATTCCTTATGAGCTGCTCACCTATGAGTGCGGCGAATTCATCGACGGGCTGCATACAGCGGCTCTGACCGGCGCACCTGTGGAGGCTTCCTTTAAAACATTGGTCGCACAGGGAAAAAGCCGGGCATATTATGTTTTCGTCCTGCCGATCGCAGAGGAAGTTGATCTGAAAAAAGCAGCAAAAGCAGCGGGAGAAAAGTCGATGGAAATGATCCATGTAAAAGATATCACGCCTATCACAGGCTACGTGCGCGGCGGCTGCACGGCAATCGGCATGAAAAAGCAATTTCCGGTATTCCTGCAGGAATGCGCAAGAGACTTCGACCAGATATATGTAAGCGGTGGAAAAATCGGTGCAACCATAAAGCTTGCCCCGCAGGATTTCGTAAAAGCAGCGCGGGCGGAATATGCAGATTTTATCTCGTAATACATAATTATTCTCTTTTAAAAAATAAACGTTCCAAATATAGCGGTAATTAGCCAGAGTAACAAAAAAACCGGAGAGCCACCACTCTCCGGTTTTTCATTTGGACTTTTGTAGAATCCTTAACCACTTTTTATTTCTATGTCAAAATCATTATAACACATTTTTCTTCTTTTTCAACTGTTTTATAAAATTATTTTGTTACAATATTTACATAGTATATTTTTCTTTTTGTGTTTGTGGAATCTCTGTCAGACTACAATATGTCCTTCTTATTATATTTCCAGAATCCGGCTGCAATTCCCACCGCCGCGTATGCTATTCCAAGTGCAACCAGCCCGCCGTCCAGGGAGACCCGGGAAATAACAGACGCTCCATCTGCATAAGCGTAGGGCGTAATGTATCTGACAAAGGCTGCCCTTTCTGTTATATTTCCTGCTATACCCAGAAAATACAGCACAAATGCGATTGCCATCCCGATGGTTCCGCTCCCTTTTCTAAGAAATGCGGATACTCCGAAACAAATTCCTGCTATTTCCAGCTGCATGATAAGCTGAGCCAGATGATAGAGCGCAAATGCTTTCCAGTGCGGAAATTGCCCGATAATCGGAAATGCAGCCATAGAAAAAAGCACGACAAGCACATTAAAGCCGAAAAGCAGCACGGCAACCGCCGTAAGCTTCCAGATACATACGCTGCTTCTGCTGACCGGATAGGTAAGCAATGTCTCTGCCGTGTGCTGTGCTTCCTCCTTCGAAAGTATCCCGCAGCCCAGGATCGCCGCATAAAACATGCCGCCGATGCCGAGCATAAATCCGGCATAGATTCCGTAAAACCCGGTAAGTTCCCCATAATTCAGCCGGTCCATTCCAAATGCAGACGCGATTCCGCCAAGCCCCTGCATCATCGTCTGTATCGGAGCCAGTTGTTTTTGCAGCTCCGGAAACAGCATCAGGCAGAAAACGATCATAATTCCCACTGCAAGACTCCAGAGCAGCATTCCCTTCCATCCCTGTTTTAATTCATGCTTCAGCATATCTCATCCTCCGAATCCGTATAAAAATGAAGAAAAGCGTCCTCCAGCGGCGGCTCTGTAATGGTTAGATCTTCTACCGGCAATCCCTGCAGCGCCGTAATCAGCTCCTGTACCGGACCGCTGTAGAGAAATGAAATACCATCTCCTGTTTTCTGCAGATTCCGCATCGGAATGCCCGCTATTTCCTCCACACCGCGTATCGTCACTCGTTTTATTGTCGAGCTGCAGATATGTGCTACATCATCACACACCACCAGACTGCCATCCCGGATCACCGCTGCCCGGCTGCAATATTTTTGTATCTCTCCCAGCACATGCGAAGACAGGAAAATTGTAGCACCCTCCCGGTTCTTTTCCTGCAGCAGTTCGAAAAACTCCTTCTGCATAAGCGGATCAAGACCGCTGGTCGGCTCATCCAGTACGTAGAGTTCTGCCCGGTGCTGGAAGGCAGATACAAGGCTCACTTTTTTCCGGTTTCCCAGAGAAAGCTCCTGCACGTGCTTCCCGGCATCCAGCTTAAAGCGCTCACAAAGCGTTTCCGCCGCACTGCGGCAGTCTTCCCCGTAAAAAGATGCGGCAAACTGCATGGCGTCTCTTACCCTCATATTTCCATAAAAACCCGGCTCCGATGGCAGATACCCCACCCGGCGCAGAATATCCAGCTTTGCCGTCTGAATAGATTTTCCGAACAGCTCCGCCGTCCCGCTATCCGGCTGCAAAAGCCCGAGCATACTGCGGATGGTTGTGCTCTTCCCGGCGCCGTTCGGTCCGATAAAACCAAAAATTTCCCCTTCCTGCACCTGCAGGGATAAATTTTCAATTCCCCGGTGCTTTCCATAATATTTCGTCAGATTACAAAGTCTGATTATCTCTGCCATTTTCGTTCCTGCGCTCCTTTTTTGCTAATCCGCTGCCAGCCTGCTGCCCGCATCCCGCCGGAATATTCCCTGACTCTCTCTGGTATATGCTCCTCCAGAAATTTACCAGGCGCAGAAGCTCGCTCCGCGCCTTTTCCAGATCAAGCGGTCCTGCCTGCAGCATCGCACGCAGACACCCATCAGATGCCCAGAACATTTCCCGGTACATCATCTCCAGATCAAGCCCCGGTCTAAACTGTGATGCGTCAATCCCGGCAAACAAAAGTCCGTCAAACTGCTCCAGAATTTTATGCACCCATTTCTGAACCTCCGGCGCCACTTCCTCGTCCTTTTCATAGTATGCCATAATCACAAACTCCGACAGCTCCCGGTGATGCACCATCATCCTCAGCTTCATTTCCATCCCGGTTTCCATAATCTCGAAGAAATCCTCCTTCTGCAGAATAGCTCCGGTATCGATAATATGCATTCCCTGTCGCATCGCTTCTTCCAGCAGGAAGAGATACAGCTCCTTCTTATTTTTAAAATAATGAAACAGCAGAGATTTGCTGATATCCGCCTCTTTTGCAATCTCGCCTACCGGGCACTTCCGGTAGATACCCTGCGAAAAAACCTTCCATCCGGCACGAATAATTCTCTGCTGTTTTTCTTCTGAAAGCATATAAAATTTTTCATTCATTATCCTGCCCTCTGCGTTGTTCTGTCGGTTCTTTACTGCTATTTTAAACGTATTGACCGTTTTTGAGAAGCCCCTTCCCGAAATTTCCGCAAAAAACCACACTTTTCATAACAGTTCAGCCAGGCTGCCCTGTTACCGCTTCTCACAGACTCCGCAGCAGATGCAGCGTCCAAACCAGGCAGCCGGATCACTCCCGCTGCCGGACCTTACTGACCGCCATCGTAACGCAGAAGCACGCCGCCGCAAACAGAAGCTGTATTGCCAGCCCCTTAAGAATACTTTGCAGCATTTCCGCACTCAGATTCCCGTAATCCCCTAAAATGCCATTTATTCTTGAATACCAGTATGTCGGCAAAAAGCTGGCAGCCTTCTCGATTCCGCTGCCGAACATCTCAATCGGAACAAAGATACCGCCGAGAAAGCAAAGTCCCAGAGACACCACATTATTTATACCGTTCAGAGCACCCATCGTATTAGCAAGCATTCCGCAGAGGTATGCGAGTGTCATCGCTACTACCATACATGCCAGGCTGTTCAGCATATACCAGATGCCGTTCGTTGAGGTAAACGCGCCGCCCCGGTACAGAACTGCCTGCACCGCCATGCAGATTCCCCACACCGCAAGCCCCACGATCAGAAACGCCGCGGCCGCAGCCAGATTCTGTCTGTACAGCGGCACCGCCGAGCATGTTATCCGGCGCCGTATTTCCTTTTGCTTGAATGCCATAATCACCGTGCTCAGGCACATGATCATTCCGGCAAGCAATGCATATGGCAAATAAGCAAAATAATAATTATAATCCGCCCGCTGTCCTCCGTTTCCGTTAATATCAAGCAGTGTCACCTTTCCCTTATGCTCTGAGAGCGCCAGAACCTTCCCGCATGCCTCATCAAGGGAAAAACCGCCGATCCGGTAGACACGTATCTGGTTCAACAGGGAATTGATTTTTGCATCCAGGTAAAATTCCGTGGAGGAACCGGGCACCTTTATCGTCTGAACAGCCGTTTCGCCGTTTTCAAACGCTTCCTGCGCTCCCTGCGGTACGATCAGTACATACCTTACATTGCGGTAAAACAGCTCCTCCTGTATCGTCTGCTCATCATCCTCGATTTCTACCAGCGTCTGTTCCTGCTCAAGGTAACTCTTTAAAGTGTCTCCCAGAACACCGCCCTCACGATCAATCACAGCCACTGCCAGCTTTACCGCCGAAAAATCTTCCACCGTACCCGTATCACCGAGACTTTTCTGAATTACAATAGCAATACCCACAAAAATACAGATATACATAATCATCATACCAATATTTCGCTTAATGATATTTCCGTACCCTTTAAATACTCTCATAGCGTTCCCTCCTCAGTGTCAGCCATGCTGCCGCCAGCAAAAGAACCGTGATTATCGCGAGAATCAATAAATTCATACGGTACCTTGCGGGATTATCATAAACTGACACGCTGTAAAATGCATCCGCGATCAGCGCTGCCGGATTTATACGGTTTAAAATGGGGCAATTATGCTCCACGATATCCTTCATATGTCCCATCATCAGCCCCGCCAGAAAACTCATCAGCAGAGACGAGCCCACCAGAATGGCAATCTTAAATCCTTCCGCAATCTTTCTGCCGCCAAGGAACATACCGTATGCTACTCCCGCCATACTTCCAAGGGCGCAGACCGGCAGCAAAAGCAGCCATTTTTTTCCGAACGAAATACCTAGTGCATGCATATAAAAAAGCAGCACACAGACATAGAAAAACTGCACGGTAAAGGATGACAGGGTTTCCGCAAGAATCATCTGCAGGCGTCCTGCCGGAGCAATGCTTCTTCTTGCTGCCAGCGGAGACTGATCCGCCCGCATTTTTATTGCGGCAACCAATCCCATAAAGCCTCCGAACAGACAGGTCATTCCAACCAGCGCAAAAAAGTAGGATACATTATCATCGGTTGTCTCTCCCAGAATATTGACAGATTCCGTTATTTCCCGGTAATCCGTCATAGCTGCGATCGCTGCCGGAAGCTTCAGCGGATGATTCTTTCCAATGTCTGTTATCATCTGCTCATTTTCCAGATACCCTTCCAGAAGTTCTTCCAGAATACTCTCATTAATATTGGAAGCGGAAACAATCAGCTCCGGATCTTCCCCGCTGCAGAAAATCCCTGTCACCTCACCGTCTTTCAGCGCCTCCTCTGCCTGCTCTCTCTCCATTCGCGTGACGGTGAGCATATCGCCATCCAGAGCGTCCAGGAATGTCTCAAAAGCAGTATTTTGATCCGATACAAGGGCAACCGGGATCTCATGCATCTCCTCAATATCCACGCCGCTGCCAAAGGTCACATAAAAAAGCGTTGCCATGATCAGCGGAAAAAACAGTGACCAGAAAATCTCCTCCTTGCTGCGGATATTCTGCTTCAGACTGCTGATAAATAAACGTTCCATTGTCTCCCTCCTAATCCCTCAGTTCCTTTCCGGTAATCTCCAGAAATACATCATTTAAGGTCGGCAGCTCTGAGAGCACTCTGCCGAACGCCACCTCCTGCTCCTGCAGATAATTCAGAAGCCGGACCAGATTATGCCGGGCGCTGGTGCATTTTACCGTCAATGTATTTTCTTCATTATAATCCGTGTCAAAAACATGCGGCAGCTTTGCAATCTCCTTAAGCTGCGCATCTGTCAGCACAATTCCTTCTATTACGATCGTCTCCCCGGTCTTAATCATGCTTTTCAGTTCCTCAGATGTCCCCATCGCAATACTGCGCCCGTGATCCATAATCATAATCCGGCTGCAGATCTGCTCCACCTCTTCCATATAATGTGAGGTGTAAATAACGGTCGCTCCCTTCCTGTTCAGCTCCAGGATCCCCTCCAGAATCCTGTTGCGGCTCTGCGGATCTACCGCCACCGTCGGTTCATCCATAATGATCAGGCGCGGCTGGTGCGCAATCCCGCAGGCAATGTTCAGTCTCCGCAGCAAACCGCCGGAGAGCTTTCTTGGAAACATTTTCCGGTAATCCTCCAGACCGACAAACGCGATCGCTTCCTCCGTCAGACGTTTCCGTTCTTCTCTGTCCTTTACATACAGCCCACAGAAATAGTCAATATTTTCCCAGACCGTCATCTGCTCAAACACAGCGACATTCTGCGGAACCACCCCGATCTGCCGCTTTAAATCATAGCTGTCGGGATGCATTTCCTTTCCAAATACTGTAATCGTCCCTTTATCATATTTCAGCAGCGACAACAGACAGTTAATCGCCGTTGTCTTGCCGGAACCGTTCGGTCCAAGCAGACCAAACACTTCCCCCTCACGGATATCCAGATTAAAATGATCCAGCGCCACCAGATCTCCATATCTTTTTACGAGATTTTCAATATGTATCATTGCTACCTCCCCTGCCATTCCTGTTAAAATAATCTTTCCTTCGCTGCATTTCAGAAGCAGCCGGGCTGCCTCTTATAGTTTTTATCATATCCCAATTTCGCAGACCGTAAAAGTGTCCGGTGTCAGCAATCCATATGACATTTGTCATAATTATACTGCTGTCGTTACAGTTCACGCCAGAACTGAGCGAACAACAACCTACTGTCCGGTTACTGTGAACAAAGTAAACAGTACCTGTTTACAATTTGCCGGAAAATGTGCTACACTCTGGGTGCGGGACATCCGCAGAAAGGCTTACAATATGAACGATTTGACCGACCGCTGCATTCTCCTGCTGTACTGCCTGTGCAGCCTGCTTTTTCTGCCGCCGGATACCTCTTTTGTATCCGCCTTTTTTGCGGCAGTCTGCATCAGCATGCTTTTATACGTGTATTCTGATTTCCGGATACGGTGTGCTGTCACCATGGGATTTGCAGCGGCACTCTTCGTGTTTTCTCCGCTCATTCTGTTTCTGCCCGCGGTTTTATATTCCTTTTATTTTCCGTGGCAGGCAAAACCAGATCTTTCGTCCTTCTGCGGAAAACAGAATACAGAACAGACGGATTCCTGCCCTGCGGACCTGTCCCTGCGCCGCCTGGCGGCTTACGCAGCAGCGTATCTTCCTGGAATTGCAGCTTTTGGGGGACTGCTGTTCCAGACACTCTATCTGCGCAGACCGCAGCAGTTATTTTTTATCTGCGTCGGCTGCATACTTGCCATCCTGCTGCGTCATAAAACAGATTCCTACGAATCATTATCCGCCACCTATCGCAGAACGCGCGATGATGACACAGAAATAAAGCTGCTTCTGCAAGAAAAAAACCAGTCTCTCCTGGAAAAGCAGAATTACGAAATTTATGCGGCAACCCTTGGAGAACGCAACCGCATCGCGCGGGAAATCCACGACAATGTCGGGCATATGCTCACGCGCTCCATCCTCATGGTCGGCGCGCTTAAGACTGTCAACAAAGATGAAGCATTGTCTAAGCCCCTGTGCCAGCTTGACGAGACACTGAATCTCGCCATGAACAGCATCCGCGAAAGCGTTCATGACCTGCATGACCGCTCTGTGAATCTGGAGAGCACGCTGCGCACCCTTGCCGATAATTTCACGTTCTGCCCGGTATCGCTTCAATATGACATGTCCGCCGACATTCCGGCAGATATAAAATATTGCTTTATTGCCGTCACCAAAGAAGCGCTGGTAAACATCTCCCGGCACAGCAATGCGACCGCCGCCCGGATTACCGCGCAGGAGCATCCCGCCTTTTACCGTCTGTCAATTTCCGACAACGGAACAGGAAACGGCGGCACATCACCGCTGCGTAAAAACAGCGGCAGTGCACCGTCTGCTCAGCCCTGCACTGATATTGATAATGCAGCCTCCATTCCGTCCGGCGGCGGAATCGGTCTTGTGAACATGCAGAACCGGGTATCGTCACTGAAGGGAACCCTGCAGATTTTCCGCGATCACGGCTTCTGCGTTTTTATAACTATTCCAAAATAATTTATGATATAAAGGAATGAACCCGAAATGAATATTTTACTGATAGACGACGATGCACTCGTCACCACTGCCCTAAAAACAATACTGGAGACGGATAAAGAAATAACGGTCATCGGAACCGGAAGCAGCGGGCGGGAGGCAATTGCACAATATGCCCGGCTGCAGCCCGATCTGCTTTTAATGGATATCCGAATGAAGGATATGGATGGGCTTGAAGCCTCCGCAGAAATTCTAAAACAGTTTCCACAGGCAAAAATCCTGCTTCTGACCACCTTTTCCGATGATGAGTATATCATCCGTGCCTTGAAAACCGGTACCAGAGGGTATCTTTTAAAGCAGGACTACGCCAGCATTCTTCCGGCGATCCACGCGGTCTGCAACGGGCAGACTGTTTTCGGCAATGAAATCATTCACCGGATTCCCGATCTCCTGCAGCGGAAGAACCCCTTTGATTATCAGAAATATGGGATTTTGCAAAAGGAATTTGAGATCATTAAAGCTGTTGCTAACGGATATTCCAACCGTGAAATCGCAGACACTCTGTTTCTCAGCGAAGGAACTGTGCGAAATTATTTAAGTACCATTCTGGACAAGCTGGATCTGCGCGACCGCACGCAGCTCGCCATATTTTACTATCAGCATCTATAATCAGAAAGGAAAAATCATTATGAAATCTTCAAACGATCTGCGCACTCTGCTGCGCTCTGTTGACCACAAAAGCTACCCGGCATACAAATCCCTTGGAGGGAGCTGGCAGTTTCCGCTGTACACCCTCGTAATCGACCACGTGCAGGGCGATCCGTTCGCATCGCCATCCTCTCTGCACGCAGAAATCCCGCTCGCACGCGCCGGGTTCCCGGAAGAATACTTCGAAAAAGACTGCATGCGCATTGCGCTGCAGGACTTTCTCACCCGGCAGCTTGCAAAACAATTTGAGAACTATAATTTTAAGGCAAAAGGCTCCGGTAAAAGCGGTCTTCTGTCTATAAGCCGCTGCGGACAGGAGGTATTAGAGCGCAGCGCCTGTCAGATTACCGCCGACAAGCTGATCGTGCGCTTTCATGTAGGCTTCCCGGCCTTCGGGCGAACCATCAACGCCGGGGAACTGGAAAAGATCCTGTTTGAATTCCTGCCCCGCTGTATGGAAAGCAGTCTCTATTTTCAGAAGCTTGATAAGCAAAAGGTTCAGCAGACAGTCTTTCTTGCAGAAGACCAGGAAGAAATCCGCCATCTTTTAAGGCAGAAAAACCTGGTTGCCTTCCTGGCAAACGGCTCTGTTCTCCCGAGAAAGAGCGGTATCTCCGAGCTTCCAATGAAAGACTGCGTTCCGTTCACCTCTCCGGAATCCATGCAGCAGACCCTGGTGCTTCCGCATCGGGGCAGCATCACCGGTATGGCAATCCCGCAGGGCATCACTCTTATCGTGGGCGGTGGTTATCATGGAAAGTCAACGCTTCTGGAAGCCATCCAGTCCGGCATTTACAACCATATTGCGGGGGACGGCAGAGAATATGTGATCACGGATGACACCGCCGTAAAGCTGCGCGCCGAGGACGGGCGCTGCGTGCGCAATGTTGATATTTCACTTTTTATTAACGATCTGCCAAACGGGAAGGATACGACTGCATTTTCCACCGAAGATGCCAGCGGAAGTACCTCGCAGGCTGCCGCCGTCGTGGAAAGCATTGAGGCTGGTGCACGTCTCTTTCTGATCGATGAGGACACCTCCGCCACCAATTTCATGGTACGCGATGATTTCATGCAGCAGGTGATCAGCCGCAAAAAGGAACCTATCACTCCATTTATTGAGCGTGTTGGTGAACTTTATAAAAAAACCGGCATCTCCACAATCATGGTTGCCGGCAGCTCCGGCGCATTTTTCTATATCGCCGACCATATCCTGCAGATGGACTGCTACCGCACCCGCGATATTACCGCTTCCGTGAAAGCACTCTGCGCGCAGCGTCCGGCTCCGGCTACAACGGCTTTGCATTTTCCGGAAATGCTGTGCATAAACAGCATGAATTCCGCTTCTTCAAAAGATGCACGCTCCCCGCAGATCCGCTTTGCGCGCGTCCTGCCGGAGTACCGCCGCACAGATCATCCGCACCGCGGCGGACGCGGTAATATGGGACATGGCAATCCATCAGCCGGAAAGTATGAACACATGAAGGTGAAATCCTCCGGGCTGGAATCCTTCTCACTCGATAAGGAAACCGTCAACGTACGCTATCTGGAGCAGCTTACAGATAATGAGCAGGTAACCGCTCTCGCTTATCTGCTGCGTTTCGGTCTGGAGCAGGTATCCGGCGGCAGAAAAACCGTGCAGGAAAGCGTGCAGCTTATCATGGATACACTCCGTGAAAAAGGCTGGCAGGCATTCTGCAGCTCCTATATCCCCTGTGGTCTTGCCACCCCGCGGGTACAGGAGCTCTTTGCGTGTATAAACCGCTTCCGTGGATGATGCCGCCGCTGGGCTGGATGAGCTGGAAAAGACAAAATGAAAACCACTTGTATAGTTTTTTGTTTCTAAATTTTCTGTGAATAATAATGGAACGGCTTGCAAGTATTTCCAAAACATTTTATACTGATTATAATGTGGTTTGGAGGTGTTATATGAAAGAATCGACTGAGCATAAAACCGCGCCGCAAAAAACGGCGGGGAATACAGTTCCGAAAACGGCGGGCGGCAAGCAAAAAAAGTTTCTGGCGAATGATCAGTATTTTACGATTTGTATTTACGCGCTGATTGTTGTCGCCATCAGCGCACTGATTATCCGCGTCGTCATGACACCGCACGCGGTATCGGATGCCTTAAAAGACATTTTAAACATACTGATGCCATTCCTCATGGGGATTCTGATTGCATTTATTCTGAATCCGCTGATCAAATGGCTGATAAAAATACTCTCCGGTCCATGCAGGATCAAAAGCCGGAAGGTGTGCAAATTCACAGCCATTATCCTTGCCTACCTGCTTGTACTTGGCGTTATCGTAATCTGTATCCTTTATATTGTTCCGCAGGTTGTTGCCAGTCTCACAGAAATTATTGCCAGTCTGCCGAAGCTCTATGAGATGACGTATGACTTTTTCGAGAATCTGCAGGATCGTTTTCCAAACGCGGATGTGTCCGAGCTGCAGAAGATTGTCGATGATATCCTGCCAGATTTCATCAATACTCTGAAAACCTTCGTCAGCAGCACAATTCCCGCTATTTACAATGCTTCCGTTTCTATTGCGAAGTGGCTCCTGAATTTTGTGATTGCAATTATTGTGTCTGTTTACATGATTACAGATAAAAAAGAGCTGCTGCGTTCCATGACACGGATACTGTACAGCTTTGTTCCGGTAGATTACATCGATAAAACCATGGATATTCTCTCAGAATGCAACAATATTTTCACCAACTTTATTGTGGGAAAAGCAATCGACTCCACCATTATCGGTATCCTGTGTTTTATATTAATGAATATCTTCAGTATGCCTTATGCGCTGCTGATCAGCGTAATTGTCGGCATCACAAACATGATTCCGTACTTTGGACCGTTTATCGGTGCAGTCCCGGGTGTCATTATCCTGCTCATTATAAATCCGCTGACTGCTCTCGGCTTTGTTGTACTGATCTTTTTACTGCAACAGTTTGACGGTCTGTATCTCGGTCCGAAAATTCTCGGAAATACGGTCGGGCTGAAACCCCTGTGGATCATTATCTCCATCACTGTCGGCGGCAGTGTGGCAGGCGTGCTCGGTATGTTCCTCAGCGTTCCGGTGGTAGCCGTTCTGCGCTATCTCTTCGGTCTCTATCTGGATTACCGGTTGAAAAAACGTCACATAAATATATAAAGAGCGGGGGTTACTTTTTCCCCCGCTCTCCCTGTAATGTTTTCGCTACCTCCTGGAAGGATTTTCTGGCAGTGGACAATTGTTTACTGCCTATTTGTTTATCATATAGAAACCGTCCCAGGCTCTGTTTGATTTTTCCCTGTTTCATGCGCAGGCTCCTCCATTTGTTTCTTCCATATAGTATATGCCGGATATACAAATGGATTTATATGCGCTGGACTTCAAGGGAATTTCTTATATACCGCCGCTATTTTTGTCAGTGCTCTTTGTATATCACCATCTTGCAGATAGGATTTCCTTTCGCGGAAAATTTTTCTTCATATTCCGTCATCACGTTATCCCGCATCAGCTCTGCATCTTTATGCAGATCATAGGTGAGAAGCTTTAGCTTCCAGCCTGCAGGGGCGATTTCCTCCAGGGAGAAGTCAAACAGATCCCGATTGTCAGTTTTAAATTCCACCATGCCATCCGGTGCCAGGATTTTTTCATACCGCTCCAGAAACTGTCTGGAAGTCAGTCTGCGGTTTGCATGGCGATCCTTCGGCCACGGATCTGAAAAATTAAGATAAATCCGGGCAACCTCACCTTCCCCGAAAACCTCCGGAAGTTCCCGCGCATCCATACAGATAAACAACAGATTTTCCGGTTTTTCCTCCTGCTTCTCAAGCTTTTCGACCGCGCGCAAAAGCACGCTCGTATAACGCTCAATTCCCACATAATTAATCTCCGGATGCAGCCTGGCAAGCTGTGTCAGGAACTGTCCCTTTCCCATTCCCACCTCAATGTGGACAGGATGTGTATTCCCAAAAAGTTCCTGCCATCTTCCCTTCTGCTGCTTCGGTTCATGCACCACCAGCGTACTGGCTGCGATCACCTCGCCCGCTCTCGGTATATTTCTAAGTCTCATATGGTTTCTTTCCTTCCTGCTTTCCGGCTCCGCGCCAATGCTTTACCAGTAGCGCCTCGCTCCCAGTATCTTCCGGTAATTGTATGGCGCTGTTGTAATGCCCAGCTCCTCATTCGCCGCATGAATAATGGTGCCATTTCCAATATAAATCGCCGCATGATCTGCCACAGAACCATTACTGTAAAAAATCAGATCCCCCGCCTGCAAATGCTCCGTATCCGGTGTAACCTTTACAGAAGAATATTTGCTGCCGCCTTCTGCTGAGCGCCACTGCGCATCCGCTGTCCGCGGAACAGCAATGCTGAATTTTTTCATAATCTGCTGCGTGAATCCGGAGCAGTCCACACCGGTACTCAGACTGTTTCCGCCGTACACATACAGCATTTTTCCCTTAAACTTCAGAGCATATTTCGCGATCTGCAATCCTTTTCCGGCATCTCTCCAGATACCGTCCGCATCCAGCTTATAAGAGATCCCATCTACAACAACAGTCTTATTAACCGCCATTTCTCCGGATGTCTCAAAATAATAAGTTTTGCCGTCGATCACCTGCAGTCCGGTCGCCCGCGTTCCATTCGCCCGGAAATAATACTTTTTGCCGCTGACCGTCTGCAGCCCGGTAAGCGCCGCGCCTCCGCTGCCAAAGTAATAAACCTGACCGTTTACTGTCAGCCATCCGGTCACTTTCTTGTAGCTGCTATTGTAAAAATAATACTTTGTACCCGATTTCACCAGTCCTGTAGAGCGTGTTTTGCCCGTTCTGGCTCCGTCCTTCCCCACCTGATATTTCCCGACCCAGGTGCTGACCGCCATCCTGCCGTCTGCCTGCAGATAGTAATATTTTCCGCCTGTTTTTTTCCATTTATTTGTCAGCATCTCCCCGGATTTTTTAAAATAGTAGCGATACTTCCCGATCGTCTTCCAGCAGCCCGCCGCCTTTTTTCCAGTGGACGCATCCATATAATATGTCTTATCTCCCAGCTTCAGCCAGCCATAGACACGTCTGCCGTTTGCACCGACATAATAGCTGCCGATCCACTTATTTCTCTGGATCTTTCCGTTCGGTGCCGCATAATAATACCGTTTTCCCACAGAAAACCACCTGTCGGAAATGCGCTCGCCAGTCTTTTTACTGAGGAAATAGCGGTTTCCATTCTGCGACAGCCAGCCCTTCTGCATATAGCCCTTCTGATTAAAATAATACCATTTTTTACTAATCCTCTTCCAGCCGCGCGCATAGCCCGCTTCTTTACTTATGTAATACCGCTTTCCCTTGCTTGTTGTCCTCCATTCTGCCTGCACGCTCACACCAAAAATCAGGCAAAACAGAAGCCCCAGAAGCAGCGCCCGCGCTGCCCGTTTTTTCTTTCCGCTGCTTTCCATAACCCATCCCCCACATTTTTTACATATTTGTTACAATTCTATAATAAATTGTAACCCTTGTCAACTATGTGACATTCATTCTCTGTCAGGTCATGTCACATCCTTCTATCCCGCGATGCCCTCAAAATGTGATTTTTGTTAGACCTGTCCAAAACGTCTGTTCTTGAAAAAAACTATGTAAACCACAATACTGGCTGTGAAAAATGTGGATAATGTTGATAACTTCGTGTATAAGTCTATTTTAATGGATTTTCTGTCCACAGAAATGTGGATAACTCTGGATAACTTTCCTATTCGTGTATGCAAAAAAATACAACATTCGACAATTTTTGTATATTTTGTCAAGTGACATAATTCTGTAAAATCAAATACCCCGTTGCAAAGCAGCGTGGTATTTGATCCTCGCGGCATTCGCCAAATGCTCGTGCAAGCACGGCGCTTGGCTCATTGCTCGCGGGAATATATATTACAGAATTTGAGAGGCCCCTTGTAACAAGGAGCCTCCCGGATTTAAGGATATATGAACATTGTGTTACAATGAAGTAACCATTTTTAACGGATTCTGCCTGCGCCTCCCGGCAGCATGGCTTTCCTGCACCCGTCGTTTTTATTATACTTCAAAAAGCAGATCTCCATAAGAAGGCATCGGCCATATCTCTTTATCCACAATCATCTCCAGCTTATCTACCGGTGCTCTCAGTTCTGCCATTGCCGGAACTACGATATCATGGAAATATCTTGCCAGCTTCTCGCCCTCTTCCACCGATTCTGCCGCTTTATCTGCATCGGTCAACTTGCCAAGCGCTGCCTTTGTTTCCTCCAGAAGATCGCTTACTTCCTCCAGAAGACCGACCTGCACCTTTGCCCTGCCGCCTGCTGCTGTTACCGCATTGATCGTATCCGCAAGACTCTTCGTATATCCGATCACAGCCGGGATAATCTGCTTGCCGGCAATATCGATCATAGTCTTTGCCTCGATGTTGATGGCCTTTGCATAGGTCTCATACTGGATTTCTGCACGTGCCTGCAGCTCAACCTCGCTGTATACACCAAATTTGCCAAACATTTCGATTGCCTTGTCTGTAACCAGCGCCGGGATCGCATCCACCATGGATTTGAGATTCGGCAGACCTCTTCTCGCCGCCTCTTCTACCCATTCATCAGAATAACCGTTTCCGTTGAAAACGATTCTCTGATGCTCTGTCGCATACTTTTTGATCAGATCATGTACACAGGCATCAAAATCGTCCGCCTTCTCCAGCTCATCACACGCCTCAGAAAATGCTTCTGCGACAATTGTATTCAGTACGATATTCGGAGATGCGATGGAATCTCTGGAGCCAACCATACGGAACTCAAATTTATTTCCGGTGAACGCAAACGGTGAGGTTCTGTTTCGGTCGGTGGCATCACGTGAGAATTCCGGCAGGGTTTTTACGCCTGTGCTCAGCTTATCACCGGTTTTGCTGTGCGTTGCACTTCCCGTGCTTACAAGCTGGTCGATTACATCTTCAAGCTGTTCGCCAAGGAAAATGGAGATGATTGCAGGCGGCGCCTCGTTCGCACCAAGTCTGTGGTCATTTCCCACATCGGCCGCCGATTCACGCAGCAGATCCGCATGTTCATCGACCGCTTTCAGAATACAGGTTAATACCAACAGAAACTGGATATTCTCGTGCGGTGTTTTGCCCGGATCCAGCAGATTAATTCCGTCATCCGTGGTGATCGACCAGTTATTGTGCTTACCGGAACCGTTCACGCCCGCGAACGGTTTTTCGTGAAGCAGGCACTGCAGCCCATGCTGACATGCTACCTTTTTCAGCGTTTTCATAATCATCTGGTTATGATCTACCGCAATGTTTGCCTCGGAATAAATCGCCGCCAGCTCGTGCTGCGCCGGAGCGACCTCATTATGCTGTGTCTTTGCTGTTACGCCCAGCTTCCACAGTTCCTCATTTACATCCTTCATGTAAGCGGCAATTCTCTGACGGATCGTTCCGAAATAATGATCATCCAGCTCCTGCCCCTTCGGCGGCATTGCGCCAAACAAGGTACGCCCGGTAAAAATCAGATCCTTTCTCTGTAAATATTTCTGTTTGTCAATCAGGAAATATTCCTGCTCCGGTCCGACAGACGGTGTAACCTTTTTCGATGTGGTGTTGCCAAACAGACGGAGCAGTCTCAGAGACTGTTCATTGATTGCCTGCATGGAACGCAGCAGAGGCGTCTTTTTGTCGAGTGCCTCGCCTGTGTAGGAGCAGAACGCTGTCGGAATACACAGGATCGCACCAGCCGCATCCTTTCTCACGTATGCCGGAGACGTGCAGTCCCATGCTGTATATCCTCTCGCTTCGAAGGTTGCGCGCAATCCGCCCGAAGGGAAGGAAGATGCATCCGGCTCGCCCTGAATCAGCTCCTTGCCGGAAAACTCCATCAGTACCGTGCCATCCTCCTTCGGAGCCGTGATAAAGGAATCATGCTTCTCCGCTGTCACCCCGGTGAGCGGCTGGAAAATATGCGTATAATGAGTTGCGCCTTTTTCCACCGCCCAGTTCTTCATTGCCTCGGCAATCACATCCGCAATCGACGGATCAAGCGCCTTTCCCTCCAGAATTGTTTTTTTCAGTTCCTTGTAAACCTTCTTCGGCAGACGCTCCTGCATAACTTTGTCATTAAAAACATCTTCACCGAAAATTGCAGCTACATTTGTCACTTCACTCATAATCATATCCTCCTCATTTCTATAAAGACATTCGCGGAGCGTTTTTGCCTCACAGGAAATACAAAAATTTTCCTGTGACATAAAAAAAGGCGCTCACATCTTCTGTGAACGCCTTTGTCCTCGATTCATCTTATTCAGAACACCATAACCTTACTCTACTTCTGTAAAAAAATCAAGTGTTTTTTATAATTTACTAATGGAATTAATAAATGTTTCTTATCAGTTTTTTGCATTTATATCAGGAGTGTCAGAGCTTTTTCCGCATTCCGGATGGAAACCTCCGTGTGCTCACCGCCGTATTCTCCGTCAAGTGCCCAGGGAAACGGCTCCTCGGACACCAGCTCTATCTTGCGCGCACGGGTCTGGAAGAAATATTTATCATCCGGCGTCTGTGTTACCAGAGCGCTCATGATTGCCTGCAGCTCCACAATATTTTTGGGCATCCGTACCAGCGTCACCTCAAACAGACCATCATCCAGCCTGACATTTTTTCCGGTGATGTTTTTGAAACCGCCCACTGACGTGGAGTTCGTGATCATTCCGTAAATAAATTCTCCACTGATCTCTGTCTCGTCATCAATCTTTGCCGTCAAATGATACGATTTGATATTCGTCAGCTTTTTTGCTCCCTCCAGCAGATATGCCATGTGACCGAGCAGGTTTTTCATATCCTGGTTTGTCTCATATGAGACATCCGTAAACAGTCCGAACGCCGCAACGTAGACAAAGTAATCATTGTTGAAGCAACCTATATCGCATAAAAACTCATTAAACTCTGTGATCCGTTTTGCAGCTGTCACAATATTCTTTGGTATTTTCAGACTGTTTGCAAAATCATTCGTACTTCCGGATGGAATGTAACCGATCGGACACTTTCTCTCCGATTCCATCATCCCGCTGATCACCTCGTCCAGCGTACCGTCACCGCCGCTGCAAACCACCAGATCGTAATACCTTGCTGTCTTTTCCACCTTATGCCTGGCATCACCGCGCTGCTGCGAAATGTAAATCGTTACATCATAACCTTCCTTAATAAAGATATCCGTTACATCCAAAAGACGGCTGCGGATCGTTCCCTTTCCGGATTTGGGATTTATAATCAGCAATAGTCTCGTCATATGTTATCTCTCCCATTTATCACATAATGCATCAATCTGATCGGCAAATTTCGCCAAATCCTTGTTAGCTCCACCCTCGTTATGCCGGATGACGGCAAGCAGACGCTGCCCCGCTGCAAGCAAACGGTCAAACACCGTATTCCGGCGATTTCCGCCAGCGGCTGCCTTCTTTTGAACGCATACGGGCGGTGCTTCTCTAAGCAGTCTTCCTGCCGCAAGATCGTAAACGGTTCCGCTGTAGGGAGCCATCGCTTTTATGCCGGTCTCCCGCTGGACGCGCTCCGAAAACGCGGTGCAGACGGCATCCTCGCCGTGTACGATAAATACCTGCTGCGGCTTCTGCTCAAACGCAGAGATCCAGGTAAGCAGACCATCCTGGTCCGCATGACCGCTCACCCCTGCAAGCACATGAATTTCCGCACGCACTTCAATTTCCTCTCCAAACAGCTTTACCTGCTGCGCACCCTCCACAAGCGCACGTCCAAGAGTACCCACCGACTGATAGCCGACAAAGAGGATCGTACTCTCCGGCCGCCAGAGATTATGTTTTAAGTGATGTTTGATGCGTCCGGCATCACACATACCACTGGCAGAAATAATAATCTTCGGCTTGTCATTAAAGTTGATCGCCCTGGAATCATCACTTGTAATTGCCGTTTTCAGCCCGGGGAAACTAATAGGGTTGACACCCCTTTCAATCAGCGCCAGGGCATCCTCATCGAAATCCTCATGCATCCGCTCCATGAATATTCTCGTCGCCTCTATGGCAAGCGGGCTGTCTACATAAACCTCAAAATTATCGTGATTTTTAATCCGCTTTTCTTCTTTGATCTGGCGGATAAAATAGAGCATCTCCTGCGTCCTGCCGACGGCAAACGCCGGAATGACCACGTTGCCGCCACGGTCAAAGGTTCTCTGGATGATCGCCGTCAGATCGGCAATGTAATCCGGCCGCGGTCCGTGGCTGCGGTCCCCATAAGTGGATTCCATCACCACATAATCGGCATCTTTAATGTAATGCGGATCGCAGATGATCGGCTGATTCGTATTTCCGATATCACCGGAGAATACGATCTTTTTTTCAACACCCTCCTCAGAAATCCAGATTTCAATGGATGATGAACCGAGCAGATGCCCGGCATCCGCAAAACGGATCGAGATGCCGTCCGCAACCGGAACGATCTCATCATAATCACGCCCGACAAAGCATTTTAACACACCTTCCGCGTCTTCCACAGTGTACAGCGGAATATATTCCTCTTTCCCGGCACGTTTCCCCTTCCGGTTGCGCCACTCCGCCTCAAACATCTGGATATGCGCGCTGTCGCGCAGCATGATCCCGCACAGCCGCTCCGTAGCGCAGGTAGAAAAAATCTGTCCGCGGAAGCCTTTTTTATAGAGAATCGGCAGCCTGCCGGAGTGGTCAATATGCGCGTGCGTCAGAAACACCATATCAATATCCGCTTCAGCAACCGGCAGCGGAACATTTTCAAAATAATTTGTTCCCTGCTCCATACCGTAATCGATCAATATATTTTTCCCGCAGGCTTCCAGGAAGAAGCAGCTTCCTGTAACCTCATGAGTAGCACCAATAAATGTAAGTTTCAAAATTTACACATCCCCCTTCTGAAACAAAGCTGTTTTTCATACAAACCATTTTTCCTCCCGGCCGTGAAAGACCAGACCTCTGCCATTCACTTTTCCGGTCAGAAAAACAGGGTATACTTTTTCTCCAGTATACCCCATCTTCCGCTGTTAGGACAGCACTTTGTGACAGTTTATAAATTTTTCATCTTTTGGCATAACAGCCGGATACACAAAGTCCGGCTTTACTGCCTGCAGATATGAACGTACCGAACGGCTCCTCACACTCTACCGCCTTCACAACGGCAGCTGCTGTATCCGCGCAGCCGATGTAATACCGCTGATGCCCCGGCGTACCGATGCCGGAAAGCTCCCCAAGCTGGGCATCGTCTATGTCCTGCGGCAGCCCGATAAAACGGACGCGCTTCCATTCTTCCGCCAGATAATCCTTCAGCTCCGGCATGCTCTCAGACAGCTTTGCCGCTGTGAGCAGCAAATGTCCGTCAACAAAATATGTTTCGTCTCTTCGATTATGCTTTTTGCACTGTGTATAATCGCTGCAGAGCAGGCAGCGCATCTCGCAGTTTAAATTTGCCGCGTCCACTGTCAGCCGGCACGGAAGCTCTGGCTGACACAGCTTAACGTTCATGACGCATTCCTCTGTCTGCGGCTGTACCCCCTTACTGCCAAGATACAGCAGCAGCACACGCGCTTCCTCTAAGCCAACCGCAAACACTTTCACGGTAAAGCCCGCAAGGCATGTCTCAAATTTCCTGTCAACCTCATAAAGATCTGACTTCTGCAAAAGAGCTTCCGGCAAGGCTGCGCACTCTTTTCTCTGCGGCAGCAGAACCGTGTCCACGATCGCCGTTTTACAAATATCCTCAGCCCTCTTTATGGTGAGCGGTTTCAGGTCTGCGAGTATCAGAAGATGCAAATGCTCTGCCTTTGCAGATGCCGGGCATAATTCTCCATCCGCGCCCTCTCTGCCGGCACTCAGATACAGAATCTGTGCACCGTCCTTTCCTTTCTCTGCGCCAATGCTTGCACTAAAGCATACTCCCTCTGACACAGGATGATAAAGAACACGATAATATTTTGCGTTCATTTCTGGTCTCCCCCTTATCTTGTAATTGATATACTAAATTTGTCCGGCTCCCCGCCGGTTCTTTCCCAGGCGTCAGACCACACGATCAGTAAAAGGTAATGTAAAATATCCGAATTTTTATTTTATATATAAATCAGACATTTACCAATCGCGCGCTGCCGCCAAAAACTGTTTAAAACCTTCAGATCTGAAATTTACAGACCTGCTTTATCTTTTTTCTATTCTTTCTCCGGTCGCCTTTGCGGGCATCAAAAAACAACTCGTCGCCTTGGCGGGCATCAAATATAAGTATAAATAAAACAAAATGTACATTAAAATAAATAAGAATAGAAAACAGTAAAAAATGTGGTGCTAGTCAGTTACTAGTCGATGTACATGCTACCGGTAACGCTACCAGTAGTTTCTGTTACACCATTAGCAGATGTTGAGTGAGCACCCCGTACCCGATAATACTGTCCTCTTGCAACAGCCACATCTTTATAAGTACTTACGTAGTAAGTATTATATCCAGTACCCAACTTATATGTAACTGTCCACCAAGAGCCACCTTCCTTGCTCTCCAAGTAAGCATCCGCTGTAACAGATGCACATGTACGATAACATGATGTAGAAGCTCCTATGCGCACTGTTCCGGAACCAAGATTTTGGATTTCACTAGTGCCGGATGCAATATACGTTCCATATGGCTGTATACCGTTATCTTCCGACGTTATTCTAATCGGCTGCAGTCTCGTATTTATATCGAACGGAATGCAAACTGCCAATGCTGAACCTCCCATACCCATACACACCAGCAAGCATATCATCACCATAATATGTATCTTTTTCTTTCCTATCATAAGTCCCTCCCTTCTTTATCTTAGGTATTTTACACTACATTTATATATACGTATTT
>DKTR01000104.1 GCA_002473385.1 Lachnospiraceae bacterium UBA7225
ACAAGATTTTTTACGCCCTCGGATTAAACACAGCAGCAATTCCATACCGGACTTTCTTACAACACTTTACTTAGCAGCGGCTTCCATTGCCGGAGCATCCGTGCTTCTCTTCTTTGCAGTGATGCTCCCCGCAGGAATGCTCATGTCCATTCTCATATCCGTGATGACTGCAGCGCACATCGGGATTGTAGGCGAGACTGCCAGCCAGATAAGCGTTCACCGCGTCATCCGCACTGCCGGATACACCGCCGAAGAGACGAATACCCGCTTCTGCCAGCGCTGCCTGCGCTCCGCCGCCAATACCGCCGCAGATCAGCATATCCACTTTTGCATCCATCAAAAATCCTGCCAGTGCACCGTGCCCCTGCCCATTAGTGTCTGCCACCTGTTCCTTTACAATTTTCCCGTCCTCAATGTCGTAGAGCTTAAACTGCTCTGTGTGTCCAAAATGCTGAAAAACTTTTCCATCTTCATATGTAACTGCGATTCTCATTATTCTTTCCCCTTTCTCTGATACTGCCGTCTGTGCGGCAAGTCCTTCTGCTCTTTTGCAATGCTTCTGACAAAAATACGCGGCAGAGCCATCGCAGAGCCGGTAATGCCCGCCTCCGATCAGCAGCATTTTCCCATTTACAATGCTGTCGGCAAGCTTTTCTCTGGCGGATTCATAAATCTCCGTCACTGTGGTGCGGGAGATACCCATCTGCGCAGCGCACTGCCCATGTGTAAATTTTTCCAGATCCACCAGGCGGATGACTTCATACTCATCCACCGTCAGGATCACTTTTTCGTTGCAGCCGAAGCCGCCCGGCATAAAACTGTCGTAAGCCGGTTCTGAACAGATTCTCCTGCATTTACTAGGTCTTGCCATATCCTCACTCCGCTTATGTTTCCGTCATATGTCGAAAACATTGTAGCATATTCCCGCATAAGATGCAAGACCTGATTGCTGCCAATCTGATAATTTCCATAAAAAACAGCATAATGCCCGCCGGATTCCGTGCGGCAGATACCTTTTCTGCATCTGCGCACACGCCCGGCAGGCATCATAATCGGGGGCTTTTGACCCCAACATCATTTCAACTGAAGTAAAATTAATTTTCCAGAACCAGCTTTCTCACATAATCTATGGATCCCGCTGACATGCTGAACTCATCCAGCCCCATTTCCAGAAGTACCGGAACAGCCTGCGGATTTCCTGCCATCTCACCGCACATACCGACCTTGATACCCGCGCGGTGCCCTGCATCAATAACGTGCCGGATCGCACGCAGTACTGCCGGATTCATAAAGTCATAGCGGCTGGCAACCTTTTTATTTCCGCGGTCTACTGCCAGAAGATACTGCGTAAGATCGTTCGTTCCGATGCTGAAAAAATCCACTTCTTTTGCAAATTCCTCTGCCATCAGCACACTTGCCGGAGTTTCAATCATCATACCCACTTCAATCTCTTCATCAAAAACCGTTCCTTCCGCGCGCAGCTCCGCCTTGCAGCCTTCCAGCACAACCTTTGCTTCCCGCAGCTCATCAAGAGAAATAATCATCGGGAACATAATACGCACCTTTCCGAAAGCGCTCGCCCGCAGAATTGCCCGGAGCTGCTCTTTAAACATGCTCTTCATTTCCAGGCAGATACGTATGGCCCGCCAGCCAAGGAAGGGATTTTCCTCCTTCTCAAAACTGAAATACGGAAGCTCTTTATCCCCGCCGATATCCAGCGTGCGGATGGTAAGTTCCTGCGGCACCAGCTTTGCTGCCTCACGATAAACCAGAAACTGCTCCTCCTCCGTCGGGAAATGCGTATTTTCCATATATAAAAACTCACTGCGGAACAGTCCGACTCCGTCAATCCCGCGCTGGATGGCACCCCGCACATCATTCACATTTCCTGCATTTGCGCAGAGATAAATCCGCTTTCCGGTCTTTGTGCGCGGCTCCTGGCTGCGCAGCTTCTCCAGTTCCTGGCGCTCCTTTTCGTATGCCGCCTTCCGCGCAGCGTAATCCTGCATTGCTGCCTCGTCCGGTTCCAGCACGATTGTGCCTTTTTCCGCATCCATACAGACCATCATACCGTCCTGCACTTTTTCGAGGATTCCTTTCACTCCGACCAGCGTCGGAATATCCATGCTCTTCGCCATGATGGACACATGGCTGGTGATGCCGCCCTCTTCCGTCAGAATGCCTTTTACGTACGCTGCTTTCATCTTCACCGTGTCGGAGGGGTACAGATCGCGCGCCACCACGATTGCTTCCCGCTCCATGCTTCCAAAATCCGGAAGACGGACACCCTTCAGGAATGCCATAAAGCGCTTTCCCACATCACGCACATCCGCCGCGCGCTCCTTCATGTAGGAATCCTCCATCGCGTCAAAAATTGCCGCGATCTCCTTAATAGCCTCGTCAAGTGCCTGCTGTACATTTTTTTTCTCTTCCCGGATTTTTGTAAGGACGCTCTCTCCCAGCATAAAATCCCCGGCAATTTCCTGGTGCGCCGCAAACACCTCATTCTTCTCTGCCAGCTTCGCCAGATCTTCCACAACGCTTTTTTTGGCATTCTCAAATTTTTCCGTCTCCGAAGCCACTTTTTCCTGGGAGACAGCTCCCGTCTCCGGCGTCAGATCCGGTTCCCGATAGCAGTACACAGGGGCAATAACAATGCCCCGTGATGCTGTTTTCTCTACCCGAATATCTTCCATAATATTATTCTCCCAATCCACTTTCAATTAACCGGGCAAGTGTCTCCAGGTCTTCGTTCTCCGTCTCTCCGTCGCAGATCAGTTCAATTTCTGTTCCGCATCTGATCGCTGCCGCCATAATATTTAAAATACTCTTCACCTGTACCTGCTTCTCATCCACCTGGATAATTACATTTGATTTACATTTGCCCGCTGCCTGTGCCAGGATACTTGCCGGTCTTGCGTGAAGCCCGGACGCATTTACTACTGTAAGCTTTCTGGATACCATATCATTTTTCTCCCAATCTCTCTGTTATTTTCTCTGACTACACTTCCACATGGAAATGCTCGAATAAAATCTGCTCTGCCTCTGCGCTCCACAGCCCTCTGTTCTTTTTGCACGCCTCATCCAGCTTTGCAAACAGCGGATCTGTCTCACCGAGCTTTGCAAAATCCTCAATCGCCGTCAACGGCATATCAAACTGCGTATAAGTCAGCTTCTTTCCGCCCGGAATCTTCGGCAGGTTCATCGTTGCTTCTGCGATACTGTTAATTCCGCCCACATGTGTCACCATAACCGCCGGTTCAATTTTACCTGCTGCCAGCGTATTTGCCTCAATCAGATCGTCGTTGTTTCCGCCCGTTGTTCCAAGAATATGGACGCTTGTATAATGTACATTGTACATATTCAGCTTTGCACTGAACTGGTTATCGGTCGGACCGGCGAAGAAATTCATGCAGCCGTCGAAAGCGAGCAGCTTATCCGCCATCTCCACCACCTGAGTGTTCGGAACATACACAAATACATCGTCATAGCCGTGCCCTTCGGTAATCTCCATCAGCCCCTTCACCGGATCTTCCATAGCGCCGGTATTTACATAATGAAGCTCTACGCCCTGCTTTGCCGCAGTTTTCTCCGGAATAACCTCTCTTGCCCGCTCAATTCTGGCATCGCTGATATCCGTTACCACGATCCGCTTCGGCTTATTCTCAAACTGGATGCCGTAGCTGACCGCGCCAAGCCCCATCGGACCGCAGCCGCCAAGAATAAGAATGTTGCCATCCACCTTCGTGCCGGGTGCCAGATCATGATTGCGCTTGTTGGTGTGATAATTTCCATGATAGCCTCCGATAATACAGCTCATCGGTTCTCCGAGGGACGCCTCAAAGAAGCTGTCTCCATCATACGGCATCAGACATCCAAGCTCCATTACTTCGTGCGGGATAATGCAGTAAGTGCAGGCGCCCCCAAAAAATTCGTAGGAGTAGCCCGGGGAAGCAAGGCTTCCCTTATAGTTGAGTGCCGGCTGCTGCGCAAATTTTTGTCCCAGATGGAACTGGTCCTTCCACTTTTCACCCACCTCAACGATCACACCCGCAAATTCATGTCCAATGATAACCGGATTGGTGTCGATATTCTGCGGCGCTCTCTTATGCTTCTTTCCCTGCTCCACTAATTTATAAGTAGACATGCAGATGCTGTCACTCATTACCTTTACCAGAATTTCGTCCTCTTTAATCTGCGGAAGCTCAAATTCCTCCAGTCTCAGATCTCTTGTTCCATACATTCTGACTGCTTTCGTTTTCATTGTCCGATTCTCCTCACCCTATATTTTTTCTACAATAACCTGCCTCTTAAGCTCTTCCACCAGCTCCCTGGAAGGCGGTTTTGTTCCGATTGTCGTCACAGCTCCGGCGGAAACTGCCATGCAAAGCCTCACCGTATCCTCCGCGCCCAGCTTTGTATTCCACGCATGGGCGAGCGCCGCTACCATCGCATCTCCGGCTCCCACAGTCGAGTGTGATTTCACAGAGAGCGCCGGACACTTCACCTGATAATCACCGAGCAGGAACATTGCCCCGCTCTTTCCCATGGATATCGCAATGGTTCCGATTTCCTGCTTCTTAAACGCTCCGGCAATTTCCAGAAGCTCTCCGTCAGAAGCCCGGTAATCTATTCCCGCATACTCCTCCAGCTCCACACGGTTCGGCTTGATCATGTCGGGACCTGCAGCCAGCGCTTTTTTAAACAGCTCCCCGTCCGCATCCAGCAGCACGGCAGCGCCCTTCTGATGCACCAGCCGGATGATTTTTCCGTAAACATCCTTTTCCACTCCCGCCGGAATACTCCCTGAAAGTACAAACAGCGTATCCTCTCCCGCGTAGCTCTCCAGCTTCTGCATCAGTTCTTCCAGCTTCTCAGCGGAAATGTACGGTCCGGGCTCATTCAGCTCTGTCAGCTCGCCATTTTCTTCAAAAACCTTGGTATTGGTCCGTGTCTCGCCATCCACCCAGACAAAATCGGTCTCAATTTCCTTTTCCTTTAAGACATTCGCGATCGTCCTGCCGTTGTTTCCTCCAAGGAATCCGGTAGCAATACTGGTACTTCCCAGCTCACGGATGGTCTTAGAAACGTTGATTCCTTTCCCGCCCGCATCATACTCCACGTGACGGATTCTGTTCAGACCGCCATGTACCAGCGTGTCGATATCCACGGTCTTGTCGATAGCGGGATTCATTGTTACTGTAATTATCATTGCCCTACTCCTTCCCGGAAAGAATTCTGTATACGTTATTCACGTCGCCGCTTACCAGCTCCTCCGTCGCCTCCGGTGCAAGCATTTTGTCTGCAATTACGCTGAGGATCTGAAGATGCTCTTCTCCGACACCCGCGATACCAATTACAATTTTCACAGTCTCACTTCCCCACTGGGTTCCCTCCGGGAATGTCATCACTGCGATACCGGACGCCTTGATCTGCTTCTTGGCAGCCTCCACGCCGTGCGGCAGTGCCAGCCCATTTCCCATAAAGGTGGAGAAGGATTTTTCTCTCTCCAGCATCGCCTCCACGTAAGGCTGGTCTACATAACCGCCATCCACCAGCATCTGTCCAACTGCGCGAATGACATTCTCCTGCGTATCCGGTTTGCAGCCTACTTTAATATTTTCCTTATAGAGAAGTTCCTTTTTCTTTTTAAAAAACATGCTCTTTTCCTCCTTGATTTTTTCTTTTCCGGTGTCCCCGTTCTTTATGACTTAATTATAAATTGCCAGAGGGATGATTTCAATTTAAAGACAATCGGATTTGGCATCATTCAATAGTGCCAAAATTGGCAGACCGGCAGGCGGATTGTACGGGAATCCGGGGTCATGTACATCCCGCTTTCCGCAGCAGGCCGCTCAAGGCAGAAAAAGGCACCGCTCAGCATATGTCCGCTGGCGATGCCGTAAATTCTTTTAACCCTGACATCATCTTTTCTATTTCTCTATAGTCTGGTAAGATATTTATTAAAGAATTTTTTCAGGTGCCCGGAGATCATATCCTGTATCTTCTTTTTGTCTCCGGTGAACACCGTGTCAAGAAATGTGCTGTCATCGATCAGCATACTGCTGAGATACCCAAGTATCTCACTGTTTATCTGCAGGTTTTCATCAACCGGGACCAGCATAATAAATATGACCCGTATTTCTTTAAAATATGGATCCTTAAAGCTCTGCAGGTCCTTTGTCATACAGACTGTAAAGCTCGGACGGATAACGCCCCTGGATCTTGTATGAAGCAGCGCAAAACCGAATTCCGCAAAAATCTGGGAGGAAAGCTTTTCTCTTCTGCGCAGATCCTCCTGTATCATAATTCCACGGTCACGGTAGGGAGAAAGCTTCTCGCCGATGGCAATTAAAAGCTCGTCGAAAGAAATATAATTGTCCACCTTAAAAAACTCAAAATATTTGATAACAGCATTCACCTGGGCGGCAACCAGATTAATTTCCTCTAACTGCACGGAAAAGCTGTTTTCCTCTTTCTGCTTTTTCGGCATTCGCGCATACTTATAAATCAGTTCACGCACCTGCTCCATGTCCCTTTCATTCAGCAGCGGATTGACAAAAATGACCGGAATCTCCTGCGGCTCTAACGGAATACTGGATACAAAAAAATCCAGCCTGCCCGCAATATAGGGTGTGATGTCCTTTTTCCCGTAAATAGTAAATATTGCCCGTTCTCCGAACGCCTTTTCCAGCTTCGAGGACATCAGCCTGGAAATTCCGATCCCGCTGGAACAGACCACTCCGATCTGCACCTGCCGGATATCCTCTCTTTTTCCCTCCAGCCGCACCATGGCAGCCCCGAAATGCACTGCCAGAAATCCCGTCTCCGTCTCCGGCACCTCTCTGTCAAGCCAGCGCCCCAGAACCTCCGACACCTTGACGCAGCGCGCAAAAATATCCGGGTAATCCTGCTTAACTGTATCCAGCACAGGATTTGAAATCTGCATTCCGTAACGCAGCCGCACAAAGGTGGGCTGCAGATGTGCCAGGAGCCCCTGGATGAATTCCTCATCCTGCTTCAGCAGCCAGGCGTTTTCCTCGTCAAAAGTATCGATCATCTCATTGACAAGCTGCTGCATTTCCCGGTTTTCCATCGCAACGGTTTTCTTATCATCCCACTGGATTTTTTCATGCTTTGCACCCTTGATATGCAGGCAAATGTAGGACACCTCAATGGGCGGAATTTCAATGTTAAATTCCTTTTCCAGCTCCCCGACGATTTTTTCCGCAAGTGCATAATCCTCATCATCCGGCAATTTCCCACCCCACTGGGCATCCGTCTCAATAATCTCATTTTTCAATATGCGGTTAATGGCAATCGTCACATGAAGGACAAGCCCGACATAGGAATTTTCCGTCAGATTCATCACCCGCGCATCCTTCATTTCCATGATGCAGCCCGTCACTCTTTTCAGCGTATCGTCATTTAAAATCTGTCCGATGCTGCTCTGCCTGTACTCCCCGCCTGCGCTGTCCGTCTCCTCCGTGTTCTCATACGCCTCGCGCAGCACCTTTGTATCGATATTTTCATCAATAAAGATGCGGATCGCCTTCCGGTAGCTCTCCTCGCTTCCCTCGATGGAAACACCGCTCCCCGGTCTGCGCTCCACGTGCAGATGGTGCCCCTCCAGCCAGCCGGTGATTGCCTCCAGGTCAGTGCTGACCGTCGCCTAACTTACTTTAAATTTGCTGCTGTAATAAAACAGCTTTTTTAAGCCTTTATCCTTCAATATTTCCAGAATCAGCCGTCTGCGGCGCTCCTCGCGGTTTCCGGCATCAAAAGAATCGCCCCTCGTCAGTGCCGCATACAGCTCTTCCTTATCGTGCGCACTTCCCTCCAGCCAGATGCCGGCACCCGTCTTTGACATAAAGGAAACGCCGGTTCCTTTCAGACTGGCGCCTATATATTCCAGCTCCCGCTGTACTGTCCGCTTGCTCACACCCACCTGCTCTGCAAGGCTCTGTACAGACATCGTCTGGTTCTTTTTCAGCATAACTGTCAAAATCTGCTTCATTCTTGGGGTAAAATCCATTTTTTTCTCCATTTCTTTTTGTCAGTTTTTTCTTCTGCAGGCGACATCACAGACCAGTAATTTTTCATGTTGTATAAACAGCTTTGGGTACGCAGAGGATACCGCCATATGCAGTATCCCGCGTACCTCTATTATAACATTATCTTTTTTCTGCCGCAATGCAGTTCTCTATTTTGCCGCTTTCAATTCCTCCACCAGCGCGTCATACTCCGGCGCTCCGAGGAAATTCGTAATGGTGATCAGTCTCGCATCCGGATTGCTGTGCGCCGCCCGCTCGCCAAGCGACTCATGCGTGACGACAAGCTGCACATCCCGCGGAATGGAGGAAACCGGCGTGTGAATGACTTCAATTCCGCTGATACCGGCCGCCGCCATCTTTTTCTTCAATACCGTTGCGCCCATGGCACTGGAGCCCATGCCTGCATCACAGGCAAATGCGATCTTGCGGATCGTCTGCACTGCTGCCGGAGCTGTTGCCGCAGCGGCTGCCTCCTGTCCTGCAATTCCCTTTGCCTGCCGCTTCATGCTGTCTTTTTTCTGCTGTGCCTCCTCAAGGCTGGTATCCTTACCCATAAATTTCAAGATCGGCATGGAGATCACAAACGAAACCACCGTTGCCGCCAGAACCCCCAGGATCAAGCCCACATAGCAGTGACGCTCCGCCATCATAAGGATCGCCAGGATGCTTCCCGGAGAAGCCGGTGAAGTCAGACCGACATCCATCAGCGTAAACACAAAGGTACCTGCCGCACCGCCCGCGATAACTGACAGAAGCAGAAGCGGGTTCATCAGTATGTACGGGAAGTAGATCTCGTGAATGCCGCCGAAGAAATGGATGATCACCGCACCCGGCGCAGAGCTCTTTGCACTTCCCTTTCCGGCAAAACAATATGCAAGCAGGACGCCAAGTCCCGGTCCCGGATTTGATTCCAGAAGGAAGAATACGGATTTTCCGATTTCCTCTACCTGCTTAATTCCCATCGGGGACAAAATACCGTGATTAATGGCATTATTGAGGAACAATACCTTTGCAGGTTCAATAAAAATACTTGTCAGCGGCAGCAGACCATGATCTACAAAGAAACCAACGCCTGCTTCCAGCCAGCCGTTCAGAACATTTACCAGCGGCGTAATTCCCTTCATGGCGACCAGCGCCATCACTGCACCAATGATACCCAGGGAAAAATTATTGACCAGCATCTCGAAACCGGCTTTGATCCTGTTTTCCACCAGCTTATCAAACTGTTTGAGCACCCATGCCGCCAACGGTCCTACGATCATGGCGCCGATAAACATCGGGACATCGGAGCCTGCGATTACGCCCATGGTGGCGATTGCACCGATAACACCGCCGCGCTGCCCCGCCACCGCAGTTCCGCCTGTATAGGCAATCAAAAGCGGCAGCAGCATCTGTGACATCGGGTTTACCAGCCCCGCAAATGTCTTATTTGGAATCCATCCTGTGTCAATAAAGAGCGCCGTGATAATTCCCCATGCAATAAACGCACCAATATTTGGCATTACCATTCCGCTCAAAAACCTTCCAAAAAGCTGAACCTTTTCTTTCATAAATTTCGCACCTCTTTCTTTTTCTCTGTATGCGAGGTATGACTGGCCAATCATCCGCTCTTTCTATGTAACCATTATAACGGTCAGAGGCGATTGTTTTCAACTAATAGAAAAAGAGATTTGGCGCTATACTTTAATGCCAAATCTCCATAATTGATTTTTTCTGCCGTCGCGGCTATACTGGTGATATCAGAGTTTCTATGAACGGAGGTATCCCATGCCTGTATTTTATTTTACCGGAGACAGCATCACAGCGTCCAACCGGCTATGGCTGCCGGAAAGCAACAGTCTCGGCAACGGCTATGTCTCCCTGCTCGCCGACCGGCTCAAAAAGCGATTCCCGGAACCGGTCTTCTATAATAAAGGCTTTGACGGTTTCACGGCAGCCGCACTCCTCCGCTATCTGCGGCAGGACACTGTCCTAGAATCCGCCGACTATATCACAGTGCAGATCGGCATAAATAATGTGGGTGTTGCCATGAACACCGGTGTTTCCCTGGAAGCGCAGGGCTTTGCCCAGCATTATGAGCAGCTTCTTTCTGCGCTTGCCGGACGCTCATCTGACCGGTCTCCTGCCGCCCCTTTGCGGGACCATTTTCCCGGGGATGCGCCATCCGGTCATTCTTCCTCCGGGCGCACACCCGCGCAGATTCTCGCCGTCGGACCCTTTCTTTTTCCCTGGCCGCAGGAATATGTGCGCTGGATACCGGCGGTATACAGAGCGGAAGCCATCATGGCAAAAGCTGCCGCCAAAGTCGGTGTTCCTTTTCTTCCCCTGCAGGATGTCTTAAATGATGCCGCCCGCAGACAGGGCTATTATGCCATCACCACCGACGGCATCCATCTGACGCCCACCGGGCACGCCCTGCTTGCAGAGCTTCTGCTGCCATATTATCCGGACTGAACCCTTCACACACGGGAGGTGCAGAAGCTATTCCTCCGCTTCGCCCTCCTGCACCGGCTCATTGTGATCCTCCGGCTCCGATGCCTTCATCATTGCACGCTCACGCAGGCTCTTGCCGTTTGCCGCAGCCTGCTGCCGGCGCTGCTTTTCCCTTTCCTTTTCTGTCACGACCGCGTATACACGCTTCGGATCTTCCTCTTTCAGCTTGCAGAGGCGTGTAACACCCCAGAGCATAAACAACGGCAGCGCAATTGCCGTGAACAGCATTCCAAGGCTCAGCGACCGCATGAAAAACAGCACTACCTGCATCAGAATCTCTACGCCCAGCAGCACCAGCACGATTTTCTTTAAGAGAAACGCGCGGTCAACACGATTGGCAAAGCGCACTGCACTGATTCCTGCAAACATCTCCATGATTGCCGTCAAAAGGAAACAAATTCCCATCGCCCATGCCATGCCGGTCGTCATACCAGCTTCCGACATCATCTGGATGATTTCCTCCGTCCCCTTTGATGCTTCCACCGCAGCGAGAAACATGTTGACGCTGTACATCATCGTCGTCGTCACAGCAATAAAAATCATCATAATTCCTGATGAGAGCAGGCTCATCCTGCCATTCATCGCCACACGCATCGCTTTTTGTTTATCCATTGGTTCCACTGCTTTCATTCGCTTTCTTCCCTTCTACTGTTTGTTCTCACAATAAACTGATACATTGTTGCCCCTGCCTGGCGGTCGTCCGCCTTACGCCTTCACTTATCCTGCCACACTTCCCGGAATACACGCAGGGCATTTTTATAAAACATTTTTTCCAGTTCTGTCTCCTTCATGCCACATTTTGTCAGCGTCCGCGCCAGCATCTGCATTTTTGCAGGACTGTCGATCTCCAGACGTCCGCGGATGCCATCAAAATCTGTCCCGATAGCAAGCACATCGCTGCCTCCTACGCTGCGGATATGTCTGATATGGCGGAGCATATACCGGATACGGCTAATGCCGTCCCCGCTCCCACTCAGAAAATCCGGAGCAAAATTCAACCCGATCACACCGCCGCTCTTCGCAATCGCTTTAATCATGGCATCTGTGAGGTTGCGCGGATGACCTGTGATTTCCCGGCTGTTGGAGTGCGTGGCAATAAACGGTTTGCTGCTTATGCGTGCCACATCCCAGAAACCGCCGTCTGACAGATGCGAAACATCAATAATCATGCCAAGCTCGTTCATCCGTCTGACTACCTCGATACCAAAAGGCTTCAGCGGGCTCTGCATAATCTGCGGTTTCGCCGAATTCGGAAAACCAATAGCATTTTCATGGTTCCAGGTGAGCGTCGCAATCCGTACGCCCCGCTGATAAACCAGATCCAGCTTGCGCAGATCACTTCCGATCACACCAAGATCCTCTCCAGTAAAAATAACACCGATTTTCCCGCCATCTTTCTGCGGCTCTGCAGGCATCATGCGCTCTGCATCTGTCTGCGGCTCTGCAGGCATCGGGCTCTTAGCATCCTTCTGCGGCTCTGCCTGTGCCAGCTTTTCGATATCCGCCCATGATTCTACCGGAACCAGACAATCTCTGTGCAGACTAAGCAGCTGGTCCTTTTTATCTGCAATGTCACAAAATCTTTTCCATACAAATGCATCCCGGCACAGATGCGGAAAATAGCCAGTCGGCACAAAAGCGGAAAAACACTGTATCCACGCCTGCCCCTCCTTCAGCGCCGGAATCGTCACCATACACTTATTATCCTGAAGGTTTTCCTTTGGATAACGCAGCATTGTGATGGTGTCACTGTGCAGATCAATATATCTCATAAAACGCCTCCATGATACCGCCGGGCACCATTTTCTATTCCCCGGCACTCCACTTGCCGCTGTCAGCCCTGCTTTCTCACCACTGCATACTCGTCACCGTTCCGGTAGTACGGACAGCGGTAGTGACTGTCAGACATCAGCCGGACATACTCGTCCTCATCCATGTTAATGTCACACACATAGCTCTCGTAATCATCGTCATATGTATAATACGTACAGTTCTCACATGTTCCGCCCATCTGTTCAGCTCCTTCCGCCTATTTCACCCAGCTTCCCCGCTTCTTCCGCCTATTTCACCCGGCTTCCCCGCTTCTTCCGCCTATTTTACCCGGCTTCCCCGCTTCTTCCGCCTATCTGCTAAGGATTTTCAGCAGTTTCTTCATATACGCAAGCCGTTCCTCAAACTGTATATAAAAGTCCCGTCCATCATACGGCTTCTGATAGAAGCTCTCCAAAAGATAAACATTTAAATCCTTTGTGAGCTGTTCGTCCCTCTGCGACACCGTCATCTCACCGACCGCCTCCAGGAGCTGATGCCACTCCAGCACAAACGTCTCATATTGTGCAAGCTGCCCGATGTCCAGCCATCTGCTGATCTTCACTTTTGTTTTTGGTTGCATCCGGCATTCCTGATGCTGGATAAAGTACCTGAAACTGCCATTTTCATAAATACGTCCAAGCGGAAACAGCCTGCACAATCCCGGCCGGAAGGCATGAATCGAGCAGCGCTTTTCCTCATTTAAAAAAGGACATTTTTCCGCCTCTCCTTCCATACGCAGATTCGGCAGAAGGATACCGTCTACCGGATGAAGCTCCAGACAGAGTTCCATCAACCCTGCAAAGCTGGTCTGCAGTCCTTTTTCCAGGCGCTGTACATCCAGCGGGTCGAGTACAATGGATTGCCCCATGCCCATACAGCAGTCACAGCAGTCACGACAGCCACCGCAGCCAATTTTCGCCATATCCGTCGCCAGATACAATTTTTCCAGATCGCCCGCTAAAATCTCACGTCTCATATTATTCTCCGTTTCTCTTGCGGACGAGCAGAAATACCGTCGCCATAATGCATACAAAGCCCGCCAGATCCATCATTTCAAAAGAACTGCCCAGCCAGAATACCGCCAGCAGCGTCGCCGACACCGGCTCAATACTCGCAAGCATACTTGCCTTCACCGGACCAATATCTCCAACCCCCTGCAGATACAGCGTATAAGCAACCAGAGTGCCCGCTATGGCAACACCTCCCACGGCAAGCCAGCCGCCGGCATCCAGACTCACCGGAATCTGCCAGATACGGATGGCACACGCAAGAACGGTTCCTCCAATCAGCATACCGTAACCGGTAACAACCATACTTCCCCACCTTGGAATAATGCCGGCAGGAAGCAGTGTGTAGCATGCAAGACTGACCGCTGAGATCAATCCCCAGAACAGTCCTTTTTCTGTAAGCACCATCGTAGAAAGATTACCGTGCGTTGCCAGCAGAAATGTCCCCAGCACTGCCAGGATTACCGCAGCAGCTTCCCGTCCTGTTGGCAGGCGGCGCATCCGCAAACACACCGTAACCATAATCAGCACCGGTCCAAGATACTGCAGAACCGTCGCTGTTCCTGCATTAGAATAAGAAATTGCCGTCAGATATGCATACTGACAAAACAGCAGACCGAAAATGGCAAAGATCACTACCTGTATAGCATCCCGCCGATTGTGCCAGATACCCAGCGCGTGCTCTCTCTGCTTCACAAAAATAAAAAGTGTCAGAATAATCCCCGCTGTCATCATCCGCACGGACGTCAGCCAGCTCGGATCCACCTGATAATTGGTAAATAAATACTGTCCGCATGCCCCGGAAAAACCCCAGAGCACTGCCCCTGTCATCGTACAGACTGCCCCACGCAAGCTGCGGCTCATGATCTCTCTTCCCTTCCTCTTTCCTTGTCTCTACTCGTTATACTACAAATTCCATGCTTCGTCAAACATTAGTTGCTGCTGTGCACGTGGGAGCAGCAGCATTGGAGCAAATACTGTTGCAGTTCACGCAGCTTCAAACACTTACTGTTTGAGGTATAAGTACATGACCCAGAACATTCCTTATTGATTTTTCCCCGGCGAAGTGATAAGATAGGCGCATAAAGGCAACATATAATTTTGGTTCTCAAAGATTTTATAAGACATACAGGAGGGGAAGATAATGGCAAAGAAAGGCAGACTTCTGTTTCTGCTGATGCTTTGCGGACTGTTAAGCCTCACCGGCTGCCGCAAAAAAGTAGAAGAAACAGAAAGTGAAACCACCACCGTTTCCGAGACTGAATCCGCGTCTGAAACAGAAAAAGAGACCGAAAAAACAACGGAAAAAGAAACTCAGAAAACAACCGTAAAAAATACAGCAGGCACAGAAGCAAAGACTACTGTAAAGCCATCCAAAACAACTCCGTCCACCACAAATACCACGGCACAGACGGAAAACACTGCCGGTACTGCCCAGTGTCCGTACTGCTATCAGCAGATTTCACTGGCATCAAACGGTGACGGTACTACTGTTTATTCCGTTCACGTAGCGCAGGAAAAGGCATGGGCAGATATGTATGGCTACGGGAACACCCCGCCCGCAAACCAGCAGCAGACGGATACACAGCAGACCAATGCCCCGCAGACCAATGCCCCACAGACGGAAGATCCGTCAAACACTGTCGACGATTCACAACAGTGCGGTTACTGTCATCAGTGGTTTAGCGTATCAGACGGCTCCTACGCGGCGCACATTGCCGAAGAGAACGCGTCGCTCGGACTCCCACAGGGAACCGAATACGTCCAGTGCCCGACCTGCGGCTACTCCTTTCCAAAAGGAAGTCTGTACGATAACCACGTCTGTGTCACAAATTAATTTTGCACATGCAGATATTTTTCAAGCTCCGCAGCAGCAACGGCTCCATCCGATACAGCCGTCGCTATCTGGCGGAGTTTTTTTGCGCAAACATCACCCGCCGCATATACGCCGGGCAGCGCTGTTTTCAGGTTCGTATCCGTCAGAAGATATCCTGCCTCATCGCGCGCAAGTGCATCCGGAAGCCAGGCAGTATCCGGTATACGCCCCGCAAGCACAAACACTCCATACCCGTTTTCGTTTCGTTCCGTCCATTCCCGTTCTGTTTTGCTGTCATAAAATGTGATTTCTTTTACAGTGTCCTTTCCCGCGACTGCCTTAATCTTTGTGCAGAAACGCACCGCCAGCTTCTCCTGTTCCTGTACTCTGCCGGATACTGACGGCGGACAGGAAAACACATCCCGGCGCACCACAAGCGTCACCTTTTCGGCAAACCGTGTCAGAAAAATCCCCTCTTCCACAGCAGCTACGCCGCCGCCCACCACAAAGATTTCTTTTCCGCGGAAAAATGCACCGTCGCAGGCCGCGCAATAAGATACCCCGCGTCCGCTGTATTCCTCTTCTCCCTCAAACCCCGCTTTACGCGGCACTGCTCCCATTGCCAGCACCACCGCCCGCGCATAAACCTGTTCCCTGCCCGCTGTCAGACACCAGCACTCCGCTTCTCTTCTCAGAGCTGTTACCTTCGCAAACCGGAATTCACTTCCGAAATCTTTTGCCTGCCTCTGCATTGTATCCGCCAGCTCATATCCGCTGCAGACAGCTACTCCAGGGTAATTCGCCACCTCCCAGGTGGAAGTCACCTGTCCTCCAATTCCATCTTTCTCCAGCACTACTGTGTGGATTCCCGACCGTGCAAGATAAATCGCGGCAGTCAGTCCCGCCGGGCCACTGCCCACCACTGCCGCATCATAAATTGTTCCTTTCTCCGTCATCTGACCGCCGCCTTTCCTGCCCATGTTATTTCCGCAGTATATACCACAAATCAGCATCATCCTGCTTCTTAAAATAGAGTATACGCAAAGGCAAAAAAAATATGCCCGGTATCACGCCGGGCAATATTTTTTAAATTTCATCACTAATTATTTGCCATTTCCTTTACCTGTCCAAGTCCCTTTGCAACTGCCGGAATGCACAGAATAATCACAGTGACAATTCCCTCCGCAAAGATATAGCAGGCATTATACGCCATGGAATATGGGAGCGCATTCCAGCCTTCCCACGCGTATTCTCCAAAGAAAATCCAGCCGGAGATCACCGCAAATACCCAGCGTCCACAGATACCCGCTATGTATCCCTTCACAAGACCGGACTTCGCATTGCAGAAAAATCCTGAAAGACCAAGGGCGCCAAACGCCAGCGGATAATCAACCAGCACCTGCGCCGGAGACAGAATATACGGATCTACCAAAAACTGCAGGACACCGTAAGCCATTCCGGTCATGACACCTGTCGCCGGACCATAGAGATAACCAATCAAGCAAATGAACAGCATACTAAATAAAGTCACTGAGCCGCCGAACGGAAACTCATATACCTTCAGCATGGAGGTCACCATCGCAAGTGCCATTGCCATCGCGCAGAACACAAGCTGCTTTGTGCCCTTCTTTTTCTTTCCGGTTCCCATTTTCGCGGCGATCAATGCCGCACCGATGAGAAGTGCTGCCAGAATAACAGCCGTTCCTAC
This sequence comes from Lachnospiraceae bacterium UBA7225, assembly GCA_002473385.1. Classification (GTDB taxonomy): domain Bacteria; phylum Bacillota; class Clostridia; order Lachnospirales; family Lachnospiraceae; genus Marvinbryantia. The sequence continues at coordinate 16,891 of DKTR01000104.1, forward strand.
CTTACCCGCTGTGGTCAGGAGTAATTCCCCCTCCACCTCTGATACAAAAAATGACATAAAATAACCTCCTAAAATAATATTTGACAGGAGGAGCTTCTTCGGTAATTTGCTTCCTTACGCCGGTATTACCCGGTTCAAGTAGTGAGGGTCAGCACCGCAGTGCTTTCTCAGCCAAAGGCTCCCCTAGCATATAAATGCTATGCAGTTGTCATTTCCTATTTATTGTACCACCACATATCCAAATGTCAAGCTGTTTTGAATTATCAGCCGCAGATTTTCTGAACTGTTAGTAACAGTTCAGTCAGGCCTTTGCACTTGCTGCAGATCATATCATTTATGTAACGTCTCGAACAAATTTCTGAATTCTGCCTCCACCTCCGCAAACGGACGCAGGGCAAAATCCGGTTCAGACAGCATTTTTCCGGGCTGTTCAAAAAGCTTTTCACCGGCAAAATGCAGAAATTCATAATACAGGCAGGTATCATCCACATCTTTAATGCAGATCTCTTCCTCTGCATCCGGCACGCTCCCCAGAAATTTCCGGTAAATAGCATCCTGCAGAACCTTTTCCACATCCCGGTAGCCGGGCAGATTTTTCTTGACAGGACGGGTAATATCGGAAAGATATGCCTCGCTGGCATCGTGCAGCAGGCACGCCAGAGCCAGACGGTCATTATATCCGCGCGCAGATGCCTCCTTCGCACATTGTATGCAATGCTGCCCCACCGAATAAAACTGCGCAAAATGCCCGTTTGCACGCGTGAGGAAGGACAGCGGATGTGCAATATCTGCAATCACAATATCCTCCGCCTGCGGTTCAAGCGGAGTAAAATGTATTCTGGAATATGTTGTAATATAATCAGCCATAAAAAACTCCTGCCATTAAACATTCTCTAACGGTATCATATGCCGCATAAGGTCTTCTAATTCCTCGCGTTCCCGGATCAGCACGGCTTCTCCGTTCTCCCGCAGCATGACCTCCGCCGGGCGCAGACGATTGTTATAATTCGATGCCATCGTAAAGCCATAAGCTCCGGCATCCACAATGCCCAGAATATCTCCCTTGAAAATCTCCGGAAGCACGCGCCCCTTCGCCAGAATATCGCCGCTCTCACAGATATTGCCGACCACTGTCACCGGCTCCGTCTTTTCGGACTTTACCTCCGAACCGCGATATACCTCAATTCCATGATAAGAGTCATACATGATCGGGCGCTGCAGTACATTAAAGCCGCAGTCACAGCCGACAAATTTCTGATCGTGATTATATTTCACAGAATGCACCTCTGAAAGGATCACACTGCACTCCGCGGAGATGTAGCGTCCCGGCTCAATACGGAAGACTACCTGCCTGCCATATTCCTCTGCAAACTGCCAGAGTGCCTTGTCCATTGCCGCGCCAAGCTCCTTTAGATCCAGCGGCGCTTCGCCCTCTTCCTTTTTGTACGGAATACCAAAACCGCCGCCCATATCAATAAACTCCAGATCCGGGAACTGCCTTGCGATATCAAAAAGCGCCCTGATGCTTGTCGTAAACGCTTCTCCCGTCATAAACAGGGAGCCGATGTGCTGGTTAATGCCAATCAGCCTTAAATGATATTCTTCCAGTAATTCCTTTATCCGCGGAATATACTTTGGTTCAATACCAAACTTTGTCTTTTTGCCCGCCGTCACCACCTTCTCGTGATGCCCGGCACCAACGCCCGGATTAAAGCGTACCGCAACCTCGCCTCCCGGCGCGAGCTGTCCGAACTGCTCCAGCTGGCTCAGGGAATCCACGCTGACACGCACCCCGGCATCTATTGCATACTGCATTTCTTCCGCAGACACGTTATTTCCAATGTAAAAAATCTCTTCCGGCGCAAAGCCTGCTGCCCGCTCCACATAGATTTCCCCCGGAGACATGGCATCCACCTCCAGCCCCTCAGATTTAACCACCTGCAGAAACGCAAGATTACAGTTTGCCTTCGCCGAATAATCCACTACGAATTTCGGATATGTAACCAGATTTTTCAGATCGCGGCAGCGCTGCCGCAAAATTCTTTCATTATATATATAAAGCGGCGTCTGGTATTTCTTAGCCAGAGCCACCGGATCGTTTCCCTCAAAAAAATCCAGGCTGTCTGTTACCTTCGTGTATACTTTATTCATTCGCACTTTTCCTCCTGATTTTTACTGTTCACTTCTGTTACTCAATGATATTACTTCCATTCTTTCTCTTGACTTATTATAGCGATGGAGATAAAATTTGTATAATGAATTTTATGAAAAAGCTGATTTACTATTTCGATAAGAGGGTCACATGAATATTGAGAATTTAAAAACATTTATTACACTATCTGAGCTGAAGAATTTTACCCAGACTGCTGACCGCTACTACATCGTGCAGTCGACCGTCACCAACCGCATCATGGAACTGGAAAAAGGGCTTGGCAAAAAGCTTTTTATCCGCAACCGCAAAAACGTCGAACTGACGGAAGAAGGGCTTCACTTTCTGAGCTATGCTAAACGCATTGTCGCTCTGGAGGCTTCCGCGATCGAAGAGCTGAGCATGCTGCATACCTTTTCCGAGACGCTGCGCATCGGCACAGTCAATACTGTATACGACTGCTATCTCGGCCAGCCCATCATGAACTACATCCGTGAACACACAGACATCTCGCTGAAAGTGATCATCGATCACTCCGGCACCCTTCTGCGTATGCTGCAGGACGGTACACTGGATCTGGTATTTACATATATTCCGCTAAAAAAAGCAGGCTTCGTCTGTAAACCGTTCCACACCGATGATCTGGTACTTGTCACCTCACCCGTTCATCAGGAATATAAGGATGGTATCCGCCAGTCGCAGCTTCCGGATCTTCATTACCTTTACTGTGATTTTATGATTCAGGACAACGGCACCTTTATCCGGGATATGTTTCCAAAGAACTATTCCTTTCCATTCGAAATCGACAAGCTGACACATCTGCTGCCATATCTGCTGGAGGGAATCGGCTACACATTCCTTCCGCGCACGCTTGTACAGAAGCATCTGGACGAAGGACTGCTGATTTCCATTCCACTGGTTGATTTTGAGGCGCCAACCATCCAGAATCATATCGTAATTCCAGAAAGTAAACTGGATGACCACGCGCTCTGCATGTTTCTGGAGAGCGTCGGAATAAGTACGGAGGATACGATATGAAAAAGACAAAAAGAATTCTTGCCCTGACAGGCGTCATCCTGCTGGTGCTTCTGTACCTTGCCACCTTTGTGTTTGCGCTGATCGACAGTCCCCGGGCGTTCGACATGTTCAAGATCTGTCTCGGTATGACAATCATCCTGCCGGTACTGCTCTACGCCTACAATCTGATGTACCGCTTATTAAAACATGATGACGAAAGTGAGGACACTTCTGATGATCAACACCGTAATCTTTGATATAGGAAATGTACTGGTCGCCTACGACTGGCAGTCCTGTCTGAAGTCCTATGGATTCTCCGAAGAAAAATATGAAGTGCTTGCCAATGCCGGTTACCGCCTTTACTATCTCTCCAACTACGGAGAATACGGGCGTGAGCAGACGAAAAATGAGCTGGATTTTATTTCGCTGATGGACGGCGGACTGTTTTCCTATGAAGTGCAGATGGTTAAGCCAACCCGCTGGATCTACGCAGAGCTGTTCCGGCGCTTCCAGATCCGTCCGGATGAGGCGATCTTCTTCGATGACAACCTTGCAAATGTGCTGGCAGCACGGGAAATGAAACTGCACGCCGAGGTCTTTACCTCTCCGGAGGATGTACTCACACGCTTGGCAATATGTGATAAATAGAAGGCATTTCGCAATCGTACGTAAAAAACGACCAGATACCCTTTCCGGTTTCTGGTCGTTTTTAGTAACACTCTTATTCATATTCCTTATCCCTTGGATAACGTTTCTTTATGTTTGTCCGCTCCAGGAGATAATCGGTACTCACATCATGAAAATCCGCAAGCTTCACCAGTATATCCAATGGCATCATGCTGTCCGCATTCTCATAACGACTATATGTCCGCTGTGTAATGTTCAGCCTACGCGCCATTTTATCCTGCGTCAGGTCTTTATCTTCCCGCAATTCCCGAATCCTCTTATACTGTTTCATAATGTCCTGACTCCTTTACATCTGCCAAACATTATAAGACAGTCAGAATCTGTCTGCAAGGATTTGGGGCGCATTCCCTAGTCATTTTTCGTCTATATCAATTTTACAACTATTATGTTGCATCTTGAAGCAATTACCGGTAAATAATATCGCTTCTGCCCGGTCCGTTTGAAACCATAGTGATCGGGAAACCGATTTCTTTCTCCACGAACTCAATGTAATTCCGGCAATTCTCCGGCAGTTCCTCATAGGTTTTGATTCCGCGGATATCCGTTTTCCAACCCGGCAGCTTTTTCAGCACCGGCTTTGCCCTCTGAAGCTTCGGCGTTGTCGGGAAATCGGTCGTTACCTCTCCGTCGATCTCATAACCCACACACACCGGAATTTCATCCAGATATCCAAGGACATCCAGCACCGTAAATGCCACATCTGTTGTTCCCTGCATACGGCAGCCATATTTCGTTGCAACACAATCTAACCAGCCCATGCGGCGCGGTCTGCCAGTCGTCGCACCGTACTCCCCGCCGTCTCCGCCTCTGCGGCGCAGCTCATCCGCTTCCTCTCCGAAAATTTCACTGACAAAAGCTCCCGCACCGACTGCGCTGGAATAGGCCTTTACCACAGTAACGATTTTTTTGATCTCATATGGCGGAATTCCGGCTCCGATTGCACCGTATGCCGCTAAAGTGGATGAGGACGTCACCATCGGATAGATACCGTGATCCGGATCCTTTAAGGAACCAAGCTGCCCCTCCAGAAGAATATTCTTTCCTTCTTTGATAGCGTTCCACAGGAAAGCAGAGGTATCGCAAACATAAGGAGCAACCATCTCCCGGTAAGAATGCAGTTCCTCAAGCAGCTCTTCCGGTCTGATTGCCGGTTTATGATAGAGATGCTCGAAAATTACATTTTTCTGTTCACAGATACGATACACTTTTTCCTTTAGCAGCTCCTCATCAAACAGCTCGCTTACCTGGAAGCCAATTTTTGCATATTTATCTGAATAAAACGGCGCAATCCCGGATTTTGTGGAACCGAAGGATTTGCCCGCCAGACGTTCCTCCTCATACTGATCCTGCAATATGTGATAGGACATCACAATCTGCGCACGGTCTGACACAAGAATCTTCGGTGTCGGAACACCGCGGTCTACAATACTTTTTATCTCATTAAACAGCACCGGTATGTTCAGCGCTACACCATTTCCAATTATACTGGTGGTGTGTCCGTAAAACACGCCGGACGGCAGAGTGTGCAGCGCAAATTTCCCATAATCGTTTACAATGGTGTGTCCTGCGTTTGCTCCGCCCTGAAAACGCACAATAATATCTGCCTTTTCCGCAAGCATATCTGTAATCTTGCCTTTTCCTTCGTCTCCCCAATTTGCTCCTACTACTGCCTGTACCATAAGTACCTCCGTTCTTCTGGCGTTTACGCCTGTTCATTATCCGCAGACATTATACTACAACTATCCCGGAAACGCAAGTAATACCGTAGACTTCGTAGAACACAGCTGCTTTGCCCGGTAAGCAGATGGCGTACATTCCTTCACTTCACGAAAACTTTTTGCGAAATAACTCATATCCTGGAAACCGCAGCTGGTTGCAATATCTGCAATTTTAATCTTGGTTGAAGACAGCAGCTCCGCCGCAGCCTGGATACGGTACCGCTTCACATACTGCATCGGAGTATCATCAATAGTCTCCCGGAAGCAGCGCAGACATTCACTCACACTTAGCATCGCGCTCTCCGCTATCTGCGCCAGACTAAGCTCTTCACTATAATTCTTCTGAATGAACTGCAGCATCAGCTTTATGCGTTCTGCGTTCCGCAATGAGTGCTCTGACGGCATAGTCCGGGCAGCCGGCAGATTTTGCACCAGCAATGCAAACATCCGCGACAGCCCTGCTCTCACAACAAATTCAAAACCATTTTCACCCCTCATACATGCCTGCCATGCGCTTTCAAAGAACTCTCCCGCCTGCTCCTTCCATCTGACGTCTGCCTCCAGCAGAACGCATTTCAAATTTTCATCGGAAGTCATTGGCTGCAAGTATTTCTGCCAGAAAATGCTATCTGCGCTGCCGCCCACCACGCGCGGGTGAAATACCAGTGAATGCAGGCGGCAGACCTGCGTGCCTTCCTGCTCCACACAATGAAGAACCCCGGAATTAATAAAGACCCCGTCCCCGCATTTTAAAATGTATCTTTGTGCATCTGCCCCTACAGACGCGCAGCCTTCCGTCACCAGAATTACTTCCATTTCTTCATGCCAGTGCCACGCAACTGCCTCCGCGGACAAATCATCTGCATAACAGGCAACCGGAAACGGTGCCGTTCCGTGCATGGTGAGTTCCCGACCCTCATTATCAGTTTCCACGCTGCACGTAAATAAGTTATGATCCATATTGTTCTCCTCGCAGTTTGATGATTTTCTCATAAATTTCTGGTGATTTTATCCTAGATTTCCATTTCCTTTGGTTATATAATCTTATCACAATACAGAGACGCATGCAATAAGATCACATATTTTTTTGTGTATTCCAGGGTATTCTGCTGTGAACGGAGCAACAGCAGCCTGCATCTTTCAACTATACTTTTTATGGAGGAGAAAAAATGGTTCATTTACTGCTTTCTGTTATTTATCTGGCATTTATCAGTCTGGGGCTTCCGGATTCCCTGCTCGGCTCTGCCTGGCCTTCCATGTACCCCGAATTTTCTGTTCCGGTCTCATATGCCGGTATTGTTTCCATGATTATTGCTGCCGGTACTATCATTTCCAGCCTGCAAAGTGACCGGCTCACCCGTCTGCTCGGAGCAGGCAGGGTAACTGCTATCAGCGTTGCCATGACAGCCGCCGCCCTGTTCGGCTTTTCTATCAGCAATTCCTTCTGGATGCTGTGTCTCTGGGCAATTCCTTACGGACTTGGTGCCGGAAGCGTTGACGCCGCACTTAATAATTATGTTGCGCTGCACTATGCAAGCCGTCACATGAGCTGGCTGCATTGCATGTGGGGAGTCGGAGCCACGCTCGGACCATATATCATGGGTGCCGCCCTTACAAACGGAAGCGGCTGGAATATGGGCTACCGTTATATCTCTCTGCTGCAGATTGTCCTCACCGTCATCCTGATCTTCAGCCTGCCTCTCTGGAAACAGCATACTGATACCACTGAAGCCGCATCCGGCAAAACTGATGTTACACAAGAAAGCAGCAAACCTCTTTCTCTTCAGAAAATCCTGCGCATCCCCGGCGCAAAGGCTGTTATGATCACATTTTTCTGCTATTCTTCCCTGGAAGCAACCGCCGGACTATGGGCAGGAAGCTATCTGGTACTCCATCATCAGTTTTCTGCAGAAACCGCCGCACGCTGGAGCAGCCTGTTTTATCTCGGCATTACCGTTGGTCGGGCTCTGAGTGGATTTTTAACCTTTAAGCTCAATGATATGCAGATGATCCGTCTGGGACAGGCGCTCATTGCCTGCGGCATTTTCTCCATACTTCTTCCGTTTGGAAATGCCGCTTTATTATCCGGTCTGATTCTGATCGGTCTCGGATGCGCACCGATTTATCCCTGCATCATCCACTCCACACCGGCACATTTCGGCGCAGATAAGTCACAGGCAATTATCGGAGTACAAATGGCAAGTGCCTACACCGGCACCTGTCTGATGCCGCCGCTGTTTGGTCTGCTCGCAAATAATATCAGTATCATTTTATTTCCGGTATTTTTATCTGTTATCCTATTGCTTATGATTCTCATGCACGAGAAACTGGTACACTCCACTACTTAATGAAAATGGACGCTCTTTAAAAGGGCGTCCATTCTTCGTATCTATGGGCAAGCGGTCCGGCGCCTCTGCCAAGTTCCAGACCCACCCGCAGCGCTCCTGTCACATACGCTTTTGCGGCATACACGCTTTCATAAATTGTTTTTCCCTTTGCAAGGTTACAAGCTATCGCAGAAGAAAGCGTACACCCGGTTCCATGTGAATTGGGATTTTTGACGCGCTTCATTCTGAGCCAGTAGAAATTTCCGTTTTCGCAGAGCAGATCCGCCGCATCCCCGCAGAGATGCCCGCCTTTTATGAGTAATGACCCATTATACCGTTCTGCAATTCTCTTTGCTGCTTCTATCATACATTCCTCTGAATCAATCCGGATAGCAGTACTGTTCTTATATTGATATAACACTTCCGCTTCTGGGAGATTCGGCGTAATAATGGTTCCGAGCGGCAGCAGCTTTTCCGCAAACACCTGCATTGCCTGTTCACTCATTAATCTGTGACCGCTGGTAGATACCATTACCGGATCGATTACAATTTTTTCCGCCTGATACTGCACCATTTTTTCTGCAATTACTTCGATAATTCCGCAGTCTGGTACCATGCCAATTTTTACAGCATCGGGACGGATATCCTGAAATACACAGTCAATCTGCTGTGCCACAAATTCCGGCGGTGTTTCCAATACCCCATAAACCCCGGTAGTATTCTGCGCAGTCAGCGCAGTAATGACACTCATTCCATAAACATTATGGGCCATCATTGTTTTCAGATCTGCCTGTATCCCGGCTCCGCCGCTGCAATCAGAGCCTGCTATTGTAAGCACTTTTGCTGTCATTTCTTCCTCCTATATTGCACCTGCTGCAGAAATTATCATTTTCTTTGAAAGTGCAAGCAGCTCCCGGCATTCTGTATCAATATGATCCGACGCAAAGATAGCAGAAACAAGTGCTACTCCGTCAATACCGGAGCCGGAAAGCTGCAGCAGATTGTGTTTATATATGCCGCCGATCGCACAGACCGGAACTGACACTGTCCGGCAGATGGCTTTCAGTTTCTCATAGGACACGAAATCCGCATCACTTTTTGTAGAAGTTGTAAAAACTGCGCCCACACCAAGATAATCTGCTCCCTTTTTTTCCGCATCCAGAGCCTGCTGTACCGTCTGCACCGATACGCCAAGTATCTTATTGCTGCCGATTTTTTCCCGTACGCACGCTGCCTCCATATCACTCTGTCCTACATGAACACCGTCCGCATCACACGCCAGCGCCACCTCTACATTGTCGTTGATTACAAACGGAACCTGATACTTCTCACATACTTTTTTGATCTCCTTTGCCTCACTCAAAAAATCTGCAAAAGAGAGTTCTTTTTCCCGAAGCTGTACCATAGTTGCTCCGCCCTTTAAAGCTTCCTCAACAACCTCACAAAGTTTACGCCCGTTCAGCCACATCCGGTCCGTCACTGCATATAAAAGCATTGCATCCCTAACGGATTTCATACTTTGCACCTTCCTTCAATGCCGCATCGTCCAATTTATAAACCTCATCTATCAGATAATTCCGAAAGCTGGCATTTCCGGCGTTATGCTCTTTTCTTACAGCATCCGCCTTCTCCCCGCACAGCCCCATAACACATACTGCTGCAGCTGCGGCCTCCAGAACATGCTGCGGATTTGCGGTGATATATGCTGCCATCATTGCTGTCAGCATACAGCCGCTTCCTGTAATCCGTGACATAATCGGTACTCCATTTTTAATCACGTACGCTTTTTGTGTATCTGCAACGATGTCTGTTGCTCCAGTAATTACGATTACCGCACCTGTCTTTTCTGAAAAGGCTTTCGCAAAAGAGATGACAGAATCCAGTGTTTCATCAGTCACCTTATCCGCAACATCTGCATCCACCCCCTTTGTTGTTCCGCCGCCCAGCGCAAGTGTCTTAATTTCCGATATATTTCCCCTAATAACGCTGAACTTTACTTCTTCCAATAACTTATATGCGGTGTTCGTGCGAAGCGCGGACGCACCTGCACCCACCGGATCAAGAATCACCGGATGCCCCAGCTCATTCGCTTTTTTCCCTGCTGCAATCATTGAACAGACGGTGCGCTCGTTCAGCGTTCCGATATTAATATTCAGCCCGCCGCAGACAGCAGTAATCTCCTCCACTTCCCCGATATCATCCGACATAATCGGCGAACCTCCGCACGCCAGCAGAATATTTGCGCAATCATTTACTGTCACATAATTTGTTATATTATGTATCAGCGGCATTTTTTCTCTCACATTAATAAGCATTTTTTCAAGCATCTTTCTGTTCTCCTTTTTTCATTTAACAATTCTGCGATTTTCCTCGTTTCAGGGATCGCCCTGCAGTTCTTACTGTCTCACTCATCAAAAATGGATACAATTTCTCCCTCCAGAATCCGGTTCATATTTTTTACTGCGCAGAAATTTCCGCACATACTGCAGGTATCCTCTTTTTCCGGTTTCGAAGAAGCACGATACCGTCCCGCCTTTTCGGGATCCATTGCCAGGCGGAACATTTCCTCCCAGTTGAGCTGTTTCCGTGCAAGGCTCATCTGGTTGTCCCAGTCTGCCGCTCCCGGTATCCCTTTCGCAATATCTGCTGCATGCGCTGCTATGCGGGCGGCAATAATCCCCTCCTTTACATCGTCTACATCCGGCAGGCGAAGATGCTCCGCCGGTGTCACATAACACAGGAATGAAGCGCCATTCATCGCCGCTACCGCCCCGCCGATTGCAGAGGTGATGTGATCGTATCCGGGAGCAACATCCGTCACAATCGGTCCCAGAACATAAAAAGGCGCGCCATGACACAATGTTTTCTCAATTTCCATATTCGCAGCGATCTGATTGAGCGGCATATGACCCGGTCCCTCGATCATCACCTGGACATCCTTTTCCCACGCCCGCTTCGTCAGTTCTCCAAGCGCAATCAGTTCCTCAATCTGCGCAGCGTCTGTACCATCCGCAATGGATCCCGGTCTGCACGCATCACCTAAGCTTAATGTGACATCATATTCACGGCAAATTTCCAGAATCTCATCAAAATGCTCATAAAACGGATTCTCCTTTCCTGTCATTTCCATCCATGCAAAGATAATAGAGCCGCCGCGTGAAACAATATTTGTCAACCGCTTATTTCTCTTAAACTTATGTGCAGTTTCTTTGTTGATGCCGCAGTGAATTGTCATAAAGTCTACGCCATCCTCCGCATGCATCCGCACGATATCCAGCCATTCCTCAGACGATATTTTGATCAGAGGCTTATGATAATACACTACCGCATCATAAATCGGTACCGTACCGATCATCGCCGGGCACTTGTCCGTCAGCATCCGGCGGAATTTTCCCGTATCCCCATAAGAGCTGAGATCCATGATTGCCTCCGCTCCCATGGAAATTGCGCGCTCCACCTTCTGCAGCTCCATTTCCAGATCCTTGCAGTCTCTGGAGGTTCCGAGATTTACATTAATCTTTGTTTTAAGCATAGAGCCGATCCCGTTCGGAGAAATACTCTTATGATTTTTGTTGCAGGGAATAATTGCTTTTCCCTCCGCCATCAATTCTGCAAGCCGCGCTGCCGGAATACCTTCTTTTTGCGCTACAGCTTCCATCTGTGCAGTGATAATTCCTCTGCGTGCCGCATCCATCTGTGTTGTGTATTGCATGTTTTTCCCTTCCGATACAAGAGAGCCGTACTGCGTGCGTATTACCGTGAAATGTTTTGCCTTATAGAAATCTACCGGGAGCTTCTGAATACTTTCCTTTGAAAACAAAAAGGGAAACACTGATTCGTGTCTCCCAAATAATACAATTTCCACTACTTCCTACGTTGGCATTATCCAAATTAGGTTAAAGGGTCGAAGTTCGATTACTTCCTCTCAGCCTGCTTCACAAGCTCCCCTGTATCTCTATTTATTTTGTAGTTAACAGCATACCATGACAAAGTCCCGCTGTCAAGATATGGTTTCTTGTTTCCTCATAATGCACAATTTTCAAAGAATACCCGAAACATAACCGTTTTACACTTTACTGATAAACGATTCTATGATCGACAGAGCTCCGCCCACAGCAGCCGCCTCTACCTTATAATGACAAAGCTGCAGACTGTCCTCTGCCAGTTCAAATATATAATGCTCTTCTACTTTTTTCTTCAGCCGTTCAAAATATGGCTCAAGAAAACTCCCTACATATCCTCCCAGGATAATGGGCTGATTTGTCGTTGTCAGTATGTTGCACAAAAGAATGGCCAGATACCCCAGATACTCCTCAAACGCATCTTTAAAACGACTGTCCCCATCCTCCATCTGTTCAAAAAAGGTTTCTAATTTCCCATCCTCCGTCAGCTCTGACAGCACCAGTGCTGATCCATATGCATCAAAATGCCCCCTTTTTCCACAATAACAGGTTCTTCCATTTGGCACAATACAGACATGTCCGATTTCTCCGTTGCGTCCGTTGACTCCGGCATTTCCTGCCACAATTTCATTGTTGCAGACATAAGCGCCTCCCACCGTATTGCTAAGCGCCAGATAAGTAAAAGAATCCGGTGTATTCTGAGAATAAAGTTCTGCCATACATGCCGCTGCCGCATCACTAAAAAAATACATTGGCACTTTCATGTCCGCCGGCACTCCCAGCCGGATAGAATTTTCGATTCCCAGGATTCTGGCATAATACAAATGCTCCTGACTTTCATCCACAATCCCCGGCAGCGATACGCCCATCCCAATCAGCTTATCCAATTCCAGACCTTTCTGCCCTAAATATTCCTGGACAAACTCATATACTTCTCTGCAATAAGCATGCTCCATGCGAAATTCTTTTCGTATGCGGATGTGATCCAAAACTGCCCCTTTTACATTTACTAGCGCAAATCCAATATGATGTTTTGTCACATTGATGCCCAATGCATATTTGATATCCGTATTGGCATTCAGCATAACTGCCTTTCTTCCGCCGCTGGATGCCCGGGTCCCGGTTTCCAGAATCAGATTTTTCTCCATCAGCTCACTTGCGATCTGACCTACTGTAGGGGTACTCAAACGAAGCGCCATCGCAATTTCCGGTTTGGTTACGTCATCTGTTTTTAAAATATATCGATATATCATTCTTCTATTTTGGCGTTTTACTTCCGCTGCACTAAGTTTCATACCTTTTCTCCCACGTTTGTCCACTATCTGTAAAAGTTGGATGTTATTAAATGACACTCTAAATATACCATGAAACTTTACTGCATTGCAAGACGATCTGCCTTAGTTTCGGTCTATGAAAATCACAATATTGCTTACAATAACCGCACAGACAAATACCAGACCTTTGATGATCCACTGCCAGTATTCAATAACTCCCAGCATGACCAGACCATTGGCCAGAATGCCTATAATAAAAGAGCCCACCAGAACATTTAATACGTTTCCCTTGCCGCCCTGCAGGGACACGCCTCCCAGCACAGCTGCAGTGAGAACCTCCATCTCAAAACCGGATCCTACCGATGACATGCCGGATCCGAGACGCGCTGCCATCAAAATACCGGCAATACCGGAAACGAATGCGGAACATACAAAAGTACCAATCACGATTCCTACTGTACTGATGCCTGATAAACGTGATGCCTCTTTATTGCCTCCTACCGCATAGATTCTTCTTCCAATATAGGTTTTATTCAAAATAAGATATCCCAGAATAAACATCAGGATAAGAATCACTACAGGAAACGGAATTAAATCAGCCAAAAATCCCTGCCCCAGAAACTTAAACCGGTCAGACAGACCGCTGATAGCTGAACCGCCTGTCATCAGGTAAGTACAGCCTTTGATAATCGTCTGCATTGCCAGGGTAGTAATCAGAGACGGTACTTTTCCAATCGCCGTAACCGTCCCGGAAATGACACCAAATAAAGTGCTTACCGCAAGTGCGATCAGACAGGCGGCCCAGATCGGTACATTACATTTTGTCATGAGGACTGCCGACAGGCAGCCGCTGAATGCCAGGATCGATCCTACCGAAATATCTATTTCTCCTACCAGTAATACCATAGTCATGCCAACTGCAGCGATTCCGTAAAAAGAAACCTGGCGGCTTACCAGAAAAAGATTATCCACCGTCATGAAATTCGGGCACTTTACTGCAAAAAAAGCAATTTCCACCAGCAGGATAACCAGGATGCCATATTTTTCATAAAATGATGCTATCTGTTTCGAATGCGTTTTCTTATTCATGATTCCTATCTCTCCTCTCTATGATATGCGAACTATATGCCAAATCCAGAGGCCAACGTCAGAATTTTTTCCTGAGTTGCATCCTGATAACGTAATTCGCCTGTTAATTTTCCTTCATGCATAACAAGGATCCTGTCTGTCAGATTTAAAATCTCAGACATTTCAGAGGAAACTACAATCATGCTTTTACCCTCTGCTTTCAGTTTAAATAAAAAGTCATAAATTTCTTTTTTGGCACCCACATCAATTCCTCTGGTCGGCTCATCAAACAGAAAAATATCACAGGTCGTGGACAACCACTTTGCCAAAACCACTTTCTGCTGATTGCCGCCGGACAAATCTGAAACTGGCTTTGATAATGAAGAATTCTTTATTGACAGCAGTTTCACACTGTCATCCAGCTGCTTCTTTTCCCTGCTCCTGGAGATCAGTAAAAATTTACACAGCTTTTTAATAATCGTAATAGTCATATTATGGGCAATCGGCAAAAATAGCATCAGACCTTCTCTCTTCCGATCCTCCGGGATCAATGCAATCCCATTAGCAATCCCATCTCCCGGCTTTCGTATAACGGATTTTTTTCCATGAACAAAAATTTCTCCTGCACTCACATGATCCGCCCCAAAGATCGCACGCAGGATCTCGGTACGTCCTGCGCCCACCAAACCTGCCAGCCCCAGGATCTCCCCCTGCTTTAATTCAAAACTGATATCCTTAATATATTTGTTAGTCAGATGCTCCAGCTTCAGTACCGTTTTTGCCCCTTCATAATCAAAATCTTTCCCCCTTAGCGGAAACTCCTGGGACAGCTCCCGGCCGATCATAAGGGAAATCAATTCTTCCCGTGTTGTCTCTGAAACTGCCATAGTCTTAATATGCTTTGCATCCCGCAAAACAGAGATCCGGTCGCATATCTGAAAAATCTCCTCCAACCGGTGAGAAATATAAATAATGGCAATTCCCTCCGCCTTCAGTTTCCGGATAACCTGAAATAACAGCTCTACCTCTTTATTCGTGATAGGAGCAGTAGGTTCATCGAGGATCAGCACCTGGCTGTTTTCAAGAAGAGCTTTTGCTATTTCCACCAGCTGACAGTATGCCACCGAAAGGTCTTTTATCTTTTTGGTGCAATCAATCGATACACCCATCTCCCGAAAAATTTCTTCGCTCTTTTTTATCATGGTTCTCCGGTCAATAAATACACCCTTCCGGATCTCCTTTCCCACAAAGAGATTCTCATATACCGGAAGTTCCGCAACCAGATTAAACTCCTGGTAAACCATCCCGATTCCCAATTCTTTTGCCTGTACCGGTGTCAGTGATGATAATTGCTTTCCATTGATGGTTATAGTACCCTCCGTAGGTGACACGGCACCTGCAATCATCTTGCTCAAAGTTGATTTTCCGGCGCCGTTTTCTCCTATCAGCGCATGTACTTCTCCTTTTCGAAAAGACAGGCTGACATGATCCAGCGCCAACGTAGTTCCATATGTTTTTGTTAAATTCTCAATGATGAGAATATCCTGATTCTCTTTCATAGAAATCACCTGCCAATTCATTATAATGGAAATGCGGTACTGCGCCTTCTTGCAATACCGCATTTCTTTCGTCAGTCAAGCTTCTATTTCTGGTTATTTACAAATTCAATCAAATCCTCACTTATCACATATTCCGGCTCTCTTGAACGATATTCTTCCACATTATCAATGGTAACAGCCATTGTGGTAATGGGGAACGGATCGTCATATTCCATACCGAGTATGATCTTCACCATATTCTCAACCCAGTAAAAACCGATTTCCGAAACAAATCTGTCATTAGCCACATCGCAGCGGAATACAGTATCCTGTGCAACCAGCTCCAGTGCTTCGTCGGTTCCGTCACAAGCTCCAAGGAATACATCCGACAGATCCAGCCCTGAACTGTTCAAGGCCTCGTAAGCAGCCAGACCATACTGGTCGCCTAAAGCCAGCACCATTTTGATATCCGGATTTGCCTGGAGCGCAGACTCTGTTGCACTGATACAAGTTGTCGCATCTGTTGCCGCCACATCGATCCACTCAATATTTTCAGCGCCATAACCCTCTTCGGCTGCCTCGATCCATCCTCTGGAACGTTCGATAGATGCCTCTTCCTGCGGAGATGTAATACTAAGCACTTTGATTTTTTCGCCGCCAAAATGATCCTCTGCCCACTGAGCCGCACATTCACCGAGGCTATGTCCCCAGGTGTATTCATCATATCCAAAATAAGTAGTCGCTCCTACAGAACGGTCATAGGGATATACTCCTACCGGAATCCCCTTATCCAAAGCTGCTCCCAGTGTGTCCTTCATTGCTGCCAGCGAAACCGCCTGGCAAAGAATGCCATCTACACCGCTTGAGATATAATTTTCTACATTAGTTACCTGTTTTGCCACCTCCATATTGCCGCCGTCTGTAATCAGCATATTAATATTTGTCTGCCTGATAAACTCTTCATATCCCACAACCAGATTCGCCATAAACTCCTGCTCAAAGGACATTACGCAAGCACCAATTGTCAGATCTGATAAGTCAACCACCGGCACTTCTTCCGCCGCAGCGGTAAAGGATGTGAGTGAAGCTGTCATAGCCGCAGCAGCCATCATAGAGATTAATTTTTTTGTGTGTTTCATGTTATTCCCTCCCTTAATAATATTGTTTTTTATATGATCTGAACCGGCACCATACCGGTGAATCATCTTAATCATAATATTCCAGCGGCGCTTTGCGCAGCGTAGAAAACTGCTCCATATCATGTCCGAACAAAATCCTGCAATTATGTTCTTTACAGTACTTTTCAATTGTCCTTGCTGTCCTTACATATCCGACAGTGTCATACACGATACCGGGCAAATGAACCGGAGGACCATAATTCTCTGAACTATATAAAGCATCAGATACAAGAAGAAAACTCCCGCTGTTTTCCAGGTCCACCCTCAAAGCCAGCATTCCCCAGCTATGTCCCGACCCCAGATTTAAAATGGTAAGACCATCCGCAACAGGTACTTCAAATTCTTCTTCTGTCACCGTTCTCCACTGAAGATCAGCCTTAATAATTGCCCGGATATCTGAAGGAATATGTACATCCAAAGGTTCTTTTAACACGTAATTCCGCAGAGTGGTAGTAATCTCCTTATCATTTACATAAACAAGTGCCTTCTGAAACATCGAAAGACATCCTGCATGGTCATTATGAAGGTGAGACATTACCACCGTATTGATATCTTCCGGCGTTAACCCCAATTCTTTTAAGCGATCCGGCAATAATCCATTCACCGGATACTCATAAGGGGAGCGCTCCAGCATATCTGACGGCCAGTTTACAGCATAATCAGGATCGCATGCCGTATCAAACAGTACATATCCCTCCTCACACTCAAACAAAAAAGTCTGAATTGGAATTTTAATATACGTTGACAGCTTATGCGGTTCTTTGAATGTAGCCGCATTATACCCTGCGAGCATCGTAGATTTATCATTGTATTGAACACCGTGATCCAACACATACATTTTCTTTACCTTATTCACACATTTTCTCTCCCTTCCATATCTCAAATATTTTATTAATCTTTTTATTATATACTTTATTAAACCATTTAATTTATTTAAAGATAGCATACATTGCTATGTTTGTCAACATATTTTTGCAAAAAATGAATTAACTGACCAGAACAATAATCATATAAAGAAAAAACGCTGAGAACCGTATATTTATCTACGATTCCCAGCGTTACTTTCCATAATCGCTAATATTGACCCTTTTTTCATCACAGCATCGGATTTTCAAGACTTTTTACTTTATCAACCTTGGGTTGGGAAGGTCCACCCGGAATATATTCACTTTCAAGAAAAGTCAATACCAGTGCTTCCATCAGCTTCTCCCCAATAGTAAACGCACCAAAGCATGCAATATTCGCATCATTACTTTTTCGTGCACGCTCTGCTGAATATACGTCACTTATCAGAGCAGCATATGCGCCCTTCACCTTATTTGCAGCCATAGATACCCCGATTCCTGTTCCGCATATTAAAATTCCTCTGTCATATGTTCCATCGGCCACTGCTGTCGCTACTTTGCAGGCAACATTAGCATATATCGGATCATCGCTTCCAAAATCCTGGACGGAATATCCTCTTTCTTTTAGTAGATTAATTATTTTAAACTTAATCTCCATCGCATTAGGATCACACCCAATTGCAACTGTATGCATAATTATCTCCTCTTCCTTCATAAGCTGCCCGTAAAATTCCGGGAATCTAAAATAGACTTCGCATTTTTATAAAATATTTTTTCGAGAATAGTACGCTCCGATTTTCCAAAGACCTCTCTGGAAGCATATAGCATCGCACGAATCTCTTCATAAATATAAAATGTAAACTCTTTTAAAGGATCGCTCCCATAACTAAGCCCCCATGGAACCTGCGTTTCTGATACATAGTAATGCCGGTTGTTTATCGTAACATCCTTTCCACGGCTAAATGCCAGCGGAGCATCCGAACCAAACAATATGCCGGACGTATCTGCTTTTTTCAATAAATAGGTCAATACTGTCTCACTGTTGATAAGCGCCGTATCGAATAAAACATTATCATATGGAAATAAAAAATCTATCAGACCTTCCACATCATAGTACGTAAAAGCACGCCCGACATGTGCGATAATAAACCGTGCATTCTTATAGTGCGTAATGCATTCAATTAATTCCCGCCTGTTCTCCTGCGAGTGCAAACGTCCTTTCCTGGGGATATGCAGTATAATATAAAGTCCATGTTCATCTGCATATTCAAGCGCAGAACGGTTCAGCATATCATAAATACTTACTTCCCGCCCTTCAACTACCGGAATATCCGGATACGGCTTCAGACCAAGAAAACCTTTCATCTTCAATAAATTGCGGTTACGCTCCGTCTCATACATATCCTCATACTGCCCCGGAATGTAGTAAAATGGCATATTATGGAGACTTGCTGTTTCTATAATATAATCATTTGTCCGGTCACGGTCTATCTGCGGAAACGGGGATCCAAAAGCCATCGGCATCAATATTTTTCCCGGAAATGCCTGACTTGCATATAAGCAATAGTCCTCATAAAGGAACTCTTCCATATAGTCAAAATCCGTCCATGGTTTGTAAACCTTATATGTAGAATATTCCGCCTTTGATATATTCAGATTACTCTTTGCCCACAGATGTACATGACTGTCATATATTTTTTCCGGCAATCTTTCTGAAAATTCTGACTGGAATATCCTAAAATCACTCTCTCTGTATTCGAAATCACGGATCAATCTGTGCTCCTATTCCTCCGCATACTTTTCCTTTAAAAACGCATGCAGATCATAATCCTCCTGCAAGTGACTGTAAATAGAACAAAACAGTTCATAATAGTCCTTATACATCTCATTATTCTTCTTATCTGGTTCCAGATAATCAACATACTCTGCCCATTCTTCCGCAACTGTATAGTCTGGCAGATGCCCTGTGGCTACTCCGGCAAGAATGGCATTTCCATACGGTGCTCCGGTCCGGTTTTTCAGCATTACCGTGGGATATCCAAATACATCTGTAAAAATACGTCTCCACAATGCGCTCTTCGCTCCGCCCTCATTCATTACAATTGGTCCATCCGGCACAATCCCCTGCTGTATAACAGCGCAATACTGACGATAGGCAGACATCGCCACTCCTTCCATCATAGAGCGGACTAAATGCCCTTTTGTTGTATTCATGTTCCACCCGAACACAGAGCCGCAGGCATTCATATTGAATTCTGGTGTACGTGCCCCCATAAAGTACGGAAGTGTCACTAAGCCATCCGAACCCGGACGAATTTTCTGTGCATCCAGATTCAAAAGATCATATGCATCATATCCGCCATTATGTTCGACAAACTGCTCATATCTCGAAAAATTATTCCGCAAATGACGCATTACATAACCACCGGTAGTGGTTGTGGTAAAACACACATAATTATCCTCTGAATGAATCGGATAAATACAATTCCATACGTTCTCAAGAAACATCGGTTTTCCTGTCACCACGCCCAATACTGCCGCAGTTCCAAGATTTATCTGTGTCTGCCCTGCTTTTGTTGCACCTCCTGCCAGCCATCCTGCGAACGCATCAACCGTTCCTGCAATAACAGGTGTTCCTGCTGCAAGCCCTGTCAATTGTGCTGCTTCTCTTGTAACCTCACCAATGACCTGTTCACACGGATACAGCTCCGGCAATTTTTCAAAATCCACGCCAAGTTCTTCACACATCTTTAAGTCAAAGCTTTTTTTCCTGATATCAAATATCGGTCCAAAAAAAGTCGCCACTGAATAATTAGCAACAATTTTTCCGCTTAATTTGAAAGTAACATAACCATCCGGAGACATAACCTTATAGATTTTGTTATATGAGTCCGGTCTGTGTTTCTTTTCCCAAAGCAGGCTGGATGTAATCGACTGTTCATCAATATTATATGCACTCACCTCAAAGCATCGTTTTCTGCCAATTCTTTCCTTAATATCACATAGAACATCCTGTGCACGATTATCCAGAAAATTATAACCTTTATTAATTACCCTGCCATCCCGGTCAACCATAGCAATTGCCGGGACAGCTGATGAAACACTTACTCCGCGTATGTCAGAATTATCTATATGGTTTTCCGTAATAATTTTCCGTATAAAACCACATATATTTTTCCAGTATTCATCCGGATCTGTCTCAGACCAGACATTTCCATGAGACACGGTAATTGTATGTTCACGGAAACCATAACCTATCGTCTGTCCCTGATCATTTATTATGCAGGCCTTCGCACCGCCACACCCTATATCAATACCAACAAAACAATTACCCATGTCTCGTCACACCCTTCCCTCAATATTATACCGAAAGACTCATATAAGCTTCCGAACCACTAATTCCGCGGCGGAAAATATCTCCGATCGCTCTTGTCATTTTCACCGGATCCTTCGCTTCCGAAATATTTCTTCCTATGAGACAGCCCTTTGCTCCGGCTTTTGCCACAATTTCCACCATATCAAGGAATTCATTTTCCGGCACCTTCGTTCCGCCATTAATCAATACCGGAATCTTAACATAGTCAATAATCCTTTTGAAAGAATCCGGATCATTTGTATAATTTGTGGAAATCACATCCACTCCCAGCTCTGAGCAGATTCTTCCGGCAAACATCAGATATTCCGCGCCATATTTTGCAACATTATCATCATTTGTTTCATAAAACGTCGGATATTCTGCCTCCACGATAAATGCCAGACCATATTTGTCACATTCACGAACATATTCAGCAACCGTTCTCATCGCTGCCCCCGCTGCCTCTGAATAAAAATCAGCCGGAAGTACCAGACCATCCGCACCATTTCTGGCAGCTTCCTCCACGGTACTTGTCACTATCATTTCATATGGATTTTCTTTACTGTAAGCCGGATATACCGGAAGATAGTTAAGTACCGCCACATCCGGTTTCAACGCCGGCAGCACCTTCGGTATCATTCCTTTACCAATATTAATACAGTTGGCGCCGCCTTCCATGGCATACCTGCATGACTGCAGTACATCAAACTGCCCCGGATAAATATCCTTGCTGGTCATCTGGTGACATCCTGCAAATATAATACAAGTTCCTGTTTTGTCAAAAATACGATTCATACGAACAAGCTTTCCTGAAGACATCTTTTTTCCTCCCTGCATTTTTCTAAATAGTCTCTTCTGCGCTTCTGGTGCATGCATCAATTACTTTGAAAGTTTCATAACCGCTTTTTTCATCTATCAATGGTTTTGCATGATTTTCCAGGCAATCCAGATAATGAATCACCTCATCTCTGTAGACATGATCCCAATTAATATCTGACTCTATATCCTCCCATGTCTCATTTGCAATATTGTAAAATTTGACACTTTCGTTATCCCGCCAGCGGATTGCTCCCTCTGTGCCGTAAATCTCTATGGTTCTCCCAAAATATGGCTGCAAAAAATCCATATGAATCGACAGCGCAATATCATTCTGGCACTCAATCAGTAATTCCGCTGTGTCAAAGACATCCCATTCCTTGTGAACAGCACGATTTCCAATGCATTTCACCTGGCTGACCGGAGAATCCGCGAACCAGAGCGAGTAATCAATTTCATGTGAAAAATCGCTTATTACTCCCCCTCCCAATGCCCGCACTGTGCGGTAATTTGTCTTCGCATCAGATATTGCCTTTTTTCCTGCCACTGATGCCCGGATACTAAAAACTTTGCCAAGCTTTCCTTCTGTTATCATTGTCTTTATTTTCTGATAGGGGGCAGCAAATCGCAGACAATATGCAACAAAAGCAAATTTATCATTTTCCCGGCATTGGTCATATATTTCTTTCGCCGCTTCAAGCGATTCTGCTATTGGCTTCTCAAGCATCACATTCAAACCGGCATTAACACATTTTTTTACATCTTCTTTATGCGCAAAATTAGGGGTACATATAATTACACCATCGAACGGATGCTTCAAAGCCTCATCTAATGTCAGATAGGTTTCCTCTACATGATATAAGTCCGCCACTTCCCGCAATCTGTTTTCATTCATTTCACATACTGCAACATCA
Organism: Lachnospiraceae bacterium UBA7225; assembly: GCA_002473385.1. Taxonomy (GTDB): domain Bacteria; phylum Bacillota; class Clostridia; order Lachnospirales; family Lachnospiraceae; genus Marvinbryantia. The sequence goes on from DKTR01000104.1 coordinate 39,679, forward strand.
CAAAGATTATATCTTTTAATCGTCCTTAAATGAACCTCTCCAATATAACCTGCTCCATGAATCAAAAGTTTCATTAAATATCCACTCCCTTTCCTGCTCAGATTTCTTTCCTGTTACGCACGGTATCTACACCTATTGATAAAATCAGAATCAATCCCTTTGCTACCTGCTGTTCAAAACTTTGTACATTTAAAATTGTCAGCCCGTTAAAAATAACACCGATAATAAGAGCTCCGATAACCGCCCTCTGAACCTTACCGCTTCCGCCTGCAATACTGGTTCCGCCCAGTACAGTAGCCGTAACTGCATCGAAAGACATATCGGATCCTACCGCAGCCAGACCGACTCCAAGCCGGGATGCATTAATGTACGCCGCCAAACCACAGGTTACTCCCATCAGCACATAAATTTTTCTCAGATGACTCTTCGTTTTTATACCGGAAAGATAGGCAGCCTGCTCATTTCCACCGATTGCATAGGTGTTCACGGAAAATGCCGTATGATTTTGGATAATAACATAGATAATTACTACTGCTGTCGCAATTACCGCTGCAATTGGTATTACTCCAAATATGTAGCCTCGTCCTAATATTTTAAAACTATCCGGCATATTGCTGATTGTTGCTCCACCACATATGATATATGCCAGACCTCTTGCTACACTATCCATTCCTATTGTAGCCAGCAATGGCGGAATCCCCAAAGATGTTATACAAAAGCCATTACAAAATCCTACCATACCGCCTATTACAAGACAGATTAATACACCTGCAATAATTGGCAAATTATACTGGCGGACCAGCATAGAAGAACAAATGGTACAAAGCGCCATATTACCGCCAACAGATAAGTCAATACCGCCTGTAATTATTACAAACGTCATTCCCATTGCCATAATGACAAGAGCAGAGTTCTGCAACAAAATTGTCATCACATTATTTACCGTCAAGAAGGCATCCGAAATAACAGAAAACACTATAATCAGCAAAATAAATACAACAATTGTGCCAAATCCTTTGTCTTTATAGAAAACTTTTTTCTTATTTTTCATATCATTTTCTTTAGTGCTCATGTTTTCTTTCTCCCTTCCGCCAGCAGATCATGGTAAATTAATGTCTCAGAGATTTCATCCCCCGTATATTCATGGTACACTTCTCCATCCTTCAGCATCATAATCCTGTCGCAGATTCGTACCAATTCTGTAATCTCCTGTGAAACAGCAATAATCGTCTTTCCTTGCTTTGCACAATCAAGTAAAATAGAATAAATATCAAATTTTGATCCAACATCAATGCCTTTTGTCGGACAGCTGAGGATGATAATATCTGTATTGCTTAAAAGCGTTCTGGCAATAAGGGCTTTCTGCTGATTTCCTCCACTCAGGAACCGGATCTGCTGATCTGCGCTGGCAATTTTAATGCCAAACCGGTCTACATATTCCATAAAGGCAACGCTTACGCCTTTATGATCAAGAAATCCAAAGCGGTTCGTATAATTCCGAATTGATGTTATAACAGAATTTTGTTCTACGCTGAGAAGCGGAAATATTCCCTGCGCCCTGCGCTCATCCGGCACATATGAAATAGCACTCTCCAGAGCGTCCGCTGGCATTTTCATATGAAGCGGTTTTTCTGACACCTTAATCAGACCAGAATCCGCCGGTATCACACCATATAATATTTTTCCCAGCTCAATTGCCCCGGAACCCACAAGCCCCAAAATGCCAAAAATCTCCCCCTTTTTCACCTGGAAAGACACATTTTTCAACAGCTTATGCAGACATATATCTTCTGCAGACAAAATAACCGGTGCGTCAAATTCTTTACGCATATTGATACGGTCTTCACTTATTTCACGTCCTATCATCAGTGAGACCATTTCATGACGTGTAATCTCAGACACCTTCCGGGTATCAATCAATACGCCGTCTCTTAATATTGTTACTGTATCGCAGATCTCATAAACCTCTTCCAACCGATGTGAAATATAAATAACGGCTACGTTCTTCTCTTTTAGCAGACGTATTTGTTTATAAAGTATTTCCAGTTCTTTATTGGTAAGCGAAGATGACGGTTCATCCATAATCAGCATTCTTGCTTCGTGTTCTACTGCTTTTGCAATAGCCACCATCTGCTGTGACGCAATTGGAAGTTCTCCGACTTTGGCAGTAATATCCATTGAAATATTCATACCGTCAAAATATTTCTGAACCTTCTCATTCATCCTGTTCTTGTCAAGCATTCCCCATTTGTTCTTCACTTCTATGCCAAGGAAAATATTTTCAACCACAGTTAACGCCGGAAGCAAATCCAATTCCTGATATATAACAGCTATTCCCTGCTTAATCCCCTCTTTAGGATCCGACAGAACCGTTTCCTTCCCATCAATATAAATTTTCCCTCCGGTAGGCTGATGCACACCGGCAATAATTTTAATCATCGTGCTTTTTCCTGCACCATTTTCTCCCAAAAGTGCACGCACTTCCCCCGGTACGATTGAAAAGTTCACATTTTTCAGCACATTATTCTCAGCAAAAGATTTCGCAATATTCTCCAACCTTAAAAAACATTCTCCACCCATATTCCACCTTTCTGCCATTGCCTATCTACTTTTGGCAACCGTCGCCATGCATTCTATAGGCAGACAGATCACATGGCTCCTTATACCTCACATCTGACTTTATATAGTAATTGCATGGCGACATCCATCTCTCACTTCTTATGCTATAAACACCTGTTAATTAAACACGTTCGCTTCAAGACCTACGCGTTCGCGCCATACATTTGCATTTGACACGTACTCATCTACATTATCTCTGGTCAAAGCTGTAAAGCCAAGATCAACATGATTATAATCTGCCGTTTCGGGATCCATGTAAACCTGAACAACCGCTTCCATCATAAGATAGCCCAGCTCGATGGCACTTTTGCCGTAAGCGACTTCAAATGCATATCCACCCATATCTTCCGTCATATCGGTGTATAAATATGAAATAATACTGTCTTCCCCGCCACAGCCGCATATTGCAATGTCTGTACGTCCGGATGCCTCGATTGCCGCCATTGCTCCCAAAGCATCGGCATCTGTTCCGCAAAATACAAAGTTCATATCCGGCGTACTTGTTATGTAGGATGCTACAATATTCATTGCATCTTCTTCTGTCATATTGCTGTCCTGCTCGCCCACGATTGTAGCATTTTCCATATTTTCTGTTATATACTCTACAAATGCATCCGGTTTTCTCTGAAAAGCCTCTGAATCCGGATCACCTAAAACCAATATATTAGGATTTTCATCTCCGCGATTCTCCGTCCACCATTCTACAAACATCTGACCGCCCATAAGACCACCATCACGCTCATCAGTTACCATTCCCATTGTCTCATGAACCATATTGTTTCCTTCTGTTATAACTATGATGCCGGCATCCATCATTTCTTTACTGATAGCTTCCAATGCATCTGCATTAAGTGGGTATCCGATCCAGGCATCTATTCCCTTATCAATATAATTCTCAGTCGCCTGAAGTTCTTTTTCAACATCACCCTGGCTGTCAACAACCGCAATATCGATTTTCACTTCCTCTCCATCCCAGGTTTGTGGAATCTGCCATCCAAGGGCAAGCTGCTGCTGGAACGTATGATCCATTGAAAGAACACATCCCACAACACTGATTGCATCATTTCCGCCGTCCTCTGCTGCAACCAGACCTCCTGCAAGTAATGATGCCGTCACCGTTACTGCCAAAAACCCCGCCAAACGTTTCTTCATGTCTTTTCCTCCTTTTAATATGTTTTGGTATTGTCATCTTACCACATGAATCCCACATTTTCAATTGATGTTTTCCACAATATTCACATTTTTATTTGTGTATATTGCACATTTTTCGTTGTTTTTCCCAACTTACTCCATTTTTTATATGGATTTTTTTGTGTTTCACATTTTATTCCTTATTTAGTTGCTTATTTAGTTGCTTTTTTGATATCTCTTTGCTATACTAATACCATAAACAAATGCATCAGCAGTGGGATCTGCTGACTATTTTGCTAAACACCAATTATCTTTTGTTACAATCTATACGAAATGGAGATATTATCATGATTGCGCAAGAACGTTATAAGTACATTCTCGATTGCCTGCAGAGCCAGCGTACCGTGCGTGCCGCAAAGCTCGCTTCTACCTTAGGCGTATCCACGGAAACTATCCGCCGTGATCTTGAATACCTTGAGAAGGAAAACCAGCTTATCCGCATTCACGGTGGTGCTTCAATTTTGCAGTACGAAACGAAACAGATTCCCTACGACTCCCGGCGCTCTGCGAATATATCAGAAAAAAATGCCCTTTGTGCCGCCGCTCTTCAGTATATATACGAAGGCGCCTCTATTATATTGGATCATTCTACAACGTGTTCTGTGTTTGCGCGTGAAATAAAGAAGCATTTTTCAAATTTGACCGTTGTAACAAACTCTCTGGAAATATTGAATATTCTGTCTGACATGCCAGCTTACAATATTATTTTTCTTGGCGGCACTTTTGATTCTTTTGAACGCGGTTGTTTTGGTGAGCAGGCAAAACAAACTATACGCCAGCTGAACATTGATATTGCATTTATAAGCTTTGGCGGGATTTCATTAAATGAGGGCTGTACAGAAACCTTCTTTTCCGGAGCTGAAATTTTAAAAGAATTTATACTTGCCGCCCAGCAAAAAATAGCATTGATAGACAACAGTAAATTTGACCATGTAACACTCGTTAAGGTCTGCAATATATCAGATATCGATTTAATCATCACAGATGCTTCTGTCAAACCTTCAATATTGAATAAATATAGTCCGTTTGTCGACATCATCCACCCCTAGACTTTAAAATCCAAAGACCTGGAAGAAATCTGCCAAGATTTCTTTCCAGGTCTTTCAAATACATGATATTTATGTTTTCACATTATATTCTGTGCAAAATACATTTTTTTCTTTCAAATGTCGCTATATACCGTACTTTTGCCTGTTCTGCTAATGCAATTGCATCCCTGATCCTCCAACCGACGCGTTCCGGAGTATGAGCGTCCGACCCTATTGTAACAAATTCACCTCCGAGCTGTACATATCGCTTTAAAATATCCAGCCCCCACATTTTTTCATCCAGAGTGCGATACACAGAAGTATTAATTTCTATTCCGATTCCGTTCTGAATTAAATATGTAAAAAGTCTGTCAAATGCATCCGGCGCTATCTTATAGCACATACTCCTGTCCTTATATGGGGCCTTTTTAGCGGGATAATCAAAATGACCCAATACATGATATTTTGATGAACTAATGCATCGGGGATATGCCAGTTCCAGATACCGCCTGTATGCCTCCTCCTTATCTCTTCCCTGGAAAAACGGCGGAAAATATGCATCCCCTTCATCTGTCCAGTGGACTGATCCTATAATAAAATCTATCGGATAATCTTTTATCAGATCATATGCCCGCATAAAAGATTCCTGATCTTTAAGTCCGATTTCAACTCCCATACGCACAGATATATCTGATTTTTTTCTTAGTTTTTCGACACATTCAGCATACTCCGATATTTGCATTGGCCGAAGTCCAATCCCATTTTCATCAAACTCGACGTGTTCCGTAAAACATATCTCCCGTAATCCCACTTTTTCCGCTTGTTCCACTATCATCTGCGGATCTGCTGTGGAGTCATGAGAATACCAGGAATGTAAATGATAATCATACATATCTACCCCCTCCTTCTTTTTCACTTTATCATATTCTCCACAGATTCGCAACCATTATTGTGTGTTTTTGACCGTTTTGCAAATCACACCCCATATATTTCTTTCAGATAGTCATGAATCTCCCTGAAATTAATTTTATATTCTCCGCCAAATATCCGCACCGGAATCTCATCATCAAATCCATAAATAACAGGGTACTCTTCTCCTTCAAAGTCATACACGAGTATCTGTTTTTTGTCCGGATCTATCATCCAGCACTCACGCACACCGGCGTTTTCATATTTTACAGTTTTTATGAACAGGTCTTTTTTCCTTGTAGATTTTGACAGCACCTCCGCCACAAAATCCGGCGCTCCATAGATGCGCTTCCCATTGTTTTTTTCCCTATCACAGATAACCATCACATCCGGCTGCAGCATAGTCTTATTATCACAGTCAAGCTGTACATCCACCGGAGCAACAAACGGCACGCATTTCCCGCCTTTTTTCATGATAAATGCTCTTAATCTCACAGAAAGCTCCAACCCTATCGTCTGGTGAATCGTCTGTGGGGCTTCCATTTCAAAAATCACTCCGTCAATCAGTTCTACCCGCCGTTCATCCGGAATGTTTTTCAGATCCTCTATCGTAAACTCTCCCTGTTTTTTTGCCGGAAGATACGCTGCAAGTGCCTCACATACCCTGCCATCTGTTTTCACCATCTCCTCTAAAGGATACTCCTTCGCAGCTTCTGTCTGCTTCCTTCTGATATTTTGTTTCTCGCTGTAAAACAGCTTTTCATCCATATATTTAGCCTCCTTCTATATATTTCACGTTGTATATTACTATTTATATTAACACGGTTATTTTTATTGTCAATATATTTATAGTATTTATCGCACAAATTGTTTATGAATTAATATTTGTTTTCCTATCATACCATTACTCCTGCAAGCATTCCATGCCAATACTGCAAAAAAAGAACCCAACAGCTATTATCTGCTGTGGGTTCCTTAATTACCTGTTTGTTCTTTGCCACATTTCTCCTGCCGAAGCCCGGTTCTGCTTTATACGTTGATTTCTGCCTTCAGACCAAGCAGCTCTTTGTTTGCCTCTAAAACGGGTTTTACATTCTTTTCCAGAAATACTTCAACCTGACGCGGCGCACGTCCGACGTATTTTGCAGGATCCATCGTTTTCTGCAGTTCTTCCATCGTAAGGTTAAACGCCGGATCTGCAGCAATCAGTTCCAGAAGATTGTTTTCCTTTCCTTCTACCTTTACGGTTTTTCCTGCTTCCATGGAAAGCTCACGGATTCTCTCATGCAGCTCCTGGCGGTCGCCGCCCGCCTTCACCGCATCCATCATAATATTTTCAGTCGCCATGAATGGCAGCTCCGACATCAGACGCTTTTCGATAACCTTCGGATATACCACCAGTCCGTCCACCACGTTCAGACAAAGATCCAGGATGCCGTCTACTGCCAGAAAGCCCTCCGGAACAGACAGACGCTTATTGGCAGAATCGTCCAGTGTGCGCTCAAACCACTGTGTCGCCGAGGTAATTGCCGGATTGAGAGCATCACAGATCACAAATCTGGACAGAGATGCGATACGTTCGCTGCGCATCGGATTTCTCTTGTATGCCATCGCCGAGGAGCCGATCTGTGTCTTTTCAAATGGTTCCTCCACTTCTTTCAGATGCTGCAGCAGACGGATATCATTTGAGAATTTATGCGCACTTGCAGCGATTCCGGCAAGTACATTCAGCACACGGGTGTCTACCTTGCGGGAATAGGTCTGCCCGGAAACCGGATAGCATGCCTCAAAGCCCATCTTCTCCGCGATCATCGGATCAATTCTGTCGATCGTTTCCTGATCACCATCAAACAGCTCCAGAAAGCTTGCCTGCGTACCGGTAGTGCCCTTGCTGCCGAGCAGCTTCAGACTGCTGAGCACATAATTTAAATCCTCCAGGTCCATCAGAAATTCCTGCATCCACAGTGTGGCGCGTTTTCCGACTGTCGTCGGCTGTGCCGGCTGGAAATGCGTAAAAGCAAGCGTCGGCTGTGCCTTGTAGGTATCGGCAAACTTTGCCAGTTCGTCAATAACATTCACCAGCTTCTTTCTGACCAGCTTCAGTGCCTCCGCCATCACAATAATATCTGTATTATCCCCCACATAGCAGGAGGTCGCCCCGAGATGGATGATGCCTTTTGCCTTCGGACACTGCACACCATAGGCGTAAACATGAGACATGACGTCGTGGCGGACCACCTTTTCGCGCGCTTTTGCCACATCGTAGTTAATATCCTCTGCATGCTCTTTAAGCTCTGCAATCTGCTCGTCCGTAATGTTCAAGCCAAGTTCCTTTTCTGTCTCTGCCAGAGCAATCCATAATTTTCTCCAGGTCTTAAACTTCATATCCGGTGAAAAAATGTACTGCATCTCCCGGCTCGCATAACGTTCCGATAACGGACTTTGGTATCTGTCGTTCATCATAGTTTCTTCCTTTCCATACTTCAGAATTCAAGAATGTTTTTCCTATTTATATTCGCATGTTTGCCCGAACAAGTCAATCATTATTTCTCGCACTCCTGGTTAGCAGCTCCGTTATCTTGATTTCATATAATATGAAACTAAAATATTTATATATTTGTCTCTATTGACAAAATAGATGTTTTGTGATATGGTAATATTACATTTCAGAAAGTCTGGCATCTCGCCAAAATTTCAGTAATGAATACAAAAATGAATGCGGTGAGGTATCAGGCATGTCTGGTTGTGGTGCCTGTGTATTCTTCGCATACCAGAACGGAGGGCTATGAAAAATGAACTGGCAAGAACACTGTTTCTTGCAGGAGAAAAGGTACAGTATGATGCACAATGTAAGAAGGTATTAAGTCATAAGATAATCCTTGCGTGGATTTTGAAACATACCATGGAGGAATTTCAGGAGTATTCTATAGAAACCATCGCCGCCTGCATTGGAAACAGTACGGAAATATCTACCGTGCACGCAGATCCGGGCAGAAAAATCGGGGAACGGATTTCAGGGAGCAGGAACGAGAGCAATGAGCCAGGAGAAGGAACAATCTATTATGACATCCGCTTTCCTGCATGCGTTCCTCAGAAAAACGGAAACGTACGGATGCTTATCGACCTGGAAGCACAGAAGTCCTTTTATCCGGGATATGAAATCGTTACAAGGGGCATCTACTATGCATCCCGTATGATTTCTGAACAGCTCGGTACGGAATTCTCCATCCCTGATTATGATGGAATCAAGAAAGTCTGCTCCATCTGGATCTGCATGAATGCGCCGCAGTACATCGGAAATGCACTGACATCATATTATTTGTCAAAGCTTGATCTTGAGGGCGGTCTGCCTGACAGACCGGAGGCGTACAACAAAATGAAAATCTGTATCGTGACACTCAACGAAAATATCGAGACTGACAGTATATTTTTGCAGATGCTGAATATCCTGCTGTCCACAGAGAAATCATATACAGAAAAAGAACAGTTATTAAGCAAAAAATTTCATCTAAAGATGGATGCGGGACTTAGAAGGGAGCTGAATCTGATGTGTAATCTTTCAGAATATGTATATGAGAAAGGTGAAAAAAACGGACTAAAGCGTGGAGAACGGCGCGGAGAACGGCGTGGAATGAAACGCGGAATGAGACAGGGACGGGAAGATACGAAAAAAGATATTGTAAAAGCAATGATAAAAGAGGGCTATTCCAGAGAATCAATTTTGAAGGTTGTCCGTGTATCGCCGGAGAAATACGAAAAATGGTGTGCGGAAAGCTCTCAAATCACTACATAAATAGACACTCCCATAGTTCCGCCTGGAAAGTCCTTCGCCTGCCAGCAGGCCCGGTCTTTCCCCACGGAACTGCGCTCGTGTTTATGCGTCATATTCTCCGCGGATGTCCTCCGCAGGCGGCTCCATCGGATAATTACCGGTAAAGCAGCCCGTACAGATTCCAAGGCCACCGGTCATTTCCCGCAGGCGCTCCAGCCGCAGGTACCCAAGACTGTCTGCCCCGATAATCTGGCAAATTTCTTCGACAGAGCGATTGTAAGCAATGAGCTGGTCGCGCGCAGGCACATCTGTTCCAAAGTAGCATGGCCACAAAAACGGCGGCGAGCTGACGCGCATATGTACCTCTGCTGCACCGGCTTCCCGCAGCATTCGCACGATACGGTCACTGGTAGTACCACGCACGATAGAATCATCAATCATGATAACACGCTTTCCCGCCACCGCCTCGCGAAGGACATTTAACTTGATTTTTACACTGGATTCGCGATTGCTCTGCCCGGGCTTGATGAAGGTGCGCCCCACATAACTGTTTTTCACAAACGCGCTGCCATAGGGTATTCCGGACTGCAGGGAATAACCGAGCGCCGCTGCGTTGCCGGATTCCGGAACACCAACCACCAGATCCGCCTCCACCGGAGAATCTATGGCAAGAAACCGTCCGGCTTTTATGCGGGAGCCATAAACGCTCACGCCGTCGATATGGCTGTCTGGTCTCGCAAAATAAATGTATTCGAAAATACAGCGCGCATGCTGCTCCTTCGGAAGACACATGCTTCTATCCGAAAAAATACCGTCTCTGGTAATCGCCACCACTTCTCCCGGCTCCACATCACGGATATATTCCGCACCCAGAGTTTCCAGTGCGCAGGTCTCCGAAGTAATAATATAGGCATTGTCACGCTTTCCGATGCACAATGGCTTAAAGCCAAATGGATCACGCGCTCCGATCAGCTTGCGCGGTGACATCACCACCAGGGAATAAGCACCCTTTATTTTCCTCATCGCCTTTAAAACCGCCTCCTCCACATTCCGGGAACCAATCCGCTCCCGCGCAATGTGATAGGCAATCACCTCAGTATCAATCGTCGTCTGAAAAATTGCCCCGCTGTATTCCAGTTCATGGCGCAGCTCATTTGCATTGATCAGATTGCCGTTATGCGCCAGTCCCAGTGTACCCTTCACATAGTTCAGCACCAGTGGCTGCGCATTCTCGCGTGTACTCGCCCCGGCAGTCGAATAGCGGACATGCCCGATGCCGATATCGCCTTTCAGTGCCTCCAGCGTCCCGTTCACAAACACCTCGTTTACCAGCCCCATGCCCTTGTGGGAAAGCACCTTTCCCTTCGGACCGTTTGTATCGCTCACCGCAATACCGCAGCTCTCCTGTCCCCGGTGCTGCAAAGCAAACAATCCATAATAAATAGGTGCGGCAACATCCCTTCCATCCAGATCATACATGCCGAAAACGCCGCATTCCTCGTGCAGCTTTCCCTCCGGCTCACACTGCTGGTGTATTTCTGTTTCCCTCATGCTCCCAGATCCTCCCTTTTACTCCTAATGGTAACATAACTATATTTCAATCAAAGACCCCGCTGCAAGCAACGGGGTATCAAGCTTGCAACGCTGCAGAGCAGCGGAGTATTTGGTCTACGCTTCGCTCCGGTCGATACTAAACATGCGCCACTGGCGCATAGTATCCCTCGCGGCATTCGCCAAATGCTCGTGCAAGCACGGCGCTTGGCTCATTGCTCGCTGGAATAAAAAAGGAGCCCGGTGCAGCGCATACCCCTTGTACACGCTGCTGCCGCACTCCCCATTGAGTTCTCACAAATTTACGCGCTTTATTATACCCCAGTATCTCTTAAATTGCAATCTTTTTAAAAAACTTCTTTACTTCACCACTTTACTATGATAATATACTAAATGGATATAATAAAATATGGTTCTGGAGGAGATTATTATGAAAAAGAAACTTGCTTATTTATTATGCGGAACAATGCTTCTGGCATCGTTCTCTTTTGCAGGCGTGTCCGCAAATGAAGAACTGACCTATGCCGTAGAAGCCGGCTCTGCCGGGGAAGCTGCCGCACAGGACAACGGCTTCAACTATAACTCCGTCGCATCGCAGGCAGACGCTCTGATGGAAGTTGCCTCCGGCACTTCTGACGCAGCGATCATTGATCTTCTGATGGCAGGCGCCATGATCGGTGAGGGCACCAGCTATCCGGCTTTAACACACACTGATGAACTCACAGAAGAGGAATACGGTGTTGGCTGCCGCAAGGGCTCCGACCTTGCCGCTTACATCAACAATGTATTTGCTGAAAGCTACACGGACGGCACCATGAAAGAAATCGCAACCACCTATGGCGTGCAGGAAGCACTGGTAGAACAGCCGGAGACTGATGCAGCAGAAGCAGAAGCTGCAGAGGACAGCGATGTTGCCTATATCCAGGAGAAAGGCACTCTCATCGTCGGTATCACCGATTTTGCCCCGATGGATTACAAAGATGAAAATGGTGACTGGATCGGCTTCGATGCTGACATGGCAAAGCTGGTAGCAGAAAAGCTCGGCGTAGAAGTGGAATTCGTAGAGATCGACTGGGACAACAAGATTATGGAACTTGACGCGAAAAACATCGATGTTGTCTGGAACGGTATGACACTCACCAGTGAAGTACTCTCTGCCATGGAGTGTACCAATGCATACTGCAACAACGCACAGGTAGTCGTAGTACCGGCAGAATAAAAATAAAAATCCAGGATTCATTATTAAAAGGCAGAGAGCCGGTGCTCTCTGCCTTATCAAGTAGACAGGAGAACTTCACCATGCTTTTAAACGTCACACGGACACTGATGAGCGGTCTGGCAACTACTTTTCAAATATTTATTTTTACACTGGTTTTTTCGCTGCCGCTCGGTTTACTTCTTGCCTTCGGCACTATCAGCAGATGCCGTCCTCTGCGCTGTCTGATCCAGGTTGTCGTCTGGATCATCCGCGGCACCCCGCTGATGCTGCAGCTCATCATTATTTTTTACGGTCCTGGTCTCTGGCTCGGACACAATATCTGGAGCGGCGGTGAAGCCGGGCGTATTACAGCAACCGTTGTTGCCTTCACGATCAACTACGCCTGCTATTTCTCTGTCATTTTCCGCGGAGGCATTGAGGGCGTCCCTGCCGGGCAGCGTGAAGCCGGACAGGTGCTTGGCATGACAAAAAGCCAGATTTTCTTTAAGGTCACACTGCTGCAGATGATTAAGCGCATCGTTCCGCCAATGTCAAACGAGATTATCACATTGGTAAAGGATACCGCTCTGGCACGCACCATTGCAGCACAGGAACTTACCTTTGCCGGATATTCCTTTATGAAATCTGCCGGTCTGACATGGCCTCTGTTTTATACCGGTATATTTTATCTGGTGTTTGTCGGCATACTGACGCTGCTGTTTAACTTTATTGAAAAGAAACTGGATTATTTCCGGTAAGGAGGCAGACGTATGGCAATTTTAGAAGTAAAGCATATTGGAAAACATTTTGAAAACACAAAAGTACTGGAAGATGTCAGTTTTGAACTGGAAGAGGGCAGCGCGCTTGCCATCATCGGCTCCTCCGGTTCGGGAAAAACAACGCTGCTGCGTTGTCTGAATTTTCTGGAAACACCAGATTCCGGTACCATCGCCGTAAAGGGAAACACACTCTTTGATGCTGACCGCACAAAAGCAGAAAATGAGAAGGACATCCGTACAAAACGCCTGCATTTCGGCATGGTGTTTCAGTCCTTTAACCTCTTTCCGCAGTATACGGCACTGGAAAATGTAACACTTGCCGAGCGTCTGCTGGCAAAAGAAAGACCGGATTTCAAACAGAATAAAAAAGCGGTTCTGGAAAAGATCAACGCGCACGGGCGCGAGCTGTTAGCGCAGATGGGTCTTTCCGAGCGGGAAGGACATTATCCGCATCAGCTCTCCGGCGGACAGCAGCAGCGTGTGGCAATCGCCCGCGCACTCGCCCTGAAACCGGACATTCTCTGCTTTGACGAACCGACCAGCGCTCTCGATCCGGAGCTGACCGGCGAAGTGCTCAAAGTCATCCGCTCACTCGCCGAGCGCAAGACAACCATGATCATTGTCACACACGAAATGGCATTTGCCCGCGATGTGGCAGACCAGGTGATCTTTATGGATGGCGGTCTGATCGTAGAACAGGGAGCTCCCGACAACGTCATCAACCATCCGCGCGAGGAACGCACCAGACAATTTCTTGCAAGATACACACAGGGGTAGCTTTTTGCTACCCCTGGCTCATTTTCAGATAATCCCTTTTCAGCTTTGCGAGCTGCTCCCTCACCGGCAGCGCATCCCACTCCTTTGCGAACCGGCTCTCCAGCGCCTCCCGCAGGATTGCCACTGTGTCTGCCTTCATCGCCTCCGCGTGATCCCTGTCTGCCCTGATTTGTGACAGACGCTCCTGATAGCGCTTCTCCGGTAGAAAAAGCGGCAGAATCCGCAGATATTTATCGTACACCTTCCGGGATTTTAAGGCATTATAAGACTCCCAAAGGCAGTCTGCCGCCTCCTCGAAGCGGAACAGGTGCGCATATGCTGCCGCCATATTTTCCAGAACGACCGCATAGAACTGTGTACCAAGCCTGCCCGGATTACGTGTAAAAAGAATATTTTCGTACTCTCCGATCGCCCGCACATACATTCCGTAATTCACCAAATAGTCCGCTTTCATCTTTTTGCGTACATCCTGAGGTTCAATCTGCACCTGCAGCAGCTCTTCCTTAAAATACAACAATTCCGTACGCGTCAGATACCCGCATTCCTGAAAAATGGGCATCACAAAATCCATCGCCGGAGCACCAGCCTCCAGTGTTTTCTGCAGCAGTCTTCCCAGTTTTTTCAGTCCAAGCTCCTCTGCCAGCCAGACACACAGCTTATCATTTAAAATCGTCTCATCCAGAAGATAGACATTTTCCTTCATATAATAGCAAAGCTCCTCAATCGACCAGATATGGATGCCGATACTCTCAATATAGAAGGGGTGCTGCGCCCGCGGCGCCTGGCAAAAATAATATCCTCCCATCTGCTATACCTCCAAAACACTTTCCCATACCTTCCCGGACGGCGGATAAAACTCCCCGAAGCCGAGATCACGAATCGTTACTTTGCAGCGGCCCTGCGCGATAAATTTCAGCTGCATCTGCAGACGTGTCGTTCTCTTTGGGCGCTCCGGGAGATTTTTCAGTACGATGCTATAGCTCTCTGTCTCCCCGCCCATCATGGACCGCGCGTAAATAACGACCTCATCTGTGTCATCAAGAATAAACTCGCAGGTATATTCAGCCTCAAACCAATTTGTGCCTGCATTGATCAGCATATGCGTGCTCAGCTTTCCACGGTGTTCCATCTGCATGCTCAGATTATGTTCCACCAGATCCTCGCTCTGATAAAGAAAATCGTCCAGCTTTTTTCCAATCTCCATGCGCTGCATTGCCCCATAACAGGCTCCCTTTGTATAGAGATTTCGTCCCTGATAAACGCGGCGGCGGTTGCTCCAAAGATACTGCAGCGATTCGACTGCCCAGGTTTTGTCGAAACTGTCTCCAATCAGATAAACTGCTGAAAATGTAGCGTTCTGGAACACCTCCCGGATCATCTCCAGGAAACGTGCGTCCCGCTGCTCATTCCACTGCTCCTGGGAACGTGCCCCCTGTCTGCCAAGATCCACAGATATCCCAGTCTCCGCACGCACCAGCGCCGGTTTTGTGTGATAATCAATATCCATAATATAGGAAGAGATTTTTGTATCCTCGTACTCAAACAATGCCACCCTTTGAGTCCAAAGCTCCTTTTTCTGATTCAGCGTGTAGCAGCAGAAGCTCTCACGGTGTGTCTGCAGAAACACTGCTTCACCCGGAATACCAATCATCTGACAGGCGTTGCGCAGCGCCTCCGCCCACACAAGCGTGATTTCCTTCATGGTAATCATAATGCAGACATTTTCCGGCTTCACGGACGCTCCAACATACCCGATACAGGTCTTTAAAAAATTCGCCAGCGTCATCTGCCCCAGTTCAACGTTCCCTTCAATGAGGGAAAAAAGATCGGACGGTGTCGGAATCAGATAGCGGTTCTGGTTTTCCTGTATACTGACTGTCTCCGGCTCCATGCTTCTTTCACTGTAATAAGAAATCTGTGAACTTTCCCTGTCGAGATCCAGTCCGATTATTGTTTTTCTCATCTGTTTGCCCCAATCATGTTTATGTCAAACTTATTCAACACCTATAGTATCATCAATTTATTTCAAAAAGCTCCTCCACCAGATACTGCTGTCCGATGTACTGCGCTCTGATTTCCTGGAGTTGTTTTTTATCCTGACGCGAAACCGCCTCTGCCATCCGGTTAATCAGCTCGTAACGTCCGGTATGACCGCGGTGGAATCGCCTGCTGCATACCATCTTCTGCGGCGACGTCTGCTTCTGCCCGTTTTTGCCCTCAATTTCCAGATGCCATTCCAGCTTGTCATCATAAAACAGCGTGAACGCATACACAAAAATGCCCTCATAGACATTCTGCAGTGTCACTGTCTGCTCCTTCTGATTATTCAGACGGTAATGCAGCGTCACATGATCCTCCGGGGCAGTGCGGTATTCCACAATATACTTATCATGCAGATGGAAATGGCGCAGAAGCCGCTCCGGGAGTTTCTGAAAAAAGCGGAAGCACATACCCTTCTCTGTATATTTTTCTAAAAGATACTGCTGCCACTTCTGCTGCCCCGCCCCCAGCTTTTCCGCCAGCGTATAATATCTGAGAAGCGCAAGCTGGCAGATCTGCGGCGCATTGATCTCACCGTTGATGTGCTGCTCGATATACGTAAAAATGCTCTTATCAACCGGCATTTCACGCACAAAATAGCAGTAAGACATCCAGATCACATATGCCCGGCAGATTCTGGCATTTCCCGCCTTCCGGCAATAAGAAACGAATACCGGCTCTGTCTGTTCCATATCCTGACGCGTATGCAGAACTGTCATGAGGATTTTTTCCTCCAGACCGTAATCCTCCATCAAAAAACCCTGTCCCGCCTGCCAGAGTGCCTTCATGCGTTTTGCCGGTCCCTCATAGTAGGAAAGCAGATAGCGCAGCACCGGCTCATCATAAACACCGTCAAAAAAGCATTTTGCGCACAACGCCAGCAGCGCTGCATCCTCCTGCTCCGTCTCTGTAATACGGCTGCTGCACAGGCGCACCAGTGTGTGCGGTGCTACATGCTCTGCGCCGTATTTACACACCAGTGCGTAAGCCTGCCCGCACATTCCCTCCGAAACCAGCAGCTCCGCCAGTTCCTGCATATGCTCCGGAACAAGCTCGTCAAAATTGATCCGCGAAAGATACTCCGGCAGATACTCATCCCGCGGATGCTCACTGTAATAAAGCATCAGCTTTTCCTGTGTTTTTCTGCGGCTGCTGCCATGAAGCTGCGGCAGCGCCATAAAACGGATAAACCTGCCAGCGTTTTCGGCAATGACCGGAGTGTCCTCCGGCAGACTGCAGCAGTCGTGCAGCAGAATTCCCTCCGGAAGCGGAATCTGTTCCCGGCAATAATCCTCCAGAGAAGGTCTGTCCAGCAGCCGGCGATGCATGGCAAGCGACGGATCAGCCATACGCACACCATCCTTATCCTCCAGCAGAACACAGCAGTCCGGGTCATAAATCTGAACGCAGGCCTTTCCCTGCAGAAGCTGTACTCTCTGCTCCTTCTCAAGCTGTCTGTGAACCACAATTACATGATGGATACGCGGATTCTCACATGTGATCTCATACGTAAACAGTGCCCGCGAAAGCCCGTCCGCCATTCTTGCATTCAGTACATACGGCGTCAGCAGAGCCTCATAAATGAGAGCAAGATCCTCGCTCATCCGTCCCTCCAGAAGCTGCTCCTCCATAAACAGCTCCATCGTCTGCCGGTAGGTTTCAAAGGTTTCCGCATCCTTTGTCCGGTTTCGGATGATATTTGCGTAAAGCGCCGCCTTTTTTCCGCTGCCAAGCGTATTGTTATAGGAAAAATACATACGCACCGCCTGGGGCAGCTCCCGGACATTTAAATCCTGTGCACTCTGCGCATAATATTCATACAGCCCCGCCAGACGGATGTCCTGCTGGACGCCAAGTGCGAACCATTTACCATAACGCACACTGTTTTTGTGCCCCTTCATTAAAAGAGAGCAGATTGCCGTCAGCAGATTTTTGCCCGGGTAAACCGCATAGCAGCGGCAGAGAACATCACACAGCAGCGGGTTGTAAGAGGCATGGCGGAACGCGATCTGCGCTGCCTGCCCGCAGATTTCCCGGTCAAGCAGATTCTCCTTGTGCAGAAACGCCAGCACATGAATCTCAAACGCCTCCAGACCGCGCAGCAGCAGCGGCTCCTTTTTCAGAAGCTCCCACACCTCCAGATACATCACCGGGCTGTGGCATCCGCAGATATACTGGCGGCGCAGCGCGTCCAGGCGCTCGGAATCATTGCGGAATCTTCCGTCATTCACCTTCAGCATCAGCCACTGCAGTACCCAGTTTTCCTGGTTTGCAAGAAACAGCTCCTCTATTTCCTGCTGCACATATTCCAGATACTCCTTTTTCTGATCTCCAAACGTCGTAAGATACAGATAAAAGCCCTGCCACTGCGCAGGGGCAAGCTCCGCCTTCCGCGCAGGAAGCTCTCCAAGGCGCATCTGCGCCTCCACATCATCTCCCGCCATAAATAAAATATAAATGCGGTACAAGTCATAGAAAATACCCTCCCCGCCTGCCCTGTGCAGGTTGTCAAGACAGGTAAGCGAGATTCCGCTCCACTCGCGGACACCGTTTCTGCCCGCGCGGTAATCAATATACGCTTGCAGCAGCTGCAGAATCTCCTGCCGTCTGCGCAGCCCCCTTCTCTCCCCGGAGGGGTAAGGTGCATTTAATATCTCCACTGTACAACACAGCTTGCGGCACTCTGTCACCACTGTGATACGCGCAAAATTCCTTCCGGCGTGAAGCTGCTCTTTGTGGATCACAAATCCGGCATGATACGAGCTGCCTACAAATTCTTCCGTCGTAATTTCCTGCCGCTCAATCGTAAGAAATGATGCATCACAGGTAATAGAGAGTGGCGCAAAGCCCCAGGTATTTTTCGTAAGCAGAAGCTCCTCGCGTTCGCTGTCACCGGGGTTTTTCAGAAACAGATGATCGGATGCCAGGCTCACCGTGACTGGCTCCTTCTGCCCCATCCCGACCAGGAACTGCTCCAGGCCACGATATGCCGCCGACGTTCCCTGCAGCCCCTCGTACAGCGTCTGGCAGTGCGGTCCCCACTGCTGCACAAGCTGTGCAAAGTGCGGCGAGGCAAACAGTACATACGCTCTGCCGAAATCCTCCTTCGCAAGCTGCGTAAACGCTTCCAGCGTCATCTGTACCGGCTCCGTTTTCCCGCGCCCCGGCTCCACCGCCTGCAGACTGTAGGGAAGCGTATACTCTCCGGAATCCGCACAGATCACAAATGCGCCTTCCAGCTTCTCCTGATTCCTCAGCCCCGCCGGATCCGCCTGGAAACGGAAGGTCTCTTTCCTGCCGACAAATACCTCCGGTGAAAGCGTCACTCTTGCATTTGTGGAATATATAAAGCCCTGCGCCATCCTCCCTCCCGGGACCTCCACGGAAAATTTCCCGTGGAACAGACGGTCCGCTGCAATCGCCCCCTCGATCTTCTGCACGGAGAGCTGCAGCCGTTCCGGCTCATATTCAAACTTCTCGTTTAGTAATTCTCCAATTCTCTTTTTCAATGTGTGCTCCTTATAGAGGGAAGGGCCGCAGCAAATTCAGTTGTTTGCGGCAGCCCGGTTCTTCGTATCTTTAAATGACTATGCACAGTCCTCCGCCCACATGCATATCTGTCGCACAGGACTGTTAATTATAACAGTTCAGCCAGGCTGTCCTGTTACTTTTAATTTAATATTTTTTTCAGCTCATCCATGAACGTGTTGACATCCTTGAACTCACGATACACAGAGGCGAAACGCACATATGCCACCGCATCCAGCTCCTTCAGCCGTTCCATCACGATTTCCCCGATAATACTGCTCGGTATTTCGCGCTCCTCGCGGTTGAAAATTTCTGTCTCGATCTGATCGATCGTATCGTTGATCTGCTGGGCGGAAACCGGCCGCTTGTAGCATGCACGAAGCACTCCGCTCTCTATTTTTCTTCTGTCATACTGCTCCCGGTTCTGATCTTTTTTAATGACGATGAGCGGAATGGTCTCCACCTTTTCATAAGTCGTAAAGCGCTTCCCGCATTCATCGCAGAGCCGGCGGCGGCGGATGGAACTATTGTCATCTGCCGGTCTTGAGTCTACAACTCTGGTATTATCCTGATTGCAAAACGGACACTTCATGCTGTTTCCCTCCTTTGAATTCCCCTGCTGCCATGAGACAGCGGCAGCGAAATACTCCTGTCTAAAAGTATATCGAATTGAAGTCTGGCTGTCAATCGCATATACTAGAGTAAAATGAAATTTTTTGAGGTAATCTATGAGAGTATGTGAGCTTCGTCAGAAGGAAGTCATCAATGTTTGTACCTGCGCATCCCTGGGATGCGTGATCGACGTGGAATTTGATCCGAAGGACGGCTGCATCACGGCGCTGATCGTACCCGGCGGCAGCCGCCTTTCCTGCTTCTGGGGACACGATGCCGAAATCATCATCCCCTGGCGGTCCATCTGCCAGATTGGGAAAGATATCATTCTCGTCGAGCTCCCCAAAGAAAAAGATAAATGAACTACCGTAAAAAGTTGCGCATGCTTTTCAGCGCGCTTTTTTCCAGACGGCTGACCTGCGCCTGTGAAATGCAGATTTCCTCGGCAACCTCCATCTGGGTTTTCCCCTCAAAAAACCGCATATTGATAATTTTGCGCTCACGGTCACTCAGACGCATCATTGCCTCCTGCAGCGCCAGCGATTCCACCCAGTTTTCTTCCTTGTTCTTTTTGTCGCTGATCTGGTCCATTACATAGAGGGTATCGCCGCCCTCCGAATAGACCGGATCATACAGGCTTAAAGGGCTCTGGATCGCATCCATCGCAAACACGATGTCTTCCTTGGAAATGCCGATTTCCTCTGCAATCTCATTGATGGTCGGCTCCTTTAAATGCTTTTTCATATAAGCTTCCCGCGTATAAAGTGCCTTGTAAGCCGTGTCGCGCAGCGAACGGCTTACCCGGATAGCGTTATTATCGCGCAGATAGCGGCGGATTTCCCCGATAATCATCGGCACTGCATACGTGGAAAACTTCACGTCCATCTCCGTATTAAAATTGTCGATTGCCTTCATCAGACCGATGCAGCCGATCTGAAATAAATCATCCGCATTCTCATTACTTGCCGAAAATCTCTTTATGACGCTCAAAACCAGGCGCAGATTGCCTTTAATGTACAACTCCCTCGCTTCCCTGTCCCCCTGCTTAATGCGGCGGAACAGCTCCTCCTTTTCTTCATTTGTCAGAACCGGAAGCTTTGATGTATTGACTCCGCATATTTCCACCTTGTTCAGTGCCATTGCAAGAACCCTCCTTACGTTCAGTGTGCGCAGATGCGCAGATGGTTTTCATCTCATAAAATATCCGATGCATTTTTGAGACAAAAATTTACCGGGACAATAAAATCCGTCCCGGTAAAAGAATTCTCACATTGAAACACGTTTATGCGATTTTGCAAAAAATATAAAAATTATTAGACCTTGACAAATCGGATGCAGGCAGCCCTGCTATCAGGCATTGAGAATCTCCATAAATTCCTCGCCCGTAATTGTCTCCCGCTCATAGAGGAACTTCGCCAGCTCATCCAGCTTGCTGCGGTTGTCCAGAAGAATCTGTACTGCTTTTGCATGCTGCCTCCTTATCAGCTCTTTCACCTGGCGGTCTACCTCGGTCTGTGTCTCTGCTGAGCAGATCAGTGACGCATCGCCCCCGAGATACTGGTTGCTGACGGTCTCCAGAGCCATCATATCAAATTCCTCACTCATACCGTAACGTGTGATCATGGCGCGCGCCAGCTTTGTCGCCTGTTCAATATCGTTGGAGGCACCGGTCGTCACAGAGCCGAAAATAATTTCCTCTGCTGCACGGCCGCCCGCAAAGGTGGCTATCTTGTTCTCAATTTCCTCCTTGTTCATCAGATAATGGTTACCCTCCTCCACCTGCATTGTGTAACCAAGGGCACCGGAGGTACGCGGAATAATGGTAATCTTCTGCACCGGTGCAGAATTCGTCTGCTTCGCCGCCACCAGAGCATGTCCGATCTCGTGATAAGAAACAATCAGCTTTTCCTGCGTTGTAAGGATCGCGTTCTTCTTCTGGTAGCCCGCGATTACCACCTCAATGCTTTCCTCCAGATCCGCCTGTGTCGCATATTTGCGTTTGTCACGCACGGCACGCAGCGCAGCTTCGTTGATGATGTTGGCAAGTTCCGCCCCGGAAGCGCCTGATGCCATCCGTGCGATCTTGCCGAAATCGACATTCTCTGCCAGCTTGATCTTCTTTGCATGCACCTTCAAAATCTCCTCGCGGCCCTTTAAATCAGGAAGTTCTACCGGTACGCGGCGGTCGAATCGGCCCGGTCTTGTCAGCGCCGGATCGAGAGCTTCCGGCCGGTTTGTCGCTGCCAGAATAATGACGCCGGTGTTCCCCTCAAAGCCGTCCATTTCTGTCAGAAGCTGGTTTAAGGTCTGCTCACGCTCATCGTTGCCGCCCATCTGACCGTCACGCTTTTTGCCGATTGCGTCAATCTCGTCAATAAATACAATACACGGTGCTTTCTCCTTCGCCTGGCTGAACAGGTCGCGCACCTTGGATGCGCCCATGCCGACAAACATTTCCACAAATTCCGAGCCGGA
>DKTR01000059.1:0-2209 GCA_002473385.1 Lachnospiraceae bacterium UBA7225
ACGGCATCCGACCAGGAGATCAGCATTGTAAAAGGTCTGGATATGGGTGGAGACGACTATATCACAAAACCATTCAAGCTCAACGAACTGCTTTCGAGAATCAAGGCGCTCCTCCGCCGCTCGGCTGGATTTTCAAGGTCAATGCTTTTGGATGCAAATGGGATTAAGGTAGATCTTATAGAACGACTTGTTTGGAAAAATGGCAATTTGCTTTCGCTTCCTTTGGTTGAATACAAGCTGCTCTGTCTGCTGATGCGGAATCCAAACCATCTGTTGACAAGGGAAACCATTTTAGACAGCTTGTGGGATGGGGCCGGCAATTATGTGGACGACAACACTCTGTCCGTCTATATCCGCCGTCTGCGAAATAAGATCGAGGAAACGCCAAATACTCCGAAATATCTGCTGACAGAACGCGGAATCGGATATAAGTGGGTTGTGGAGTGAGGAAATGCCATGTGGAAGTTAGAAAAAGAAGCCAAAACGCTGTTGCTCGGAACCGCCATTGTGTGCATCCTGTCTCTTTTGCTCACTTTTGGGATTTCCGCTGTCCTGGTAAAACATTTTCAAGAAGACCTGACTGCGCACGACTATGGTGTGGCCGGCTATCTTCTGAATCACAGCGATGCGTTTGTCCTCTCCGCCTTTACCGATGAAAAAGGCGAAGAGGACATCTTACGCGGCTTCCATGCCCTGTCTCCGCTCGGGTATCATGATGCGGCCTCCATAGCATTGCTTCCAACGGTTTTGGCCTATCGAAATCAGCTTCTGTTTTCACTGGCGGCGCTTCTGCTCTTTGTTTTCACTGCAACGTATACGCTCCTGTTTCTATACTTGCGCAGGCAGCGCAAGGCGATCCAGAGCGCCGGCCACGCAATCCGGGAATTTCTTGACGGGAATGCCGCGTCCCGTATTGAGTGTGAGCAGACTGGAGGCTGGTACAGCCTGTTCCATGAGGTGAACGAGCTGTCCGCTATTCTCTCCGCTCATGCGGAAAAGGAGAAACAGACAAAGGAATTTTTGCAGGGGATGATCTCGGATGTTTCGCACCAACTCAAAACGCCGCTCTCCGCCTTGAAAATGTATCAGGAGATCATTGGCAGCCATAGTAGCGAACCAGAAACAGCCGTCAGTTTTTCTGAAAAATCCCTGCGGGAGATCAAGCGAATGGAGGCAGTGGTCTATACACTTCTGAAATTGGCGCGGCTGGACGCGGGAATGATCCAGATGCAGAAGGCGCCGGAACACATTGAAACGCTCATGCGGGACGTTTTGGAGCGTTTTGAGATCCGTGCTGAACAGGAGGGCAAAGTTATCGCTCTGTCAGGAAGTGAGGACGCCTCTCTCTGCTGCGATGCCCTATGGATTTCAGAAGCGGTCGGGAATATTGTTAAAAACGCGCTGGAGCATACCGAGTCAGGAGGGCATATCAATGTCCGTTGGGAGCAAAACGCTCTTATCACAAAGATTGTGATCGAGGATGACGGGAAGGGAATTTGTCCAGAGGATTTATACCATATTTTTAAGCGTTTCTATCGGAGCCGGTTTTCACAGGACAGTCATGGCATTGGATTGGGCCTGCCTCTTGCAAAAACCATCGTGGAGCTTCATGGAGGAACGATTTCTGTGGCGAGCAGACTTAATACCGGAACCACATTCACACTCAGCTTTTTTAATCTTACAAATGAGTAAGATAGAAGTCATTTATAAGTAAGCTGGAGGGGATATGATGGGATGGTAAGGAGGTACTTGCCATGAATATTCTTGAAGTACAAAATCTGTGCAAAATTTATGGATCGGGTGAAGCGGAGGTTCGCGCCTTAAATCAGGTTTCGTTCTCCGTCCGCAGGGGAGAGTTTATTGCCATCGTTGGTGAATCCGGCTCCGGCAAAAGCACACTGCTGAACATTGTGGGAGCCTTGGACAATCCTACATCGGGTAAGGTCTGGATTGATGGGAAAGATGTCTTTTCCATGTCTGAGAAGAAGCTGACCGTATTTCGGCGGCAGCACATCGGTTTTATCTTCCAATCCTTCAACCTGATCCCTGAGCTGAACGTGGAACAGAATCTCACCTTCCCGCTTCTTCTGGATTACAAAACTCCGGATCAGAAATTTGTGGATGAACTGCTGTATGTGCTCGGACTGACGGAGCGCCGGAATCATTTGCCCAGCCAGCTATCCGGCGGACAGCAGCAGCGTGTGGCGAT
>DKTR01000059.1:2503-2957 GCA_002473385.1 Lachnospiraceae bacterium UBA7225
TCCGGCGGACAGCAGCAGCGTGTGGCGATTGGGCGCGCCCTGGTCACTCGGCCAGCCCTGATTATGGCCGACGAACCGACCGGCAACCTGGACAGCAAAAACAGCCAGGAAGTGATTGCGCTCCTGCAATCTATGTCGGCAAAGTATCAGCAGACGATCCTGATGATCACGCACAACGAAAATCAGGCGGGCGCCGCCGACCGTGTTTTCCGTATGGCGGATGGTGTTTTGCAGGATTTGGGGGGTGCCCGGCAGTGAAAAGCTATCTTGCACTTGTCCCCCAATATGAACGGGTACATCGAAAAAGCAGCAGGATGTCCGTTCTCTGCATCGTATTCTCAGTGCTGCTTGTGACCGCAATTTTCAGTATGGCGGATATGGCGCTCCGTGCGCAAAAAAGCTATTTCATTAAAACAAATGGAGAGTACCACGCCAGTGTGACCGGTATCAGCGA
>DKTR01000140.1 GCA_002473385.1 Lachnospiraceae bacterium UBA7225
AGGCGAAGAACTGGAGCTGACAACTGAAAATGGAAGCCCGGCATTTGGCAAGTATGCATTTGTATTCGAGCCGTACTTTGAAGATGAAGAGCCGACAACCGAGGAGCCGACAATTGAAGAGCCGGCAACCGAGGAGCCGACAACTGAGGAGCCGGCAACCGAAGAGCCGACAACTGAGGAACCGACGACAGAAGCTCCGGCAACTGAGGAGCCGGTAACAGAAAAACCGGAAACAGAGGAAGAAACAAAGGCACCGGCTTCTGATAATAAGAATGATAATACCGCAAAGAAGGATAATACTGCAGACAAATCCGGACAGCAGGGAACTGCGGTTCAGACTGGTGATAATACCATGGTTGCACCGTATATAATAATTCTTCTGGTAGCGGCAGCAGTATGTGTTGTACTTCTTGTTTCAAAAAAGAGAAGAACAATGTAGTTATGAAAGATGAATGAAATGAAGGGGGAGGTGCAGTCTCTCTTTTCATCGACCGGGAGACGGAAATGTCTTCCGGTCGAAAGAAGCTTTAAAAACATCTTGTGTCTACTGGAAATCCGCTTTGTAAACAACCGCCAGCATTGGTAATCTGAGAAAATTATGGAAAATCAAAGTAACAGACAATATAGAGTAAATGGACGAAAAGCGCAAGAAATGCGTCATGAAAAAAA
The DNA here is from genome assembly GCA_002473385.1 of Lachnospiraceae bacterium UBA7225. Taxonomy (GTDB): domain Bacteria; phylum Bacillota; class Clostridia; order Lachnospirales; family Lachnospiraceae; genus Marvinbryantia. The sequence continues at coordinate 670 of DKTR01000140.1, forward strand.
ACGCAGAAAAAGAAAGAGAATCAGAGTCCTGATAGTGGCAGGCATTATAATTCTGTTATCCGGGATGGTTTTCCTGGGCTGCTTTATTGTCCGCGACAGAGGAAAACAGGATCAGAACAGCGAGGAGATCGGGACACTGGAGAATATTTATGACCAGATTGAGGATAAGCCGGAGAAAAATGTATTTAATGAAAATGATTTGAATCTGGAGGATCTGGAGAAACTGATTGTCCAGGCAGAAGACATAGAACTGGATGATTATGAACAGACAACGGCAGATAAGCTGAAACAGAGGATAGAAGAAGCGAAAGCTGTGGTGGATAGTCAGGAGGCAGACATGGATATAAATACAATCGGTATTGCCTACATGCATCTTACTGTTGCTATGAATGCGCTTACACCGGTGCAGTGATAAGAATACTGCATTTGCGGCAAAGCAAAGTTTTATGCACTGCGGATTTTTCTTACGCTGCCGGAATACAAAATCAGATCAAGCATAAAGTATAAAAAAACAAAGAGTGTTTATCTTTATGGCAACAGATCAGAAAATCGAAAATCTATTAAATCTTGCACTGGATTCTTCGCCGGAAGAGCGGGAAAAATCGCTGACACTAAATGTCGGGTTTGATGTACGGGATCAGAAATGGGATTTAATTGTCAAATATTCGGGCAGCCTGCAGAGATTCCGCGAACAGGGCTTCCTCATAGCGGAGCTTGCAAACGGCTATGCCATTGTTACTATTGCGCAGTCAATGATTTCCTATTTTTCTGCGCAGCCGGAAATTGAATATATCGAAAAACCAAAGAGGCTGTTCTTCTCTGCACGACAGGGGAGGACAGCTTCTTGCATGGATGTGCTGCAGATTACGGATGCGGCAGGATTGCCGTCAATTGTGCCGGGAGTGCTGCAGAATGCCGGAGGGCAGCAGGAGGCTGCGTCCGGTCAGAAGAACATGGAAAAAGCACGCGCTCTGTTCGGACAGGGGATTTTAGTTGCTGTGATTGATTCGGGAGCAGATTATACGCACCCGGATTTTCGCAATCCTGACGGCACTACCCGCATTCTGGCAATCTGGGATCAGAGTGTAGCCGGAAATCCGCCGGAGGGTTATATGCTGGGAACAGAGTATACAAAAGCAGAAATTGATGAAGCACTGCAAAGCGGACAATATCTGCCCACACGGGATATCAGCGGTCATGGAACAGAGGTGCTTGGAATTGCCGCCGGAAACGGACGTGCATCTATTTCAGGCGGACAGCAATTCCCATCTGCCCCCGGTGGGGGACAGATGGTGCAGCAGACAGAATTCGGACCGGAACACGGGGTGGCACCCCTTGCACACATTTTGGTAGTGAAGCTGGGAAATCCGAAGCCGGAATCTTTTCCGCGGACAACAGAGCTGATGCAGGCTCTGGACTATGTTTACCGCAAAGCGCAGGAATGGGGGCTTCCGGTCTCCATAAACCTGAGCTTTGGAAATGTTTACGGACCGCACAATGGCACAAGTCTTCTGGAAACTTTTATTGCGGAGCTGGCAGACCGCTGGCGTTCGGTTATCTGTGCCGGAACCGGAAATGAGGGCAGCACTGCCGGTCATGCTTCCGGGATGCTGCAGCAGGGAGAACTGCGGGAAGTACAGATGGGAGTCGCGCCTTTTGAAAGAACGATAAATGTGCAGCTCTGGAAATCTTATTCTGACGAATTTGAGGTTTTACTGGTTTCACCTGAGGGACAGGTGATCGGACCATTGCCGGAAAATCTCGGACCGCAGCGCTATCTTGCGGGAAACACGGAATTGCTGGTTTTTTACGGAAAACCAAGTCCGTACAGTATTTCACAGGAAATTTATTTTGATTTTCTGCCCACACGGGATTATATCGACAGCGGCATCTGGCGTTTCCGCCTGGTACCGCGCAGAGTAGCTGATGGAAGATATGATATGTGGCTTCCGCAGGCAGAGGTCCTTAATCGTGGAACACGCTTTTATGAGCCGAGTGTGGAAAATACCCTGACCATCCCCGCAACAGCCAGAAATATTGTTGCTGTCGGAGCTTATGATTCGCGCAGCCTTACCTACGCGCCTTTTTCCGGAAGGGGAAATCCGCCGGGACAGCCGCTTCCCTCCGGTGCAACAGTCGTGAAGCCGGATATTGTCGCGCCGGGCGTGGATATCCGCACAACAGCGGTCGGAGGCGGATATACTACCGTTACCGGAACGTCCTTTGCAGCACCGTTTGCCACCGGGGCAGCGGCAATGCTCATGCAGTGGGGGATCATAAATGGCAATGATCCATATCTTTACGGGGAGAAGGTGCGGGCGTATCTGCGCCGCGGAGCAAGACCTCTGCCGGGATTTGCTCAGTATCCGAATTCGCAGGTGGGGTATGGAACGCTGTGTGTGCGGGATAGTCTGCCAGTATGAGCTTGGCTTGTGGATTAATCATCATTTTATTCATCACATGTGGGATGAATAGAGTGATGATAAAAATATAATAAAAGTCTCTGCAGCGGGAGATGAGAGACCTTATTCTGCTTACGGAAAGTATTATATGAGATCGGCAGATGAGGATAGAGAAATATCGCCACAGCAACTGCGTAGTTTGATGCTCAGTATTTCAGATTCCATTGTTAATATTGAGACTAATAATCAAGAGTTAACCTTTGAACAATTGAAAACGTTATATGCAGGAAATAATTTGACGCTGAGGGAAAATACTTTTAAACAGAATCTGAATCGTTTGACTCGTGATGGTGCTTATAATTTAATGGCAGGCATTTTGGCAGATAATAATAGTTATTCTATTAAAATTGCAGTATTCCGCGGAACGGACAAAACGGAACTTGATTAAGAGAAATGAATATGGATATAAATGTATGTTAGTGGCTGTGAAACAAGTGTTGGACTATATGGAAGCATTGAATGATACTGTTGTAGATGCTGGTGGAAACTTTAGAAAAGAAAGTAAATTATTTGATTTCACGTGTTTCGGAGAGGCATGGCTGAATGCCTGTCTGCACAATTGCTGGTCAAGACAGACACCGCCAGCTGTATATATGTTTGAAGACAGGATTGAGATTATATCTGTCGGAGGTCTTCCGGATGGACTTACATTAGATGATTTTATTACTGTAACAATTCCGCTGAATAGAAAAAATATATCTGAAATGCAAATGATCGAAACGGAAAAACAAACGCTTAATGAAAGAGATGAAAAGATACTTAAACTTATGGAAGAAAATAGCAGGATTATTGTAAGTGAAATTAGTCGGAAAATGGGGATTGGTGCAACAACCATTACAAAACGGATTAAGTATTTAAAAGATCAAGAGCTTGTTGTAAGAAATGGTTCCAAGAAAAGCGGTCAATGGGTAGTAAATTGGCTTAGATGAAAGATGATAATTAGTGATGAATTTGTAGTGTGCAATTGGGGGAGGAAATTTATGAGTACAATTAAATGGATACATTTTTCAGATTTGCATTTGAATAAATCGGATGTCGGGACAAAGCTACTGAGAAGTCAGTTAAGGGATATAGAGGTGGTAATGAAGTGAAACATAATATTTTTGATTCAAGATTATCAAATACAGTTTTAGGCAAGGAAGAAAAGAGGAATGGCTGGATTTCATTCTGAACTGCCGTAGCGGAAAAGATTCGACAAATTATGACCTTGTTGTGGGTGGTGCTGCCAATGATAAGGTATTCAACACGGTAGAACTGTTTTGTGACGGATTGATTGATAAGATGGAAGCCATCAACCGTCTGCGATATGAAAAGCCGAACCTGCAAATTTGTTTCCGCACAGAGAAGGCATTGTCTCGGCTGCATTTTGAAGGGAGTGAATTATTATGACAGCTAATCCGATTTTACTTCAGAAAAAATACAGCCGTGTTATTGAGTGCTTTGCTAAACAGCAGGGATTTTCACTGGATACGGCATTGGATTTCTTTTACCATTCCGAGACCTATCAGCTGATTCGTGACGGTGTATCGGATATGCACTGCATGAGTGATGCGTATCTGGCAGAAGAACTGGAACAGGAATATGCTGAGAAAATGAGGGATACTAAGGAAGAACAAATTTGAGGATAAGCTGAATGAAGAAGTTCTGGAAAAAGCAAAGATAATCCACATTTGTTTTGTGACATTGACATTACATCCTTCCAGGTATGAGAGTGTGAAGCAGGATTTCTGTGCGGTTGTAAAAAAACTGACGGAATTGAAAAGATAAAATTATTGCAGATTCAGAATGAAAGGTGGTCGGGAGACCATCTTTTTTTATTTTAAATATTTCCAATTAAAACAAAATTTTTTGAATGATAATTGATTTATTTAAAATTATCAAAATACTATAATGAGGATACCAAATAAAAAGAACGGAGGATTTGAAAATGAAGAAAAGAAGCTTATGTTTATTGATGGCGGCTATGATGCTGACGGCGGTTCCGGCTGCCTGCTGCAGTGCAGAGGGAGGAGCAATTGACCCATCGCAGTATCTGATAGGTTATTCCCAGCTTGCAAACACCGGGACATACCGTATTGCTGAGACAAACAGCATGAAGGAAGAGGCGGAAAAGAGAGGCTTTGAATTGATTGTCACGGATGCACAGGACAATACAGCAAAACAGGTATCCGATGTGGAGGATCTGATCGCACAGGATATTGATCTGCTGGTGCTTTCCCCGCGTGAGTTTGAAGGGCTGGAAACTGCGCTCCAGACGGCAAAAGAACATTCGGTCCCGGTTATTCTGGTAGACAGACTTGCGAAGGGCGAGGCCGGGGTAGACTATGTAACGTATATCGCTACTGATTTTATCTGGGAAGGTGTGGCAGCCGGAGAGTGGCTGAAAGAAAAGACCGGAGGGAGCTGCAACATTATTGAGCTTACCGGAACCGTTGGTTCTTCTTCTGCGGCTGACCGGGCGACCGGATTTGCGAGCGTAGTAGACGAAAACGAGGGAATGACAGTGCTGGCATCCCAGACCGGTAATTTTGAGCGCTCAGAGGGTCAGCGGGTTATGGAAAATCTGCTCCAGGCATATGGCGATGAAATTGACGCGGTATTCTGCCACAATGACCAGATGGCACTCGGTGCGGTGCAGGCTATTAAGGCGGCAGGCTATAAACCAAATGAGGATATCCTGATCATCGGTATTGACGGAGAAATGGATGCCTTCAAATCAGTTATTGCAGGCGAAATGTCAGCAACCGTAGTCAGCAGTCCGATGTATGGACCGATTACCTTCGATACTGTGGAAAAAGTACTGGCTGGAGAAGAGGTTCCTGCCGAAACGATTATGGAAGGCGTTGTGGTGGATGCTGATAACGCGGAAGAAAAGATGGATCTGGCATACTAGGTAATAACTTCTCGGAATCTCAATGA
>DKTR01000061.1:0-12702 GCA_002473385.1 Lachnospiraceae bacterium UBA7225
AGAGCACACGGTTCATACCCGTGGTGTCGAGAGTTCAAATCTCCCTTCCGCTACTTGAGACCCTGGCAGATGCCAGGGTTTTGTTGCCATACATATGAGAAAAAGGTCCGGTGGACCTTTTTTGAGTTCACAGGAAATTTAATTTATGCTTTTTGCATAAATTTTCACGAAATCTTCACAAAAACTTATGATTCTGAATATTGTTTTTTTGAAAATATGTGCTAGAATATTTTTCGTAATAAAGAGATATGCATTTTTTGGAAGCATATAATTTTGAGGAGGATTTTGAAATGAAAAAGAGAGTATTCGCTTTATTAGCAGTAGCAGCAGTAGTAGGTATGGTAGCAGTTGGATGTGGCAATAAGAAAGCAGAGACAGAAGCTCCGGCAGCTGCAACAGAAGCAACTACAGAAGCTCCGGCAACCACAGAAGCTCCGGCAGAGACAGAGGCTCCGGCAGAGGATGCAGAAGCAGAAACCACAGAGGCTCCGGCAGAGGATGCAGAAGCAGAGACCACAGAAGCTCCGGCAGAGGAAACAGAAGCATAAGAGTGTTCCGGAAACAATAGTGAACAGGAAAGTAAGAAGCGCCGCAGGGATAGCCTTGCGGTGTTTTTTGTTTTGTGGTAAGGTGGAGAGGAAAGCATACCCTGGCGCTTTTGGTGGCGGGGACGCATACCGGAACAGGATGATACTGCGGCAGGGTTTTTGAAGATAAAAAGAAAAGGAGCGGCGGTTATGAGAGTAGGAATGGGATATGATGTCCACCGGCTGACGGCGGGCAGAAAGCTGATTTTGTGCGGAGTTGAAATACCATATGAAAAGGGGCTGCTCGGGCATTCGGATGCCGATGTTGCAGTTCATGCGATTATGGATGCGCTGCTTGGGGCGGCGGCTCTTGGAGATATCGGGAAGCATTTTCCGGATACGGATCCGGGGTACGAGGGGATTTCCAGCATTCTGCTGCTGAAGCATGTAGGAGATCTTCTGGAAGAAAACAATTATGTGATTGAGAATATTGATGCGACGATTATTGCACAGCGCCCGAAGCTGCTTTCTTATATGCCGCAGATGGTGAAAAATGTTGCGGATGCACTGGGTATCGAGGAAAGTCAGGTAAATATCAAAGCGACAACGGAAGAGGGGCTGGGCTTTACCGGAAGCGGGGAGGGCATATCGGCGCAGGCGATTTGTCTGCTGGTGCCGCTTGTGGATATTTCGCAGATGGACTATATGAATGAAGGCAGCTGCGGGGGCTGTCAGAGCTGCGGCGGGTGCGGAAAGGATGCCTGAAATATGGAGTGGACAGAGAGTGAAACACGGTGAACGGAATGGGAAATGACGAGAAAGTGAAGCGGGAGAGCCGCGCCCTGTGGGAAGCGGTCTTTAAGGAGGATACGCAGCAGTTTCTGGATTATTATGATGCATATGTGGCGGATCACAATAAAATATATGTGGATGAGGATAATGGAAAGACGGTTGCCATGCTGCACCGCAATCCCTATCAGATCTGCATGGGAGATATGCATGCAAATGCTTCTTATATTGTTGCGGTTGCTACCAGAGAGGAATGCCGCCATCAGGGACGCATGAAACGGCTGCTGCTGGAGGCGTTTGCGGACAGCTTCCGGGAAGGGGAGCCATTCGTTTATCTGATGCCGGCATCGGAAAAAATATATCTGCCCTTTGGATTTAGAACCGTATATTATCAGAATATATTGACACTGGGCAGTATTTTTAATCCGGTGCAGACAGCCGCAGAAATGCGTGCCGCAGAGATTGCTGAGCCTGGTGCGGCCACATATGGCCGGACAACCTGTGGCAGCATTCGTGTGATATGCAGGCGTGCAATGTACTCCCGGCTTGCAGAGCTGGCGGACTTTTCCGAACGTGTGCTGTCGGAAAAGGGCGTAGTGCATACGAAGCGTGATGCAGCGTACTATAAACGGATCTGGAAGGAGCAGGAAGCGGTAAACGGAGGGATTCTTCTGTTTTATGCCGCAGAAGGAAAGACGGAAACGGACGGTGTGGAAGCAGGGGATGAGAATGCCGCAAAAAAGTGCTGCAGACAAGGATCCGACAGGAAACCGCGTCTGCTGGGCTGGTGCTTTACCGGTCTGGAGGATGCGGCAGAGGCGTGGGAGCTGGTGCTGGATACGGAAGATCCGTCCCTGTATGCACAGGCGCTCCGTGCGGTGACGGAATATTTCCGGGAGGAACTTCCGGTAAAGGTGAGCGGGCTGCTTCCGGGAACAGCGATTGCCGGGATTTCCAACCGGGAATATTCCTGGCGTCCGATGACAATGGTGCGCATCACAAACCTGTCTGCTCTTGCAGAGAGGCTTTGCGCTAAAGCACCCTTTGCGTGTAATCTTCACATAAGGGATGAATGGATACCGCAAAATGACGGCTGGTTTTATCTGCAGGTTGCCGGGGATGGTGGCAGACTGAGCCGGCTGGAAGAATCCCCGTTATCAGCAGTAACCGTACAGCGTCATTCAGGTGCCTGTACCTGTGTGGAAATGACGATTGAGGAGCTGACGGACGTTCTTTTCGGCATCCGTTGTCATCCGGCATGGGAAGCGGCACAGATAAAGCCGCTGCCGCCCCTGTATTTTAACGAGCTTGTATGAGTTGACAAATTGGGGAAAATTTAATAAACTAGGAAAGAAAACAGGAAAAAATTACATTTACAAAATGGAGTCTGGATTATGAAAATATATAACACACTTTCAAAACAGAAGGAAGAGTTTGTGCCGCTGGTGCCGGGCAAGGTGAGCATGTATGTCTGCGGACCGACGGTCTACAATTTTATCCATATCGGAAATGCGCGTCCGATGATCGTATTCGATACAGTGCGCCGTTACATGGAACACAAAGGATACGACGTGAACTTTGTATCCAACTTTACGGACGTGGACGATAAGATCATCAAAAAAGCGCTGGAGGAAGGCGTTACGGCGGATGAAATCTCCCAGCGTTATATCGCAGAGTGTAAAAAAGACATGGAGGGCATGAATGTAAAGCCTGCCACCACGCATCCGCTGGCGACACAGGAAATCGACGGGATGATCGAGATGATTTCCACATTGATTGAAAAAGGCTATGCTTATGCTGCGGCGGATGGTACCGTTTATTTCCGCACGCGAAAATTCAAAGAATACGGAAAGCTTTCACATAAAAATCTGGACGACCTGCACGGGGGAAACCGTTCTCTGCTGGTATCCGGGGAAGAGCAGAAGGAAGATCCGCTGGATTTTGTGCTCTGGAAACCGAAAAAAGAAGGGGAGCCTTACTGGGAGTCTCCGTGGTGTCAGGGGCGTCCGGGCTGGCATATTGAGTGCTCTGTGATGTCCAGAAAGTACCTTGGCGAGGAGATCGACATTCATGCGGGCGGGGAGGATCTGATTTTCCCGCATCATGAAAACGAGATCGCGCAGAGCGAGTGCTGCAATGGCAAAACTTTTGCGAGATACTGGATGCATAATGGCTTCTTAAATATTGACAACCGTAAGATGTCCAAATCTCTGGGCAACTTCTTTACAGTTCGCGAGATCAGCGAAAAATACGATCTGCAGGTGCTGCGTTTCTTTATGCTGAGTGCGCATTACCGCAGTCCGCTGAATTTCAGCGCGGAGCTGATGGAGGCTTCCAAGAACGGTCTGGACCGCATTGTCAACGCAGTGGATAATCTGAAATTCCTTGCAGGAAACGCATCTCAGGAGACGCTCACGGATGCTGAGGCGGAAATGGTGAAGACACTTGCGGAATATGAAAAGAAATTTGACGAGGCAATGGATGACGACTTCAACACAGCAGATGCGGTTTCGGCGATTTTTGAGCTGGTGAAATTTGCAAATACCAGCGTGACGGCGGATAGCTCAAAGGCGTTTGCGGAGGCGGTGAAGGCAAAGATCGTGGAGCTTTCTGATATTCTCGGTCTGCTTGTTGAGAAAAAGGAAGAGATGCTGGACGCGGAGATCGAGGCGCTGATTGAGGAGCGTCAGGCGGCAAGAAAAGCGAAGAACTTTGCGCGCGCCGATGAGATCCGCGATACTCTGCTCGGCAGAGGTATCATCTTAAAAGATACCAGAGAAGGTGTAAAATGGGAGAGAGCGTAGATTTTCTTGCGTACCTCGAAAAAAAATTAGAGCTGCCGCAGGTGGATCTGCGGGAGTATTCCCCTCTTGTGCTGGCGTATATCGGGGATGATATTTTTGATCTGATCATCCGCACGGTGCTTGTCCGGCAGTGCAACTGCCAGGTGCAAAAGCTGCACAGACAGGCGAGCATGCATGTAAAGGCATCTGCACAGGCGGCAATGATTGATAAAATCATGCCGCTTCTGACAGAGGAGGAGATCACAGTCTACCGGCGCGGACACAATGCAAAACCGCACACAAAGGCAAAAAATGCCACTCTGTCTGACTATCATAAAGCAACCGGACTGGAGGCGCTGATGGGGTATCTGTATCTGAAAAAGGACATCAGGCGGATCATTGATCTTATGCAGGCAGGGCTGCAGACAGAGAACGAACATAGTGAGGAAAATGTATGAGATATGAAGAACTGACGATTGAGGGAAGAAATGCGGTGATTGAAGCGTTCCGTTCCGGGAAAACAATTGACAAACTGTTCATACTGGACGGCTGCCAGGACGGTCCGGTGCGCACCATCATCCGGGAAGCGAAAAAGCATGACACTCTTCTGCAGTTTGTTGCAAAAGAGCGCCTGGATCAGATGAGTGAGACAGGCAGCCACCAGGGCGTTATCGCTTATGCAGCGGCATATGAATATGCGGAAGTGGACGATATCCTGAAAATCGCAGAGGAAAAGGGTGAGGCGCCGTTTCTGTTTCTGCTGGACGGCATTGAAGATCCGCACAATCTGGGAGCTATTATCCGTACGGCAAATCTTGTGGGAGCACATGGCGTGATTATTCCCAGACGCCGGGCGGCGGGACTGACGGCGACCGTGGCAAAGACCTCGGCGGGGGCTCTAAACTATACACCCGTAGCAAAGGTGACAAATCTTGCCAGAACCATCGAAGAGTTAAAGCAGAAGGGTATCTGGTTTGTGTGCGCGGATATGGAAGGCACCCCTATGTACGATCTGAATTTAAAAGGTCCCATCGGGCTTGTAATTGGCAGCGAAGGTGAAGGAGTAAGCCGTCTGGTGAAGGAAAGCTGTGATTTCATTGCATCCATACCGATGAAGGGAGATATCGATTCTCTCAATGCATCCGTGGCGGCAGGCGTGATGGCATATGAGATCGTCCGCCAGAGACAGTAGTACACAAAGTAAGCAGATATGATAAAAAGCAGATTGAAAAGGAGATAAAGGCATGAAAGAGTATATCACTGGTATCCAGCATGTGGGACTTCCGACAGAAGATATGAAAGCAACGCGTGATTTTTATGGACAGCTTGGCTTTGAGGCTGCCCTGGAGACACTCAACAATGGTGCGCAGGTAGTGTTTTTTAAGCTTTATAATCTGGTTATTGAGGCGTATGAAGTGAAAAAAGCAGCTGGTGCGATAGGCGCAATTGAACACGTAGCGATAGATGTCACCGATATAGAGAAGATATATGAGGAAATCTGCAATAAGGGACTGAATACGCTCAATGATGAGATTCATTTCCTTCCTTTCTGGGAAAATGGAGTGCGCTTCTTTACGATCATGGGACCGAACCATGAGAAAATTGAATTTAGCCAGAGATTGTAAAAAAGATGGAAATATTTCTGCAAATGAGCGCAGGACTGAAATAAGAATTTTGCGCGGATTTGTGCATGTCTGAAATAAGGATTTTGTGTGCGTAAGGGTAAATACGAATTTTGTGCTTGACAAGTACAGAATAGTATGGTAAGATTTCATACTGTAGCGAGTGATCGCGCAGGCTGATGTGGCACAGGTGGTAGCGCACCTCATTGGTAGTGAGGAGGTCACGGGTCCGAGTCCCGTCATCAGCTTTTAAAAAGTCCGGTATTTACTGGACTTTTTTGCGTATTGCACGGCGCAAGTAAATATGATAAAATCGCAATAGTTTTAATTGTTGAAAAGGGAGCCGTGCATGAAAAAAAATGATATAAAGAAAAAAACAGCGCCATTTCTGATTCTGCTGGCAGGCTGCCTGTGGGGAAGCATGGGAATTTTTGTGCGGACCTTAAATACATGGGGACTTGCAAGCTTTGAGATTGTGGCGCTGCGTTCTTTTGTAACGATGTGCTGTATGTTGCTGCTGCTGATTGTTTTTCAGAGAGCGTTTCTGAAAATCCGGCTGCGGGATATCTGGTGCTTTCTCGGTACCGGACTGTGCAGCATTGTATTTTTTAATTATTGTTATTTCCGCACGATCATGGAGACTTCAATGCCGGTAGCAGCCGTGCTTTTGTATACGGCACCGGTGATGGTGGTGCTGATGTCGGCGGTGCTGTTTCACGAGAAAATTACGCCCGTAAAGATGGCAGCGCTGGTCTTGGTGGTTGCCGGCTGTGCGCTGGTGGCGGGCCTTGTGGGCAATGGTCATACGCTGACACTGATGGGACTGCTGGTCGGTCTCGGAGCCGGCTTTGGCTATGCACTGTATTCCATTTTTAGCCGCTATGCGCTGGAACGGGGGTATCATCCGCTGACAATTCTCTTTTATACGTTTACGTTTTCTTCCATTGGTGTACTGCCATTTGCGGATATGGGAGCCGTGTGGAAGGCAGTGACGGGGGACGCTGCCCATGCGGGCATAGCACTTGTATTCGGACTGGTAAGCACGGTGGTGCCGTATCTGGTATATACGACGGGACTGGCCCATGTGGAAAATGGCACGGCATCCATCCTGGCTTCTGTGGAGCCGGTGATGGCATCCTTTCTTGGTATCGTGCTGTTTGGGGATCGTGTGGACTTGTGGCAGGCGGCAGGCATGCTTCTGGTGTTTGCCTCTATTATTATCTGTAATTACAGGGGGATAAAATGCCGGAACTAGCGGAAGTGGAAATGATCAGGAGGGTGCTTGAGCCGCAGCTTGCCGGGAGAACAGTGGCAGGGCTGTCGGTTCTTCGCCCGGAGGTGGTGGCGCATCCACAGGCAGAGCAATTTGTGCAGGGTGTCTGCGGCGCGGTGATCGGGCATCTGTGCAGACGTGGAAAATATCTGCAGATCGTTTTTGAAAATGGATCGCAGGCGGTCGTGCACCTGCGCATGACAGGACAGCTTCTGGTGGTGCCTGCCGGGACACCGCCGAAAAAATATACACATATTATTCTGTCTCTGGACGACGGCAGAGAGCTGCGGTTTATGGATATGAGGCGTTTTGGGAGATGGTGGTTCCTGCAAAAGGATGAGGAAGATACCTGTACCGGAATACCGGCGCTCGGACCGGAGCCGTTTGATGTGCAGCTGACGGCCGGATATCTTTGCGGGAAGGCGGGCAGCAGCAGAAAATCGATCAAGGACTGGCTGCTCTGTCAGCAATTTGTCGCCGGAATCGGAAACATCTACTCGGACGAGATTTTATTTGCCGCCGGCATTTATCCGGGACGCGAGGCACGGCTGCTGACACCGGAAGAGTGGGAGCGGCTGGCGGAGAAAATCCCGCGCACGATGCGGTTTTTTGTGGAGAAAAATGAGATATCCGCCGAGGATTATCTGAAGGGTGAGGGAAGGGATTACCGGAACACCCCATACCTGCAGGTGTATGGACACAAGGGGGCGCCATGCCCGAAATGTGGGGCGGCTCTGGCAGGCAGCCGGATCGCGGGGCGCAGCAGTGTTTACTGCGGGCAGTGCCAGAGGTGAACAAAATATGAAGCGGGTACTGACATATCAGATAGAAGAGAAGTGGGAAGGAGAGAGTACTGCCGCATATTTGCGCGCGCAGGGCTTTTCCCGCCATATTCTGACACATTTAAAACAGACGGAAAACGGAATCTGCCGGAATGGGCAGCAGGTTCGCCCATCGGAACGGCTGCTGTCCGGCGATGAATTGACGGTGACGCTTCTGGAGGAGCAGCCCTCGGAAAATATTGTCCAGGTGCCGATGGAGCTGGATATTGTCTATGAGGACGAGGATCTGCTGGTGATCAACAAGTCTGCCGATGTGCCGGTTCATCCCTCCATCCACAATTTTGATAACACGCTGGCGAACGGTCTGGCGTATTATTACGGGAGTCGCGGGGAGGCATTCGTTTACCGCTGCATCACGCGGCTGGACCGGGATACCACCGGGCTTTTGATCGTCGCCAAAAATATGCTCAGCGGCGCGCTTTTGTCTGAGATGGGAAAGCGCCGGGAAATTCACCGGGAATATCTGGCGATTGTGACGGGAAAGACGGAAGCGGAGGGGACGATAGATGCCCCGATCGCGCGAAAAGAAGACTCTGTGCTGGAGCGCTGCGTGGATTATGTGCATGGGGAGCGCGCTGTCACACATTACCGGACACTGGAATACAGGGACGGATATTCACTGGTACGTCTGAAGCTGGAAACTGGGCGCACGCATCAGATCCGCGTGCACATGAAGCATATCGGGCATCCTCTGACAGGGGATTTCCTGTACAATCCTGATTACCGGCTGTTGCCGCACCAGGCGCTGCACTCCTGTTACCTGGCTTTTTTGCATCCGGTCACAGGCAAGAGGATGGAGTTTACGTCACAGCCGCCCTGGATGGCGCTGTGGGAAAGGAGAGCTGAAAATGGGGGAAAAGAGAGCGAGAGTAGTCATTGTTCCGTGTGATTCCTATGAGGAGGAAAAGGTGTACTGCGCGATGCGCACCGGCATTGATCTGCTGGGCGGTATCGGGAAATTTGCATCACCGCAGGAGAAGATTCTGGTAAAGCCGAATTTTCTCTCCGCTGCGCTGCCGGAAAAGGCCGTGACAACGCATCCGGCGGTGATAAAGGCAATGCTGCGCATTCTGTCTGAGGCGGGCTGTACCGAGGTGAAATACGGCGATTCACCGGGGCATGGCTCCTGCGCGGGAGCGGCGGCAAAAATCGGGCTGACACCGGAGAATACCTTTGGCGCCGGGCTGGCAGATATGTCAGAGGAGGTGCTTACGACGTTCCCGGAGGGATTGACGGCGCAGGAGTTTTATTTTGCTAAAGAGGTGACGGAGGCGGACGCTATTATCAGTCTCTGTAAAATGAAAACGCATGCCCTGGAGCGGATTACCGGAGCTGTGAAAAATGTCTACGGACTGATCTGCGGTTACCGCAAGGCAGCAGGGCATGTAAAATATCCAAATGCCAGTGTGTTTGCACGCATGCTTGCCGATATTCACCGCTGTGTAAAGCCGCGTCTTCATATTATGGACGGGATTGTTGCCATGGAAGGAAACGGACCGGGATCGGGCGATCCGGTATCCATGAAGGTACTGTTATTTTCGGAAGATCCGGTAGCGCTTGACACGGTGTTCTGTACGCTGGTGTATCTCGATCCGGAGCTGGTGCCGACCAACATACAGGGTGAAGCGATGGGAATCGGGACATATCACAGAAGCCGGATCGAAGTGGTGACGCCTGCGGAAGCGCCAGTCACAAATCATGGTGGAACGGATGCGGACCACGTTAGGACGGATGCGGACTATGGCGAAACAGATGCGGACCATGGCGGAACAGATGCGGGTCACGCCGGGCGCAGTTTTGAGCGCCTGAACGGGGCGGCTCTGCGGGAGCGCTATGGGAACCGGCAGTTCCGGGTGGACCGAAAGGGGACAAAGCGGACATTCCTTTTGCGCTATTCAGATTTTATGACGTCGCTGGCAAAACGCCCGCGGATCGACAAGGATCTCTGTATCAGGTGCGGTGTCTGTGTGGAGCACTGTCCGGTGCCGGGGAAAGCGGTGAGCTTCAAAAACGGCAGAGATGAGCCGCCGGTATACGATTATAAAAAGTGCATCCGCTGCTACTGCTGCCAGGAAATGTGCCCCAGACATGCAATCACGGCAGGCAGACGGAAGGAATAGTCCTTTTTATAGAATCTTTAGAATATTTTAGAAACAGTTGATTGCGCTTTGGAGGGGAAAAGCTTATACTGGGTTGTGTGATTAAGGAAAAAACGGCAGGATCTGCCGCAGTCTGGAGGGAGTTTTTTTGAAAGGTTTGAAGGATAAGCTATATCAGTTTATGCAGGGCAGAAACGGGATCGACGAGATGGGGATGGTTCTTATCTGGACATCTCTCATCATTTTAATTATCGGCACATTGCTGGATGGGTTTCTTTTGTCGGTGATTGCGTTTGCCTTGCTGGTGTATTCATATTTCCGGGTGTTTTCCAGAAATCTGGGGGCACGGCAGGCGGAAAACCAGCGCTATCTTGCACAGCGGGAGCGGCTCCGCTTCAAGCTTCAGAGTTTAAAGGTGCGCCTCGGACTGCATAAAACGCATAAATATCTCAAATGCAAAAAGTGCGGAAAGAAAATGCGTGTGCCACGCGGCAAAGGGAAAATCGAAGTTACCTGCCCGCACTGCGGCGAAAAATTTATTACCAGATCCTAGAAAAAATGGAAGCCCCCGGATGCGGTAAGCGTGCCGGGGGATTTTTTTCCGGTAAAAGTAATTCCGAAGTAATTTTTATGCGTTCAGCGGATATTTATCTGTCAGCTCTTTGACGATCGCAATTGCTTTTTCTTTATTGTCGGCGCTTGCAATCATCAGTGAAATTGCCTCGGCGATCTTGTCCATATCTTCTTCATTCATGCCGCGGGAGGTAACTGCCGCAGTTCCGAGACGGACACCGCTGGTAACGAACGGAGATTCCGGGTCATTCGGAACGGCATTTTTGTTGCAGGTGATATTTGCTTCATCGAGCAGTTTTTCCATCGCTTTTCCGGTGATTCCGGTGCCGCGCAGGTCAACCAGCATCAGATGATTGTCGGTGCCGCCGGACACGATATGAATGCCGCGGCTCATAAGACCGGCGCAGAGTGCCTTGGAATTTTTCACGATATTTTCCTGGTATACTTTATATTCCGGCTGCAAAGCTTCTTTGAAGCAGACTGCCTTTGCCGCGATCACATGCATCAGCGGACCGCCCTGGATGCCCGGGAATACCGCTTTGTTGAAATTGAACTGCTTTGCGATTTCGTTGCTGCTCATAATCATGCCGCCTCTCGGACCGCGCAGCGTTTTGTGCGTGGTGGTTGTGGTGACATGCGCATAGGGAATCGGACTCGGATGTACACCTGCAGCGACAAGTCCGGCAATGTGTGCGATATCGACCATCAAGTATGCTCCCACTTCATCTGCGATTTCACGGAAGCGCTTAAAGTCGATGATACGGGCATATGCACTTGCGCCTGCCACGATCAGCTTTGGCTTTGCTTCGAGCGCGATTCTGCGCACTTCCTCATAGTCGATCACGCCGTCATCGTTTACACCGTACGGTACAATGTTAAAATAAGCGCCTGAGAAATTGGCAGGGCTTCCGTGGGACAGGTGTCCGCCGTGCGCAAGGTTCATGCCCATAACAGTGTCGCCCGGCTTCAGCATAGCGAAAAAGACTGCCATGTTTGCCTGTGCGCCGGAGTGCGGCTGTACGTTGACATATTCGCAGCCAAACAGTTTGCAGGCACGCTCTTTGGCAAGTTCTTCCACGATGTCGACGCATTCGCAGCCGCCATAGTAGCGCTTTCCGGGGTAGCCTTCCGCATATTTATTGGTAAGCGGGCTTCCCATTGCCGCCATAACGGCTTTGCTCACCCAGTTTTCTGAAGCAATCAGTTCAATGTGGGAATTCTGGCGGTCGATTTCCTGCCGGATGGCAGAAGCAACCTCGCTGTCCACTGCTTGGATCTCGTCAAATGAATACATATTTATTTTCCTCCTAAAAGTGTGGTGCTTCTCGCTATTATATCACAAATTTCACTTGTGTCAACCGGAAAAAGACAAACATCCGCGTGAGACAAACAGAGTAAACAGGAAGGTTTATGTTGCAGTATGTACAGGACTCGGATATAATATGCATAAGCCGGGGACAGATGGACATAAAATACATGTCTCATTTGCCGGGCAACTCATAATATAAGGGAGGATTTTATGACCTGGGAATTTTCTTTTTTAGATGCACTCCAGAATCTGCATACGCCGCTTTTAGACAGTTTTTTTACAACGATTACCTGGTTTGGCAGGGATTTCTGGATCATGCTTGGCATTTTTTTGCTGTTTTTCCGTAAAACGCGGGTGTGCGGCATCTGTGTGCTGTTCAGCTTAATTGTGGGAGCGCTGATTACAAATGTGACAATCAAGCCACTGATGGGGCGGGAGCGTCCGTGCTGGATTAATGATGCAGTACAGCTGCTCGTCTCAAATCCGCGCGATTATTCCTTCCCGTCCGGGCATTCGCAGGCTTCCTTTGTGTCCGCAATGGCAGTCTTCCAGAACCATAAAAAATGGGGGATCGCGGCGTTCATTTTTGCAGCGCTTATCTCCTTCTCAAGATTATACCTCTACGTACATTTTCCTACCGACGTAGCAGCGGGAATCCTTATCGGGCTGGTTGTCGGTTACTTCACCAGCCGGTTTGTGAAGGGCTGGATACAGAAGCATCCGGCGGCGCAGAGATATCTGATGTGATGTTGTGATCCTGTCACTTGTTACGAAGTGTCTTATGCTGCATCTGTGATATACACAACAATATATTTCCAACTGTGCGGTTGCAATATTTTCTTAGAGACAACGGGTACGCTCCTGTTGTCTTTTTCATTTGCTGAA
>DKTR01000061.1:12976-13431 GCA_002473385.1 Lachnospiraceae bacterium UBA7225
TTTTCATTTGCTGAATTTCCTGTCTTTTTTCATGTGTTGATTTTGGTTGAATAAAGTCGCCTCTTGTGCTAAATTAGTATCAATGCTTTGTAAAAAAATGGCAAATTATGGAAATTATTTTGGGTGACAATATGGTACGTGAATATATAGAACAGAATGTTTATGAGGCATTTCAGACACGGCTGCGTTTGATTTTCGAGGAATTCGACAATATTTATGTGTCCTTTTCCGGTGGGAAAGACAGCGGTCTGCTCCTTAATATGACACTTGATTTTCAGCGGAAATATTACCCGGAGAAAAAGATCGGGGTTTTCCATCAGGATTTTGAAGCGCAGTATACGGTGACGACGGAGTACGTGGAAAAGACCTTTGAGCGCATAAAGGGTGAGGTGGAACCGTACTGGGTATGCCTGCCGATGGCGACGCGCACGGCCTTAAGCAGCTATGAGATGTAC
>DKTR01000061.1:13720-20990 GCA_002473385.1 Lachnospiraceae bacterium UBA7225
CAGCTATGAGATGTACTGGTATCCGTGGGATGATACGAAAAAGGATATCTGGGTGCGCCCGATGCCGCAGAAGGAATATGTGATCAACCTGGAAAACAATCCGATGACGACCTATCGTTACCGGATGCATCAGGAGGATCTTGCCAAGCAGTTTGGGCGCTGGTATCGTCTTTCGCATGGCAACAAAAAGACCGTGTGTCTTCTGGGAATGCGGGCGGATGAATCTTTGCAGCGTTACAGCGGCTTTCTGAATAAAAAATACGGCTATAAGGGGGAATGCTGGATCAGTCAGACCTTTAAGGATGTCTGGTGCGCATCGCCTTTATATGACTGGTCTTCAGAGGATGTCTGGCACGCAAATTATATGTTTAATTACGAGTATAACCGTCTGTATGATCTCTATTATATGGCGGGGCTGAAGGTGTCGCAGATGCGTGTGGCGTCGCCGTTCAACGATTATTCGAAGGATTCGCTGAATTTATACCGGGTGATCGATCCGGAAATCTGGACAAAGCTGGTCGGGCGGGTGCGCGGGGCGAATTTTGCCAGCATCTATGGCAGGACAAAGGCAATGGGATACCGTAATATCACACTCCCCAAGGGACATACGTGGCGCTCGTACACATTGTTTTTGCTGGATACGCTTCCGGCGAGACTGCGGAACAATTATGTGAAAAAGTTTAATACATCTATTGAATTCTGGCACAAAACGGGCGGCGGGATGGATGAGGAAACTATCCAGGAGCTGATCGACCACGGATATAAGATCCGCAGGAACGGGGTCTCAAATTATACTCTGAAAAAGAAAACGCGCATCGTGTTTGTCGGCACGATTCCCGATGACACGGACGACATCAGATCGACCAAGGACATTCCGAGCTGGAAACGGATGTGTTACTGCATATTGAAAAACGATCACACCTGTCGCTTTATGGGCTTTGGGATGACGCGGGAGCAGCAGAAGCGGATAGATCTGATCCGCGAAAAATACAAGAGTCTGGAGGATATGGATCATGGAGCATAAAAGTCCGGTATATCATGTAATTGCCGTCCCGGTGGAAAAAATCAAGCCAAACACCTACAATCCGAACAAGGTTGCACCGCCGGAAATGAAGCTGCTTTACGATAGTGTAAAGGCGGACGGGTACACGATGCCGATCGTCTGCTACTATAATAAAGCATCGGATACATATATTATTGTAGACGGATTTCACCGCTACCGTATTATGCTGGAGTACCCGGATATTTATGAGCGGGAAAAGGGGCTGCTGCCCGTTTCTGTGATAGACAAGCCTCTGGATCAGCGGATGGCGAGCACTATCCGCCACAACCGTGCGCGCGGAAGCCATGATGTTGATCTGATGAGTAATATTGTAAAAGAGCTGCATGAACTGGGACGCTCGGATGCCTGGATTGCCAGGCACCTCGGCATGGACCGCGATGAGGTTCTGCGTCTGAAGCAGATCACGGGACTTGCGGCGCTGTTTAAGGATGTGAAGTTCGGGCAGGCGTGGCGTCCGGCAGAGAATGTGGAGGAAGAAGAGGACGAGGAAATACTTGACCTGGAGTGAACTCCAGGCGTTATACTGAAAATACCGTGATGCCGGAGGCAGAGCAGCGGCTTTCATGATCCGGAATGTCTGCCTGCCATAATAAAAAAGGGTTTTCGCCGGCATCTGTATCAGGAAAGGAGACAGAGCATATGAACTATCGGGAACTTGGAAAGACCGGTCTGCGCGTGAGCGAGATCGGCATGGGCTGTGAGGGCTTCGGCGAGGATGACTGCCGCAATACCGGGCGCTTTTTTGATATCGCGGAAGCAAACGGTATCAATTATTTTGACCTTTACACATCGAATCCGGAAATCCGCGCAAGCGTTGGCAGAGCGCTGCAGGGCAGGCGGGAGAAATTTATTATCCAGTCGCATGTCTGTTCCGTCTGGAAAAATGGACAGTATAAGCGGACAAGAAATCTCGCGGAGGTGAAGGCGGGTTTTGCAGAAATGCTTTCCCTGCTTCAGACAGATTACATAGACATCGGAATGATTCACTATGTGGATGCTATGGATGACTGGAATCGCATTGTAAATGACGGTGTTCTGCAATATGCGGCGGAGTTGAAACAGGCGGGCCGCATCCGCCACATTGGTCTGAGCAGTCACAATCCGCAGGTAGCGCTGGCGGCGGTGAAGAGCGGTTTTATTGAGGTGCTGATGTTCAGCGTCAACCCCTGCTACGATCTGCAGCCCGCGAGCGAGGACGTGGAGGAACTCTGGGCAGAGAAAAATTATGCAGCGCCGCTGGTCAATATGGATCCGGAGCGTCAGGAATTATATGAGACGTGCCAGAGGCTCGGTGTTGGCATTACTGTAATGAAGGCGTTTGGCGGCGGAGATCTGCTGGATGAAAAGCTGTCTCCGGCAGGGAAAGCGCTGACGGTATATCAGTGTCTGCATTATGCGCTCAGCCGTCCGGCAGTGGCTACAGTGCTTGCCGGAGCGCACACGGAGGAACAGTTAAGACAATGCCTTGCCTACGAGGAGGCTTCTGAGGAGGAAAAGGACTATGCGCCGGCGTTTGCCTCCTTCCCGAATATCAGCTGGAAGGGGCACTGCATGTATTGCAGCCATTGCGCGCCGTGCCCGAAGCAGATCGACGTGGCATCTGTCACAAAATTTTTAAATCTGGCGAAAGCGCAGGGCGAAGTGCCGGAAACGGTAAGAGAGCATTATGCGCTGCTGCCGCACCATGCGGGAGAGTGCATCCAGTGCGGCGCCTGTGAAAGCCGCTGCCCGTTTGCGGTCTCCATTATGGAAAACATGAGAGCGGCAAAAGAATTGTTTGAAAAATAATAAGTGACATGCTTCAGGCGTCCGCCAGAATGCGCATGGCGGGCGCCTGGATTCCGGCTTTTTGCAGTGCCTCTGTGATAAATTGATTCAGGTCATAGAGAACGCCCAGATAGTCGGCATTGGTACACCATGTGCGCACGGTAAATTCCAGTGCGTCGCCGGTGCTGCCGGTGAGCCTGGCAAAAGGAGGCTCCGGCGACGGAAGGATTTTTTCAATTTTCTCCATGGTTTTCAGCATGATCTCCTGCACTTTTGCAGGATCTTCACTTCTTGCGCAGGTAAAGATTACCTCTGCGCGCCGCAGGTTTTCCGCGGAATAATCAATGATCGTAGCGTTCATCAGATTGCCGTTCGGCACGGTGATGCGCTTGTTGTCCGGTGTTACAATGACGGTGTAAAACAGGTTGATTTCCCTGGCAGTTCCGGTAATGCCGCAGGTTTCAATATAATCCCCCAGTTTGAACGGCTTGAAAATAATCAGCATGATGCCGCCTGCCAGGTTAGAGAGACCACCCTGCATGGCAAGTCCGATGGCCACGCCTGCGGAGGCAATGAGCGCGGAGATGGAGGACATCGGTACCCCGAGAATGCTGACGATAATTACGGCAAGCAGAAAATAAAGTCCGAAATAGGCAAAGCTCTGGATGAAGCTCTTAACGGCATCGTCTGTGCGTGAGAGAAGCGCGCCTTTTGCGAGCATTTTCAAAAGCTTTTTTACAAGTATCCGTCCGATAAAAAAGACGATCAGCGCAAATAAAATACGGCAGACAACGCTGACTGCCTGACCGGACAGGGTGCTGAAAAATGTATTCATAATTTCATAGAAGCTCCTTTCAATATCTGCGCTTTTATTTTACAGGATATGCCTGGCAAAGACAAGTGCAAAAAACATGGGGTGCAACATGCATAAAAAACCCCTCTAAAACAAAAATCTCCCCCTCTTTTTGCACAAATAAATAATGGTATAATAGATTTAAGAAAAGGAAATCGCATACACAAAGGTCCGGAAACCACGGGCCGGTGTGCAACTTGCCAACTGGTAAAGGAGGACAACGGAATGAATGAAGTCATTGTCTCCATGAAAAATATTACCAAGATATTTCCGGGGGTAAAGGCACTCGATTCAGTGAATTTCGAGCTGCGCTCCGGTGAGGTCATGGCACTTCTTGGGGAAAATGGCGCGGGAAAATCCACACTTATGAAGATTCTGAGCGGCGTCTACACGAGAGACGGCGGTACTATGGAAATCTTCGGAAAGGAATATGGAGACCTGACGCCAAAACAGGCGCAGCAGGCAGGCGTGGCAATTATTCACCAGGAGCTGAATATGTGCCGTCATTTGTCAGTTGCGGAAAATATGTTCCTGGGACGGGAACTGCGGGGAAAGTTTTCCCTGGATAACGCAAAAATGGAGGCGGAAGCAAAGCGGATTCTGGATGATCTGAAGATTAATATTGATCCGCGGCAGACTGTCGGTGATTTGCCGGTGTCCAAGCAGCAGATGGTTGAGATTGCCAAGGCACTCTCCATCAATGCAAAGATATTAATTATGGATGAGCCGACCTCCGCACTGACAGCAAGAGAGATCGACGATCTGTTCCGTATCATCCGCAAGCTGAAGGCGGAGGGGCATGGAATTGTATACATATCACACCGTCTCGAAGAACTGGCGCATATTGTAGACCGCGTGACGATCATGCGCGACGGGCAGTACATCACAAGCGGAAATTTCGCCGACATGACGATGGATCAGATCATTGCCAATATGGTCGGGCGTGAGATCAAAGAAAAATTCCCGCGGGTGGAGTGCAAAAAAGGCAAAAAGGTGTTTGAGGTAAAAAACCTTAATGCCGGGAAAATGGTAAGAGACATCAGCTTTTCTGTCTATGAGGGAGAAATCGTGGGCTTTGCCGGGCTGATGGGCGCGGGCAGAACCGAGACGACGCGGGCAATTTTCGGGGTGGATCCCAAAGAGAGCGGTGAAATCTACGTGGATGGAAAGCAGGTGAAGATTACCTGTCCTATGGATGCCATCAAAAACGGCGTGGTGCTCGCTCCAGAGGACCGCAAAAAGGACGGACTCTGTACGAAGCTCAGCATCCGCCAGAACCTGGCGCTTCCAAATCTGGACTGGATATGCAATAAGCTCGGTGTGGTCAGCAGCAGTAAAGAAGATAGGCTCTGCGAGAAAGCCGTGCAGGATTTAAGAATCAAGACACCGAATGTGGAGATCGATTCGGGGAACCTTTCCGGCGGAAACCAGCAGAAGGTGGTAGTTGGAAAATGGCTTGCGCGGGATTCCAGGGTAGTCATCTTCGATGAACCGACCAGAGGAATCGATGTCGGTGCGAAGGTCGAGATATACAATCTGATGAATCAGCTCAAAAAACAGGGAATTGCCGTTATGTTTGTATCTTCGGAGATGCCGGAGGTTATGGGAATTGCCGACCGCATCATTGTTATGTGCGACGGCAGGATCACCGGCGAAGTGATGGCGAAGGAGACGACGCAAAGTGAGATTCTGACGCTGGCAACGACCTTTGAGGACAAGAAAATTGGCAGTAAGTAATCTGGGAGGAGAAACAACATGAATAACAAAAATCAAAGCCCGCTGAAAAAGCTTCTGGGTATCCGGGGCATGGGCGCCGCGCTGACGGCGTTCGCCGGTCTGATTATTATTTACATTGCATTTGGTCTGATTAATCCGGCGGTGTTTTCGGGACAGAATATTCTGAACCTGCTGCGCTCCATGTCAAAATACCTGCTGATCGGTATTGCGCAGAGCTACATACTGATTACCGGAAACATTGACCTTTCCATTGGTACCATGGTCGGCATGAGCGCCATGATCTCCGCGACGCTGATGACGCACGGAATTCATCCGCTTTTTGCGATTCTGGTAGCGCTGCTGGCATGTCTGGCAACCGGTGTTGCGAACGGATATCTGGTAGGAAAATTTAAGCTGCCGCCGTTTATTGCCACACTTGGAACCATGTTTGTTACCAGAGGCATCGCTTACATGGTAAACGGGAACCGCAATACCGATGCGATCGCAACCGGTGTCGGTAAGGAAACGGCGGATAAATTCCAGAATTTCTTCTATTACGGGAAGACACTGGGCGTTTACAATACCTTCTGGATTGCCATACTGGTATTTATCCTGTTTTTCTTCATTCTGTCGAAGACGAGAACCGGACGCCACATTTATGCGATCGGTTCCAACATTGACGCGGCAAAGCTCTCCGGTGTAAACGTGGTGGGAACAACCATTAAGGCGTATATGGTAAGCTCCATGTGCTCCTGGCTGGTAGGACTTATTCTCTGTGCACAGGCAGGCATGGGAAATATGGAAGCGGGCAATATGTATGAGATGTATGGCGTTGCGGCAGGCGTTATCGGCGGCGTATCACCGCTCGGCGGCACCGGTATCCTGCTCGGTACTCTGGCAGGCGCGGCAGTGTGGCAGACACTGGAAAATGGTCTGAACATGATCGGTGCCCAGGTTGGTATCCAGCGTCTCGTAATCGGTATTATCGTAGTCGGAGCCGTGCTTCTGGAAGTAGTCGTGAGAAGCGGGCAGTTCGGCAAAAAGAAAAAGGGTTGAACTCAGAACTAGACCGCAGAATACTGCGGATAGGAAATAAAAACATTTAATTTAAGGAGGATTTTAAAATGAAGAAAAGAATGTTGGCAGCACTTACGGTATCTATGATGGCTGTTACGGCGGCGTTTGGAATGGGCGCTTCCGCAGAGGGAGAAAAGATTGCGCTGATTACGATGGATTCTATCGACCAGCACTGGATTACGATGAACGAGGGCGCGCAGAAGGCAGCAGAGGAGCTCGGGGTAACGGTTGATTTCATGTCCCCGAACACGAAGGACGACTCCCAGCAGATCGAGTGTGTAAACAATGCGGTTGCAGGCGGCTATCAGGCGATCCTTGTGGCGGCAAACGGTCCGGATGCGATTTCTTCCGCACTCCAGGAAGCAGTAAGCGCAGGCGTGAAAATCATTTATGTAGACTCTCCGGCAAACGTTGAGGCAGAGGCTACCTTCTCTACCGACAACAAGGCAGCAGGCCAGACTGCAGGTGAAGAGATGCTCAAGGCACTGGAAGAAAAGGGAATTACTTCCGGTAAAATCGGTATCATTAATGTAAACGCAGCTACCGATTCCTGTGTAAACCGTGAAGAGGGCTTCCGCGCAGCATTTGAAGGAACCGGGTTCGAACTGATGGAAACACAGTACGGCGAAGGCGACGCAGCAAAATCCCAGAGCATCGCTGAGAATTACATTACTCAGGGTGTGGTTGGTATCTTCGGATGCAACGAAGGTTCCACAACCGGAGCAGGCAACGCAATTAAGGCTTCCGGCAATGCAGACATCATTGGTGTTGGTTTCGATAAATCCGATGCGATC
>DKTR01000061.1:21267-21838 GCA_002473385.1 Lachnospiraceae bacterium UBA7225
GGTTTCGATAAATCCGATGCGATCCTGAACCTCATCGAGGATGGTTATCTGCTGGCAACCATGGCACAGAACCCGGATGTAATGGGTTCCGAAGGCGTAAAGGCAGCAGTTGCAGCAATCGGCGGTGAGTCTCTTGGCGGAGAGGTTACTGACACAGGCGTATCTGTTCTGACAAAAGAAGCATTAGCAGAATAAGAAAACAAGCGATTTCATTCAGGAGACCGCCGGAGGGATACCGGCGGTCTTTTGGCAGTCTCCGGGACCGGGGAAAGCTTGTAAAGCTGCCTGCTTCATGGTATCATAATAAACGGGGAAAATACTTGCGGGTGTGAGGAAAAAAGTATGTTAAAGGTAGTAATTGCGGATGATGAGGAACGGATCTGCCGGTTGATTGAGGCGCTTGCCGACTGGCAGGCGCTGTCGATGGAGGTCGTCGGGACGGCGCACAACGGTCTGGAGGCGTGTGAGATCGTAAAGCAGACCCGTCCGGATATTCTGATTACGGATATCCGTATGCCGGGGTGCAGCGGATTGGAGCTGATCGAACAGGTAAAGAGGAGCGCAGAGCAGT
>DKTR01000061.1:22039-37820 GCA_002473385.1 Lachnospiraceae bacterium UBA7225
AAAGAGGAGCGCAGAGCAGTTAGAGATTATTATTATCAGCGGCTATGCGCATTTTGAATATGCGCAGCAGGCGATAAAATTTGGAGTGGGCGATTATCTTCTGAAGCCGATCAGTAAATCGGAGCTGACGGCGACGCTGGAAAAGCTGCGGGAACGTATTTTGCAGAGGCGGGCATCCGAGAAGGACAAGCTGGAGCTGAAGCGCAAGGCCGAGCTGGATGTGTGCCGCCTGCGGGATGAGCTGCTGGAGACGCTTTTTCTGCAAAAAAGTGTGGAGCTGTCGGAGAGGACGCTGCGGGAGACGTATGGGATGCAGGTGCAGCCAGGCTATTTCCAGGCGTTTTGCCTGAAGCTGGACTGCGGACGGCAGGAACTGGGAGAGGGCTCGGCCGGCGTTCTGATGGGTAAGGCACGCGAGATTCTGGAGCGCGCTCTGAAAGAAAAATGTTGCGGATTTCTGCTGGGCGTGCGGGGCTTCTGGTGCCTGGGAATCTTAAATTATGAAAAGGCGCGTCAGGAGCAGGTGCGCCGGATGCTGAAGGACTGCCTTGGTCAGATTGAAATGCAGAAAAATTTGTTCAGTTCTATATCTTTTTCGATGTCTCTTGGGAGCGCCATCCTGAGACCCGAGCAGCTTGCGGATTCGATGAGGGAAGCGGCGCTGCTGATGAAGGAGCGGATCGTTAGAGGCACCGGAAGGGTGCTGGAGCACATGGGCGAGCCTTCCGCGCTGAAGAGCAGCAATGTGATGGAGCGCTATCTGCGGGAGATTACGCAGGCGGTGGAGCTGCTGAGTGTGGAGAGGGCGGACGCGGCAGTGTCAGTGCTGGAGGAGGAAGTCCGCCGGACGAAGGATGTGCGCGGCAGTGAGATCATGGAGCTTGTTTCTTCTGCCTCCGATATCTTTTCTGCTCATGTCCAGATGCAGGAACGGTCACAGAAGCTGGAGCAGTTCCGGCAGTGCTGCGGACAGTGCCGGAGCATGGAGGAGCTTTTTTCCTGCCTGCGGGACTTTCAGCGCATGCAGATCAGCGCAATGCTGCAGAAACGGGAAAACGATACTGTCCGTCCCATCCGCAATGCGAAGGAGTACATCCAGAACCATTACAGTGAGCCTATCACCCTGGAAGAGGTGAGCAGCGCTGTGGGGCTGAGCAGTGCATACTTTAGTACGCTCTTTAAAAAGATAGAGGGCGACGGGTTTGCCAAATATCTGATTCAGGTGAGGATGGAGCAGGCGAAAAGTCTGCTTCGTGAGACCAATACGCCGGTGGCGGAGATATGCCGGAGGGTGGGCTACAACGATCTGAAGCATTTTACGCATACCTTTGAAAAGACGGTCGGCGTGAAACCGGCGACCTACCGGAAGCTTTACGGATAGAGGGGACGAAAGACATGAAACAGCCGGAGAAACTGAAATATATTTCAAACCGTGTCGCCTGCGCTGCGCTTGTCTATGCCGCGGTAACGGCGGTGCTGGCGGCTATACAGATTTATCTGATCTGGCAGGGGGAAGCCTCCCTTCTGCTGGCGGTGCTGCTGCTGTGTGTGCTGGCGGCAGCGCTGGTGGTGGGCTGGGTGTGGATCGTCCTGCCGTATCGCCGCTGTGAAAGGATGCTGCAGCGTCTGGCGGAGGGATATCCGTTTTCGGACGCAAAGGAATCTGATATTATGGCAATTACGCCCGTCATTCATGCAGAATTCGCCCGCATTGAGCAGAATGCCCGGTCACCGCAGTTTATGGATCTGAACAAGCGGCAGGCGCAGTATCTCGCGCTGCAGAATCAGATCAATCCGCATTTCCTTTATAATACGCTGGAGAGTATCCGTGGGGAGGCATTAATTGCCGGACTGGATGGTGTTGCTGATATGACGGAGGCTCTGGCGAAATTTTTCCGCTATACCATTACAAAGGTGGAAAATCTTGTTTCGGTGGAAGAGGAGCTGGATAACTGTGAGACCTATTTTGGAATCCAGAAATACCGTTTCGGAGAGCGCCTTCAGTTACATATCGAATATGAGCCGGAAGAGTGGGAGGAGATTATGAACTGCCGCATTCCGAAGCTGACGCTGCAGCCGATTCTGGAGAACAGCATCATACATGGGACGGAGCTGAAAATCGGCACAGGCAATCTGTATATCTGCTTTGCACGCACGCAGGACCGGCTTCTGATCCGCATTTCCGACGACGGCGTTGGTATGGATGAGGAAACCCTGACGAAGCTGAACCGCAAGCTGGGGAAAAGTTCCGGTCCGCTCGCCTCACAGGAGGAGGAAAAGCGGGGCGGCATCGCACTGGTAAATGTAAACAACCGCATCCATCTGATTTTCGGCGACGAATACGGCATTCATGTCTATTCGGTGCCTCAGAGCGGGACGGATGTGGAAATCACACTCCCGATCGTAACGAGCGACCGGGAAATCAGAAACCGGGATGTGTTGGGATGAAACAGGAAATATTCCGCATGGAGCGCGTGACCTATATGGAACAGGAAATCATGCTGCTGGAGGATTTCAATCTCCAGATTTACCGCGGGGAGATCATGGGCATGATACCGGTCAATGCATACGGCATGACGGCGTTTTTAAAGCTTCTGCAGAACAACCTGCCGCTCTATGATGGTTATATATATTACGGCGGAGAAAAAATCAATTCCTGGAAGGAAGCAAAAAAGCAGCCGAACCGCCTCAGTATTATTGAGGGAAAAAGCCGACTGGTGGAAAATATGACGGTGCTGGACAACGTTTTCGTCCTGCGGCAGAGTTTCGGGCAGGAGATTGTGCGCACAAAACTGCTCGGCAGACAGCTTGCGCCTTTTTTTGCAGATATCGGCATGGATATTTCCGCAGATGCCCGTGTGGAGACGCTGTCCGAATTCGAGCGCGTGATTGTTGAACTTCTGCGGGCAATCGTTATGGGACACCGTCTGATTGTGCTGAACGATATCGGAACGCTGATCAGCTACGGGGAATTAAAGAAGCTTCATGAGATTCTGCGTCATTATGCCGCACAGGGTTTTTCTTTTTTATATATCTGTCCGCATTTTGAAGAGGTTGTCATGATCTGTGACCGTTCCGCTATGTTTTCCAACGGGCGCATCCACAAAATTGTGCGCCCGGAGGAAATGGCGGATGAGATTCTGCGCCTGTATCCGGCGGAGTATGACCGCATGGTGCGCAGTCACCTGGAAAGCCGCGTAAATGACGGGGGAGAGCATGAGGAGGTTTTGCGCACCGATGGGCTGTGCGGGGAGTATGTCCGTAATTTCAGTCTTACAGTTTCCAGTGGGGAGTGTCTGGTCGTCCAGATTCAGGAAAATCATATTTTCCAGGAACTTGTGCAGATGATTGCCGGAGATAAGGAGCCGGAATCCGGCGGGCTTTATCTGCTGGGAAAACCGGAAAAATTTGCGGGCTGTGAAAAGCTTGCCGTCATTCAGGAGCTGCCCACCAGAAGCATGGTATTTCCGAAGCTTACATATATGGAGAACCTGTGTATCTCACTTTCCCGCAGAATGCCCTTTCTCTGGCTTGGCAGAAGCATTCGCAGCAGTATCCGGCAGGAGTACGGTCCGGTTCTGGGAGACGAGGTCTTTGATATGCCGGTGGAGGAGCTGAGCGAAAAACAGAAATACCAGATGATCTATACGCGTGTATTGCTGCAGAAACCGAAAATTGTTTTCTGCATCCAGCCCTTTAAGGGGGCGGATCTGCCGCACCGTATGGTTGTCTGGAAGATGCTGGAGATGCTGCTGGATAAGGGGATCGCGGTGGTGATTCTGACAATGGTCCTCTCTGATTCCCTCCCGCTGGCGGACCGCCTTCTGGTGGTGAACGAGGACGGCGGTGAAAAAGAGGTGATGCGCCGGGATTTCGCGTCTATCTCAGCGGTTACGCCGTGGATTCATCTTTATCAGGAGTAAATTACAAAAAAACTTGACTTTTTATGCAGACAGAAACATAATTATGATACCAGGATTGTGGAAGTGCATGGCACGTAGCAATCCGCAGGTATCATGGTTGGATGATACCAGGGTTCAAAGAAAGGAGAAATTACAATGGCAGAAAATCCGATTGTAACAATTACCATGGAAAACGGGGATGTGATCAAAGCAGAGCTTTACCCGGAAATTGCGCCGAATACCGTAAATAATTTTATCAGTCTGATTAAAAAGGGCTTTTATAATGGACTGATTTTTCACCGTGTCATCAACGGTTTTATGATCCAGGGCGGCTGCCCGGACGGTACCGGAATGGGCGGCCCGGGCTACAGCATCAAAGGGGAATTTTCCGCTAATCACTTCAGAAACGATCTGAGACATACGGAAGGCGTGCTCTCAATGGCACGTGCAATGAATCCGGATTCCGCTGGTTCCCAGTTCTTTATTATGCATAAAGCAGCTCCGCATCTGGATGGCGCTTATGCAGCATTTGGAAAAGTAACCGGGGGTATGGATGTGGTAAACCGCATTGCCGGGGAAGATACCGACTATCGTGACCGTCCGCTCACAGAGCAGAAGATAAAGACAGTGACAGTAGAGACCTTTGGCACCGAGTACCCGGAACCGGAGAAATGCTGATCTCTCTGCGTGAGATAGGGAGCAAAGAGGCATGCGAAGCGGCGCTGGCAGATTCTATCCGGAAGGAGGATCACGCAATTTATGTGACAGTTCTGCCGGAGGCGGCGCGTGCCCTGGCGCAGCGGAGTCTTCCGTGTATTTTTCTGGAGAGCGCAGAACAGCAGGAATCCGTCTGGGGTGTAGATCTGGTTCTTAGGGAGGACGCACTATGTCTGCAGAAGACGGACAACGGTCAGAGCAGGATGCCCGAATCAAACTGTGAATATGTCGTCAGGGAGCTGGGCGAAGAGGCGCTTGTGCGTCTCTGGCAGCGTCACTATGGGCTTCCATGGATGATCGCACAGACAAAGCGTCTCTTGATCCGGGAATCCGTGATGGAGGATCTGCCTGCATTTCTTGCCATGTACGGCGATGAGGCGGATAATCCGGATGTCGTGCCCTTTAAGGAACACCCGGAGGAAACATTTTATTCTTATACGAAGCGCCAGTATCCGCTGTACGGGTATGGATTGTGGACCGTCGCTGAGCAAAGCTCCGGCGCAGTGGCCGGGCGTATTGGTGTGGAAAACGAAGAGGCGGGAGGATGGCAGCTTGCTTATCTGATCGCGCGGCAGTACCGCCGCCGCGGCTATGCGAAAGAAGCGGCAGAAGCCGTACTTGCTTATGCGCGGGATGTTCTGGAACTTCCGTATCTGAAACTGCACACATCCGATTCCAATATTGCCTCGCAGAAACTGGCTGTCAGTCTTGGTTTTCAGAAAACGAGTGTTTTCGGAAATTCTTACACAATAGACTTGACAAGCCTTTAAAATCCGTGTATGATATAAAAAACATACATTTCCTACCAAAAAAGTAGGAAAAACAAAAAAGGAGGATAAGATTATGAAAAAACTGACAGCAGCCGCATTCGCGGCAACCCTGGCACTTGCTCTTGCAGTACCGGCAGCAGCAGAGGGAACCATCACGGTGGCAGCATCACCGACACCGCACGCACAGATTCTGGAAGCAGCGGCGCCGCTTCTGGAGGAAAAGGGCTGGAAACTGGATGTTGTGGAATTCACAGACTATGTACAGCCGAACCTGGTAGTGGACAGCGGTGAAATGGATGCAAACTACTTCCAGCACATTCCGTACCTGGACAGCTTCAACGAGGAGCAGGGTACTTCTCTGGTGAACGCAGGCGGTATCCACTATGAGCCGTTTGGCATTTATCCGGGCACAAAATCCAGCATCGACGAGCTGGAAGAGGGCGATGTGATCGCAGTTCCGAACGATACGACCAACGAGGCGAGAGCGCTTCTTCTGCTTCAGGACAATGGACTGATTAAGCTGGCAGACGGGGCAGGTCTTACGGCAACCGTAAATGACATCGAAGAAAACACACTGAATCTGGAAATTCTGGAACTGGAAGCAGCACAGGTTTCCAAATATACCGCAGAGGCAGCACTTGTCGTTCTGAACGGCAACTATGCGCTGGACGCTGGCTTTTCTGTAGGCAGCGATGCAATCGCTTACGAATCCTCTGATTCCGAGGCTGCAAAAACCTATGTTAACGTCATTGCAGTTAAGGAAGGCAACGAGAACAGTGAAGGTATCAAGGCTCTGGTAGAGGTTCTGAAATCCGACGAGATCAAGAATTTCATCAATGAAACTTATGACGGCGCTGTTATTCCGTTTGAGGACGGGGCAGATGCAGCCGATGCGGCGGAGGAAGCAGCAACGGAGGCTGAGACAGAGTAACCGTATAAAACAGTAACCGCCTGGTTATACGGCAGACAGTTGTATTAAAACAGGGGCTGTGCAGGAATTATATCTTGTCACAGCCCTGTTTTTGCGCTATACTCAAACATATTTGTTGAAGGCGAAAAGCGGATGGAGGGACATATGGAACCGATTATTAAAATCGAACATCTGGAAAAAGAATTTAAGTTAAAGGAAATGGATGTCCACGCTCTGCGGGATGTCAGCCTGGATATTCACAAAGGGGATATTTACGGCATTATCGGCATGTCCGGTGCGGGAAAGAGTACGCTTGTGCGCTGTCTGAATTTTCTGGAGCGCCCGACAGGCGGAACAGTGACGGTAAATGGAAAGGATCTCTCAAAGCTCTCCGAGAAGGAGCTGCGTGAGGCACGCAAGGATATTGGCATGATCTTCCAGCATTTCAACCTGCTCATG
This sequence comes from Lachnospiraceae bacterium UBA7225, assembly GCA_002473385.1. Lineage (GTDB taxonomy): Bacteria > Bacillota > Clostridia > Lachnospirales > Lachnospiraceae > Marvinbryantia. The sequence goes on from DKTR01000061.1 coordinate 28,798, forward strand.
CAGCGGAGTGTCATCGATAATGTCTGCTTTCCATTGGAAATTGCCGGGATGCAAAAGGCGCAGGCGCGCAAAAAGGCGATGGAGTATCTGAAGATTGTCGGGCTGGAGGAGAAGGCAAAGGCGTATCCGGTGCAGCTCTCCGGCGGACAGAAGCAGCGTGTGGCGATTGCCCGTGTGCTTGCTTCCGATCCTCAGATCCTGCTCTGCGACGAGGCGACCAGCGCGCTCGATCCGCAGACCACAAAATCGATCCTGCAGCTTTTAAAGGAGATTAACCGGCAGTACGGCATCACGATCGTGGTCATCACGCATGAGATGGCGGTCGTGCAGGAAATCTGCAGCCATGTTGCCATTATTGATCAGGGCAATCTGGCAGAGCACGGCAAAGTGGAGGACATTTTCCTTGCCCCGAAATCGCGCGAGGCGAAGCGTCTGATTTACCAGGGCTATGAGAAAGTGGCGGAGATGAAGGGCAAGCGGTGCGTGCGCATTGTCTTTTCGGAAAATTCGTCTTTTGAGCCGGTGATCGGCAACATGGTGCTGGCTTTCAAATCTCCTGTGAACATTCTCTATGCCAACACGAAGGATCTGGACGGTGTGGCGAAGGGCGAGATGGTTCTGCAGCTTCCGGAGGACGAGGAGATAGGACACAAAATGATCGCATATTTGAAGAACGCAAGATTAGCGGTGGAGGAGCTGGAAGGGTATGTTGACTGAAAAAGAAATATTGATGGTTATCGAAGGAATCGGCGAAACACTCTGGATGGTGCTCGCCTCCGCATTTTTCGGCTATGTGATCGGGCTGCCGATGGGCATTCTGCTGACAGTCACGGGCAAGGACGGCATCCGTCCGAACGCGGTCGTCTATAAAATATTTGATGTGATCTCTAATATTTTCCGCAGTATTCCGTTTTTGATCCTGCTGCTGATGCTGCAGCCGCTTACCAGACTGCTGCTCGGCAAGAGCTACGGGGCGACGGCAACCATTGTGCCGCTGACGATCGCGGCGGGACCATACATAGCAAGAATGGTGGAATCCTCTTTAAAAGAGGTGGATCACGGTGTGATTGAGGCAGCGCTGAGCATGGGCGCAAGCACCTGGACGATTATCTTTAAGGTGCTGCTCACGGAGGCACGCACATCTCTAGTCGTAAACGCCACTATTGCGACAAATACGATACTGGGCTACTCTGCGATGGCAGGTGCCTGCGGAGGCGGAGGTCTTGGAGACATTGCCATCCGTTACGGCTATTACCGCTGGCAGCCAAACATTCTTTATGTTACGGTAATATTGCTCGTTGTGCTGGCGCAGCTTTTCCAGATGATCGGTATGTTCATCTCGCGTGTGATAGACCGCAGACGGGTGGAGTAAAGAAAAGAAGTTTATGCAGCATAGGAAAGTGAGAAGAAAAAGTGAAAAGAGCAAGTGGAATTTTACTGCCGGTGAGCAGTATCCCATCCCCCTACGGGATCGGAATGTTTTCAAAAAGTGCATATGAGTTTATTGATTTTCTGGCGGAAGCAGGACAGACCTACTGGCAGATCCTGCCGCTTGGACCGACCAGTTACGGGGATTCACCCTATCAGTCGTTTTCGACGTTCGCGGGAAATCCTTATTTTATCGATCTGGAGGCGCTGGTCCAGGAAGGTGTCCTCACGAAGGCGGAATGCAGAAAGGCAGACTGCGGACAGGAGCCGCGCTACGTCGATTACGGACAGCTTTATGACAAGCGTCTCGCACTGCTGCGCAAGGCATATGAGCGCAGCGGGATCGGCAAAGATGCAGATTTTCTGAAATATGTGGATGAAAACCAGTCATGGCTGAAAGACTATGCATTATTCATGGCAGTGAAGAAATGCTTTAACGGCGCTTCCTGGCTGGAGTGGGCGGAAGATATCCGCCTGCGCTGGGGAAATGCCCTTGACTATTATTACAGGGAGTATGCAGAAGAAATCGAATTCTATGAGTACCTCCAGTACAAGTTCATGCAGCATTGGAAAAAACTGAAAGAATACGCGAATGAGCAGGGCATCCGCATCATCGGGGATATTCCCATCTATGTGGCGCTGGACAGCGCCGATGTATGGGCGCATCCGGATTTGTTCCAGATGGATGAGGACCGCAGACCGAAGGCAGTGGCAGGCTGCCCGCCCGATGCATTTTCCGAGACCGGACAGCTCTGGGGAAATCCGCTGTACCGTTGGGATGTGCACAAAAATCAGGATTACGACTGGTGGACGCGCCGTATGGAGCATTGCTATCAGCTCTATGATGTTGTGCGCATTGACCATTTCCGCGGCTTTGATGAATATTTTTCCATTCCATACGGGGACAAGGATGCTACAGGAGGCAGATGGGAGAAGGGACCGGGCATAGACCTGTTCCGGACGCTGGAGCGAAAGCTTGGCAAAAAGGATGTGATCGCGGAGGATCTCGGTCTGATGACAGATTCTGTGCGTAAACTGGTAAAGGAAAGCGGCTACCCGAACATGAAGGTGCTCGGCTTTGCGTTTGACGCGGACGGTCTTAGCGACCATCTGCCGCATAACTATGATAAAAACTGCGTGGTTTATACCGGAACGCATGATAATGAAACACTGATGCAATGGTATGACGGGCTGAAGGGCAAGGAGCTGGCCTTCGTACAGGATTATATGAACAATAAGCGCACGCCGCGCGGGGAGGTGCGCTGGGATTTCATCCGCCTTGCCATGCTCAGCACAGCAGACACCTGCATCATTCCGATCCAGGATTATCTGGGCTTTGGAAAAGAGGCGCGCATGAATTTCCCGTCTACTCTGGGCGATAACTGGAAGTGGCGTCTGAAAAAAGGCGACATTACCAAAGCGCTTACAAAGGAAATTTATCATCTCACAAAACTGAGCTGCAGACTGTAAAAATGACTTTGTGCAGAAGGGAAACAGAATAAACATGGGAATTATCGAAGCAAAAAAGCTTTCGCATGATTATCAGAAAATCGGGGAAGACGGCAGTGTAGAAGCCATTTATCGTGCAGTAGACGGTGTGGATCTGGACGTGGCACCGGGGCAGTTTATTGCTATTTTAGGTCACAACGGTTCCGGAAAATCGACACTGGCAAAGCATTTAAACGCTATCCTTCTGCCGAGCGAGGGCACCGTTTTTGTGGATGGAATGGATACCGGCGATGCGGACAAGCTGGAAGCGATCCGTCAGACGGCAGGGATGGTATTTCAGAATCCCGATAACCAGATCATCGGTACCGTGGTGGATGAGGACGTTGCGTTCGGACCGGAAAATATGGGCGTTCCTACGGAGGAAATCCTTGCGCGTGTAGAAAATAGTTTGAAAACGGTTGGTATGTGGGAGTACCGCAGCCATTCGCCCAACCGTCTGTCGGGCGGACAGAAGCAGCGCGTGGCGATCGCCGGCGTGGTGGCGATGGAGCCAAAATGTATTGTGCTGGATGAGCCGACTGCCATGCTGGACCCGGTCGGACGTAAGGAAGTGATCCGGGCGGCGCAGAAGCTTAACCGGGAAAAGGGTATCACCATTATTCTTATCACACATTATATGGAAGAGGTTATCGAGGCAGACCGCGTCATTGTAATGGATCAGGGAAAGATATTGATGCAGGGAACGCCGCGCGAGGTGTTCTCCAGAGTGGACGAACTGAAGGAGCACAGGCTGGACGTGCCGCAGGTGACGATGCTTGCGTATGAACTGCGAAAGAGCGGTCTGGATATTCCGGAGGGAATTCTGACGATCCGCGAGCTTGCGGATGCTCTTGGGAAGGCGGGGCAGGAATGTCGATAAAAATAGAGCATTTAAACTATATATACAGCCAGGGGACTGCCTATGAAAAGCAGGCGCTCACCGACATTAATCTGGAACTGCCGAACGGGCAGTTTACCGGTATCATCGGGCACACCGGTTCCGGGAAGTCGACGCTGATCCAGCATCTGAACGGGCTGGTGAAGGCGACGAGCGGCGCTATTTATTACAATGGGGAAAATATCTACGCGGAGGGATATTCCATGAAGGAGCTGCGCAGCCGGGTCGGTCTGGTGTTCCAGTATCCGGAATATCAGCTCTTTGAGGTGGATGTGTTCACGGATGTGTGCTTCGGACCGAAGAACCTTGGTCTTCCGAAAGACGAGGTGGAGGCGCGTGCATACGAAGCACTGCGGCAGGTAGGATTAAAGGAAAAGTACTATAAAAAATCGCCGTTTGAGCTGTCGGGCGGTCAGAAGCGCCGCGCGGCGATCGCCGGAATCCTGGCAATGCAGCCGGAGGTGCTGATTCTTGATGAGCCGACGGCGGGACTTGACCCGCGCGGGCGGGATAATATTCTCGACCAGATCGCACTGCTTCACGAGGAGCGGGGAATCACAGTTGTGCTTGTCTCACACAGCATGGAGGACATTGCAAAATATGTGGAGCGCATTATTGTTATGCAGAAAGGGCATGTGCGCTTTGATGACGAGCCGCGGAGGGTGTTTGAACACTACCGGGAGCTGGAGCAGATCGGGCTGGCGGCTCCGCAGGTGACGTACGTGATGCAGGAACTGAAAAAACGCGGAATGCAGGTGGATACGGGCGCGATGACCATTGAGGAGGCGCGTGCGTCCATTCTGGCGTGTATGGGGCAGGTGGGAATATGATCAGAGATATTACAATCGGACAATACTATCCGGCAGATTCGGTAATTCACCGCCTTGACCCGCGCACAAAGCTGGTGGGCACGCTGGTGTTCATTTTCTCATTGTTTTTGTTCCGCTCCTTTGCGGCATATGCGGTGGCGACCATCTGTCTGGCAGGGGTGATCAGGGCGTCGAAGGTTCCTTTTAAATTTATGGTGAAGGGCTTAAAGTCGATTCTGATCCTGCTGATGATTACAGTGGTCTTTAATATGTTCCTGACGCCGGGGGAGCCGCTTTTTAAAATCTGGAAGCTGACGATCACGCAGGAAGGTGTGCTGCAGGCGGCATTTATGGCGATCCGCCTGACGTATCTGATTATTGGTTCCTCGGTGATGACGCTCACCACGACGCCGAACCAGCTTACAGACGGCATGGAAAAAGGACTGCGTCCGCTGAACAAGCTGCATGTACCGGTGCATGAGGTGGCGATGATGATGTCGATTGCGCTGCGTTTTATTCCGATTCTTCTGGAGGAAACGGATAAAATCATGAAGGCACAGATGGCAAGAGGGGCGGATTTTGAAAATGGCGGTCTTTTGCAGAAGGCAAAGAGTATGGTACCGCTTCTGGTGCCGCTGTTCATCTCCGCTTTCCGCCGCGCCAGCGATCTGGCAATGGCGATGGAGGCGCGTGGTTATCATGGCGGCGGGGGACGCACAAAAATGAAGCCGCTGAAATACCAGAAGCGAGATCACATGGCGTATCTTGCCATGATGCTGTATCTTCTGGCGATGTATGCAGCGAAGAGAATCACAGGGTTTTAAGATATGAAAAGAGTAAAGCTGATTGTCGCTTACGACGGCACAAACTACAGCGGATGGCAGATCCAGCCAAATGCTGTCACCATAGAGAGTATGCTGAATCTGCATTTGTCGGAGCTTCTTGGTGAACCGATCCGGGTGATAGGAGCGAGCCGTACGGATGCCGGGGTGCATGCGCTTGGGAATGTGGCGGTATTTGATACCTCTGCACGGATGCCGGCAGAGAAAATCTCCTATGCTATGAATACACGGCTTCCGCAGGATATCCGCATCCAGGATTCCTGCGAAGTGGCGCCGGATTTTCACCCGCGCTTCTGCAGCACCGTAAAAACTTATGAATACCGCATTTTAAACCGCCGGTTCCCCGATCCGACCAGGCGGCTTTATTCGCTGTTTTATTACTATCCGCTGGACGTGGAAAACATGCGAAAGGCGCTTTCTTATCTGGTAGGAGAGCATGATTTCAAAAGCCTCTGCACGCATAAAGAAGAGGTGGAAAACACAGTCCGCACCATATACTCGGCAGATATCCGCAAAGACGGCGACATGATCTCCATCCGCATTTGCGGAAACGGCTTCCTGTACAACATGGTGCGTATTATTGTAGGCACCCTTCTGCGCGTAGGCAGCGGTTACTACCGGCCGGAATACATGCAGGAGCTGCTGGCGGCAAAAAACCGGCAGGCAGCAGGCGAAACAGCGCCGCCGCAGGGGCTGACGCTGTTAGAAATAAAATATGTGTCATAAATGTTTTATGGAAAATCCGGTGTCATATTTCCATAAGCAGACAATAGGCGGTGCGGGTTAATGAATCCCTTTTCCTGCCAGATGAAAGTCTGCAAATGCAATGATTGTTTCCTGTATGCCGGGATCAAGCAGACCAAAATTCTGAAAGAACCATTCTGCAGCGCGTTTTTTGCGCCGGGGTGCTTCTGTGTAATCGGAGCGGATCAGATATTCTACGGGAACATTGTAGAAATCCGCGATCAGCAGCAGAGTTTCAAAGGATGGGATTCGTTTATCATTTTCGTAATTTGAGTATGCTGCCCGTTCGATGTGGAGCAGGGCACTGAACTTTTCCTGTGTCAGATGCCTGCCCTCCCGCAGACCGCGCATTTTTTTTCCTAGACTGTCATTCATAACTCTCTCTCCCTTCCCCGGCGACAAGCGCCCGCACCTTCTGGTCACACAGGAAAGTCTTTTGAATTTCCAGTGGGATAAAAACGCGCTGAGAGGATGTATTTCCGGGTTATTTTATTGTCGCATGGTACTTAGGTAACTGTTATGGTACCTTCCGTCAAAGGTTACGTCTTTGCCGAACCAGGCGGGCGGCACAAAGGCGTTTGCGCTTTCCTCATCCGGAAATTCCACCTCAGCGAGCATCAGCGGGGCAAATGGAGCGTCGAAAATATCAAGCTCAATCTGCAGATCATCCGGAATAGGAATGACATAGCGCTTTTTTGAGATAAAATTCCCGTCTGTTTTCTCTTTCAAATGAAAGTACGCTGTCTCATTCAGCGGAAGATTATATTCCTCACGGCTCATCATGCCGCTTCCCTTGTAGGTAAATATATAGTCATCGTCCTGCCGGCGGATGCGCATTACCGGTTCGGTACACAGATAACCCTGCTCAATGATATGAAAGGGATATTGCTCCAGATTCTGCGGCAGCTCTTTTATTAGAAATTTTCTCTCTATCTCCATAAAATCCTCCTTTAAGCTGCTGTTTATTTCGTTCATAGTAATGCGCGCAGAAATCCATTCCCGATCTGTTTTGTGAACCGGATCTGCCCACACTGGAATCATACACAATATAGCCCACACTGGAATTTTGCACAATATCTTGACGATGAACAGCAGATGATATACAATATCTTTGAAATAATTTTAGCAAAGTCAAAAATTAGTGTCAAGGTGAAAGGAGAGACCGATTATGACTAAAGTATATGTATTTCTTGCAGACGGTTTTGAGGAAATAGAAGGGCTGACGGTGGTGGATCTGCTTCGCCGCGCAGGAGCAGAGGTGACGACGGTCTCAATCAGCAATACAAAAAAGGTATGCGGGTCGCACAATATCAGGCTGGAGGCAGACGCGCTGTTTGAGGAAACAGATTTCTTGGATGCCGATATTCTGGTACTGCCGGGCGGCATGCCGGGGACGAAGCATCTTGGTGCCCATAAAGGGCTGACAGAACTGCTGCTAAAAACGAATGAGGCGGGTGGCGGTATCGCGGCAATCTGCGCGGCGCCGAGCGTTCTGGGAGACCTCGGGATCTTAAAGGGGAAGCGGGCGGTCTGCTATCCGGGCTTTGAGGAGCGGCTTGCCGGGGCAGATGTGCAGACATGCAATGTTGTTACAGACGGCAACGTAACGACCAGCCGCGGCATGGGAACGGCGATTGACTTCGGACTGGAGCTGACCAGACGCCTGTTTGGGGCAGAAAAAGCGGAAAGCCTGGCAAAATCGATTGTTTACTGTAAAGTCTCTTGATGGCGTTGATAAGGAAGAATTAGATTTTAATAAGCAAAGGGCTGTCACACTTGTGATTTTTTATCACCTGTATGACAGCCGTTTTATATATGGATTTAAGAACTGGACGGCTTTTTGACTTTATTATTGTTGGCAGAGTTTTGAGGAATAAGACGCTTATTTTGTCGGTAAGTACGTGGAGAAACCCCATATATATTTTTGAATGCTCTTGAAAAGTGAAGCTGATTCATATATCCTACCTGGACACAGATACTGTTAATAGGAAGATCTGTCGTAATCAGCAGCTCGGATGCTTTATTCATGCGGTATCGTATAAGAAAATCCTGTGGAGATTGTCCCATGGATTCTTTGAAAACTTTCCCAAAGTAACTTTTGTCCAGATTACATCTTTTTGCCAAATCTTCTATAGTAATTGGACAGGAATAATATTGTTCTATATATCCAATTGCTTCTTGCGTATACAGTCTGGAAATTTTCCCCCCTTGAATCTTTTTACGATTAGAAGAACACTGAATGATTGCATCCACAATTAAATAAAGGTGCCCAATCAATTGCCTGGAAGATTCATTAGAATGAGAGATGAGGTAGATCATTTCATCTTTTAATTGTTCCGACAGTTGAGGAGAAATTGGAGACATCACAGGGGAGCTGGAGGAAAGACCGGCCTCCTTCATATATTCATTTGCCTTCATGCCATCAAATTCAATCCACATATATTCCCATGGAAACAGACGATCTGCACAGTAGGTAATTATTTGTCCCGGTTCAATTAGAAAGCCAGAGCCGCGTTCAATAGAGTATTCTTTGAAAGTATCTTTTCCTGTGATCTGAAGGGTACCTTTACCGGATATCACATAATGAAACAGATAATGATTTCTGATGTAAGGTCCATAAGAGTGCAGAGGAGTACATTGTTCACGCCCATACTGGTATAACATGAGATCCATATAGTTTTCATATCCAAATACATAAAAGGCATTATTTGTCATGTCATTGATTCCTCCGATATAATGAAATTAGATGTTATGCACAAAAAATAAAGAAGAAAACTATGCATCTTAAACAATAATACAATGATTTCTTATATT
>DKTR01000049.1:0-8760 GCA_002473385.1 Lachnospiraceae bacterium UBA7225
AAAAGACTTGACTAAATAGGGAGGCGCATATAGTGAATATAAAATTGGTCTTCTGCGTGACAATGGTTACGATGGCTTTATCCTTACAGACTGGCAGATTACAGAGGATGTCGACGGAGCATTTGGCTCCCGTGCATTTGGGGTAGAGGATCTGACAGAAGGCGAGCGTTTTGCACTGTTGTTTGAAAATGATGTCGATCAGGTTGGCGGTACAAGCAACACGGAAGCGGCAATCGAAGGCTATAACATCATGGCAGAGGAGATTGGTGAAGAAGCTGCTCTGGAAAACATGAGAAAGCATGCAGCGAGATTTTTCCTTACACAGATGGAAACTGGATTATTTGAAAACCCATATCTGGATACTGAGGAATCTCTGGCAGCCGCATGGTCTGATGAAGCAAAAGCATATGGGACAGAGCTGCAGAAGCAGTCAGTGGTTATGCTGAAGAATTCTGAAAATACGATTCATGAATACGATGCTTCGGCGGAAAAGGCAACGCTTTATGTTCCGTATACTTATAAGATAAGCGGAGCAGCATGGATGGGATATACCTATAGCTGTGAACCGGTAATTGACATTGAGAAAGCAGGAGAATACTACAATGTGGTAACAGACAGCATAGGCGAGCCATCTGGCACGGATGAAGAGGGAAATGCAATCTATGTGGCGGAAGATATTATCCGGGCATCTGCAGAAGAGGTTGCAGCATGCGATTATGCAGTCGTAACGATGAGAGCGCCGTATACAGACGGAACTACAGATGAGGACGGCAATTATCTTCCGGCATCTATGCAGTATGCAGAGTACACGGCAGATACTGCACCGGAAAAAGCGATTGCAAATGGTACAGAAGTAATTGAGATCAGTGACGGTTACTATGGCAAAACAACGCAGGAAGTAAAAGAAGACCGCTCTTACATGGGCAATACTGCACCGCAGGCAGCAAATTATGCAGAACTGGAAACATTGCAGTATGTGGACAGTGTAGTATCTGAAAATTGTAAGGTTATTGTATCTATGGGTACAGGTTCTGCAGCAGCGCTTGTATGGACTGAAGTAGAGCCGTTGGCAGATGTTATTTTCATGCATGACAGCGATATGAGCAGTGATATGTATGGAACAGACGTGCTTCTGGCGTTGATGACCGGTCAGACAGAGCCTTCCGGACTTCTGATTAAGCAGCAGCCGGCAAGCATGGAGGCAGTTGAAGCGCAGCTTGAAGATGTACCGCGTGACGTGGAGTGCTACGTAGATTCCGATGGAAATACATACGATTTCACCTTCGGTCTGAACTGGTCCGGCGTAATTAATGATGAGCGTGTGCAGACCTACAGCGTTGAGCCGCTGACAGCACCAGAGACAATTACAGTTTCTTAAGACATTCAGCCTCCTTTTTGAAAGGGCGGTCCGCAGAGCAGATGGATCGCCCATATTTGAAGGAAGATAGAAGAATATGAAAAAATATGGAGAGGGAGAAAAAAGATGAGAAAAAGAATGAGTAAATTGATGGCTCTTGGGCTGGCAGTTTCTATGGCAGGCAGTACGACGGTCTGCGCAAAAGCGGATGTTATAGCCGGCGGAGAAAAATGGTCGCAGGAGGAAACAGCGGACGGCTGGATTAAGGTTACAAATGAGGGTGGGGAAACACTTGGCTACAGCAAGGATTCCGGTGTAACGATTATTGAACAGGATGGCTATGCATTCAAAGACCTTGATAAGGACGGAGAACTGGATGTTTATGAAGACTGGAGAGAAGATGCACAGACAAGAAGCGAAGATCTCGCCGCACAGCTTAGCATTGAACAGATTGCCGGTCTGCGTTACACAGCAAAGGATCCGGGAGCAGATGCAGAGGCTTTTGAAGCGGATTTAAACAACAATGTCCGCCATTTTCTCGGAAATGCGCTGGCGCGCAGCGCTACAGATATTGTAACAGAAGAAGTTAATAAGATGCAGGAAATGGCTGAGGCATCAGAATTTGGTATTCCTGTAATACCAAGTATGGATCCGCCGTCAAAGTATATGCATGAAATGTCGGGTCTGGCTCTTGCGGCTACCTTTGATACGAAGGCTGTTAAGGAATTTTATAATGATACAGCCAAGACAATGAGATCTATCGGTGTATTTGAACTTCTTGGTCCGCAGGCAGATCTGGCGACAGAGCCGCGCTGGTCGCGCGCGTCTTCTACCTTCGGTGAAGATCCGGCACTTGTAACTGATATGATAAAGGCGGCAATTACGGGTCTGCAGTCTACCTTCGATAAGGAGGGAAACGACCTCGGCTGGGGAGAAGACAGTGTTATTGCACAGGTGAAGCATTTCCCGGGCGACGGAGCAGCAGAAGGCGGTCGTGAATCTCATAATAAGTTCGGAAAATATAATGTTTATCCAGGGGATTCCTTTAATACTGCATTGATACCGTTCTTTGACGGTGCATTTAACCTTGGCACTGCAACAGAGACAGCATCGGCAGTTATGCCGTCTTATTCGATCGCATACGATGAGGATGAAAAATACGGTGAACTGGTAGGCAGTAACTTCAGTGAATACAAAATAAATCTTCTTCGTGAGAATGGGTATGATGGAATTATTTCTACGGATTCTCTGATTATGGAAGGGAATGCAGGTAATGTGCCGACAATATCAGTACACGGAATGGACGGAATGGATAGCCAGGAGGTCATCTACCAGATTATTAAAATCGGAATTGACCGCATCCTGATGCCGGATTTTGGGGAAGAAGTTCCTTTTGTACAGCAGATCGTAAACTGCTATGACATGCTGGTGGAAGAGTTTGGCGAAGAAGCGGCGTATGAGAATTTCTATAGCTCGGCAGTGCGGTTATTAAGAGAGTATATTAAGACAGGCGCTTTTGAAAATCCGTATTCGGATACTGAAAAAGCAGTAGAGACTATCGATAACAGCGGAATCGGTGATTCTTTCAATGAGTTAGGGCAGAAATCTATCGTTATGCTGAAAAACAATGATGGTACGATTGCACAGCGAAATGAGCTTCCGACGGTTTATATTCCGATGACTTACCAGGCAGCAACTCAGGGCGGAATGTTTGGCGGCAGCGGAACACCGGCTTCATGGTCACTTCCGGTTGATGAACAGATAGCGGGTCAGTATATGAATATTGTAACAGATACAGTAGGAGAACCGGGCGGAACGGATGAAGAGGGAAACGCTGTCTACACAGAAGAAGATATCATTCGTGCAGGTGCAGAAGAATTGACGGAATGTGACTTTGCAGCAGTATTTGTATCCGGTCCGAGTACAGGGAACGGTTATGACAGCGAGACAGATACATATAAACCGATTTCTCTGCAGTATGGTGAATACACAGCGGATTCAGAAAGTGTCCGCAAGGAGTCTATTTCACAGGGTGTTGTAGAAGAAGTGGTAGAAACACCATATGGTCCGCAGACAAATAAAACGAAAGAGGATCGTTCTTACTATGGTGAAAGCACAGTAGCTTCCAATTACAGTGATCTGGAACTGATCCGGGAGATAGCAACGGTTATACCGGAAAGCTGCAGACTGGCAGTATGTGTAACAGCATCAAATGCAATGATTTTCTCAGAATTTGAAAGTGAAGCGGATGCGATTCTGGTAAGTTTTGGTGCGGCAAAGGACAACTTCCTGCCGATTCTGGGCGGGCAGACAGAACCGGGCGGCTTATTGCCGATCCAGATGCCGGCAGATATGGAAACGGTAGAAGCACAGTCTGAAGATGTACCGCGCGATGTGGAGTGCTATGTAGATTCCAATGGAAATACTTACGACTTTGCATATGGTCTGAACTGGAACGGCATCATCGACGATGAACGTGTGCAGACCTACAGCGCAGAGCCGCTGACAACACCGGAAACAATTTCTTAATACAGAGGAGATTATTTATGATTAGTATCTTAGAGAGCCTGCTCACGCCAGTTCTGATACCGATGGGAGTAAGCTCGGCAGATTTACACTCGTATCTGACAATGTGCAGCAATTACATTTATGCATTATTAGCATTGATTGTAGCGTTTGTTACAGTTATGGCGGGAGTGCATTGGTGGGTAAAAAAGGGGACACGTCATGTGGTTCGCTGGAGCGCGTCGCTGGCATTTCTGCTTGCGGTCGTGCTGGTGGCAAACCTGGTCTGCTTTGGACCAATGTACAATAATATTTCCGGTATGCTGAATGCTTCGGCGGTTGATCTGAACGAGGATACGCAGCAGCAGAGCAGAGATACCGTGCAGCAGATCAGCGAAGAGGGGATGGTACTGGTAAAGAACGATGGTCTTCTGCCGCTCTCTTCCGATGTGACTTCCCTGAATGTGTTTGGCTGGGATTCCACGAATCCGCTGTTTGGCGGTACCGGTTCCGGTTCCTCTGACAGTTCCAGCGCAGTAGGCGTCCTGCAGTCTTTGCAGGACGCAGGCTACGAGACAAACGAAGAGCTGAGCAAAATGTATACCGATTACCGTGCAGACCGTCCGGTTATCAATATGACGACACAGGACTGGACGCTGCCGGAACCGACAGCAGAAGCCTATACAGAGGAACTGATGAGCAATGCGGAAAGCTTTTCTGATACGGCGGTTATTGTAATCGGGCGAAGCGGCGGCGAGGGCTCAGATTTGCCGAAGAATATGAGTGCGGTGATCAACGGAACCTACAATCTGCAGGAAGAAGTGGCGGTGGATAAAAAAGGAAAGACAAACTACAATTACACCTACACAGCGGGTACCTATACAAATAACGGCGACTATGATGATTTTGGGGAAGGTGAGCACTATCTGGAGCTTTCAAAAACAGAAGAAGATATGGTAGAGCTGGTGTGCGCTTCTTTTGAAAATGTAATTGTAGTCATTAACTCCTGCAACACGATGGAGCTTGGCTGGGTAGATGAGTATGAATCTATTGGTGCGGTTATTCTGGCTCCGGCAACCGGTGCAGCCGGCATGACGGCTCTGGGAGAGATTATGAACGGCTCGGTGAATCCGTCCGGAAAAACAGCGGATACCTTTGCCAAAGATCTGACAGCAGCGCCATCCTTTAACAATACCGGCAATTTCTCTTACACAAATGTGGATGATCTGAAAAAGGACATTGCGAGAATCGATGCTGCGTATGAAGGAAATCTGGCATTTGTAAATTATACAGAAGGTATTTATGTCGGATATAAATTCTATGAAACAGCAGCGGAAGAAGGGCTGATCATGTATGAGGATGAGGTGCAGTATCCGTTTGGATATGGCTTGTCTTACACATCCTTCGGGCAGCAGATCAAGAACTTTAAAGTGGGCGAAGATACCGTTACCTTTGATGTAGAAGTGAAAAATACCGGCGATACGGCAGGCAAGGATGTCATTGAGGTTTATTATACGCCGCCGTATACCAATGGCGGAATTGAAAAAGCATCCGTAAATTTAATTGAATTTGGCAAGACAGATATGCTGGAACCTGGAAAGAGCCAGACAGTCAGCTTCGAAATTCCGCTGGAAGACATGGCAGCTTATGACAGCGAGTGTGTGAAAACGGAAAACGGCGGCTATATTCTGGAGGCAGGTGATTATACGATCTCTGTGCGCTCTGATTCGCACACGGTTCTGGCAGAAGAGACATTTACGCTGGACGCAGATATTGATTATAGTGCGGACGGACGCATGAGCGATGGCATTACAGCGACGAACCAATTTGAAGACTATGCAAAGGGGGATGCCGTTTATTTATCCCGTGCGGATGGATTTGCAAATTATGAAGAGGCAGCTGCTGCTCCGGCAGAAGAACTCTATATCATGGATGATGAAACAATCGAGCTGATCGATACTTCTTCGAACCACGGCTATGATGGCTCGCAGTATGACAATCCGGACGATGCGATGCCGGTTATGGGAGCTGATAATGGACTGACGCTGGCAGACCTTACCGGAAAACCGTATGACGATGAGACGTGGGAGCAGCTTCTGGATCAGATGACATTTGAGGATATGACAAATCTGATCAATGTCGGCGGATGGCAGACAGTAGCGGTGGAGTCGGTTGGCAAGGTCGCAACTTCGGACTGTGACGGACCGGCGGGTGTCAGCAATTTTGTGACCGGCGTGTACGGAACGGCTTATCCGTCAGAGGTGCTGATGGCACAGACCTGGAACAAGGAGCTGATGTATATGATCGGCGCGTCTATGGGACAGGAGTATGCGGAGGCGGAAAACTACGGCTGGTATGGTCCGGCGATGAATCTGCACCGCAGCGCGTTCGCGGGACGGAATTTTGAATACTATTCTGAGGACAGTGTACTTTCCGGCTACTGTGCGGCATACGAGGTGAACGGGGCGGCGACCCAGGGTGTCTATGCATTTATTAAGCATTTCGCGCTGAACGATCAGGAGATAAACCGCTGTGCCTTCCTGCTGACCTTTGCAACAGAGCAGACCATCCGGGAGATATATCTGAAGCCGTTTGAAATGTGTGTTAAGAAATTTGAGGGTACAGCGCAGGGTATAATGACAGCTTATAACTGGATCGGTACCGTACCGGCATACAGTAATTCAGATCTGCTGAATACAGTTCTCAGAGAGGAATGGGGCTTTGCCGGAACAGTTATTACGGATTATAACGGTTCCTATGGCTATCAGAATACGGACAGCGCTATCCGTAACGGCGGCGATCTGATGCTTGGCTATGGACAGGCAGAATCAAATCAACTGGAAGAGGGAAGTGCAACGCTTACGCTGGCAATGCGCCGGGCGTGCAAAAACATTCTGTACACAATTGGAAACAGCGGATATTATGCAGATCCGGCATCTGTCTCCGTCGTAGACACAGGCAGGATGGAAAAGCTCTTTTATACGATTGATGGCATCGCAGTGGCGGCAGCAGTGCTTCTCGAGCTTGCCATAGTGTTGCGTTACATTCTGAAAAAGAAAAAAGAGAGCAGCATAAAGGTAGAGGTTGTAAAAGAGAAGGATAAAGAATAAAATCGTTATAAAGTGTAAGTTTAAGCGTCTCCGGAGATTTCCGGGGACGCTTTTTGAAACGGCACTTCCGCTGACCTTTAAAAAAGCGGCAGTACATTTGTGTATGAAGGATTCGCGCAGAGACGAAATGGACGAATATGGGCGCACGGCAGATTTATAGGCAGTGCTTCATTTTTCCCTGCACATACTGAAAAGTAAAGTAAAAGATGATTCCCTTTGCTACAGATGTCAGCGTCAGCGCCCACCAGATACCGGAGAGACCGAGGCTGGTGCGGGAGAGCAGCAGGGCAAGCGGGATGCGCGCGCCGGTGACAAGGATGCTGATCGCGCTGCAGAGTGTGGTTTTTCCAAGACCGGAGAGCGCGCCGATCGTCATCAGCTCGATGCTCATAAAAACCTCGCTGAATCCGATGATGATCAAGTAATTCGCTGAAGTCTCAATGACTTCCGGTTCATAGAAGAACAGGCGTGAGATGGAGCGCGGCAGCAGGAGAAAGGCGGCTGTGATGAGAAGCCCCCAGATGACAAGCGCCCGCATGGAAATACGGTAGCCTTCCCGGATACGCTGTGCTTTTTTGGCACCAAAATTTTGTGCGACAAAAGCATTCAGCGCGGCACCGAATCCGTCTGCAGTGTTCCACGAGAGAGATTCTATCTGTCCGCCGACTCTCTGGGTGGCGATTGCGCCGGGACCGAAGGCGGAGACCATGCGTGTCAGAACCATGGAAATGACGCAGTAGGCGGCAGACTGCAGGGCAGAGGGAATGCCGATCCGGCTGATATTCCGGTAGCAGCTTCCGGAAATGGGTCTGAAAAGGCGCACAGTTTTCAGAAGATTGCCCTCCGGCGCGGCGCGCAGGATTTCCACTAAGAGGACAGTGAGGACAATTACCTGTGCGGAGACGGTGGCGATGGCGGCACCGGCGGCTTCCAGCCGGGGAAAAGGTCCAACGCCCAGGATCAGCAGAGGATCGAGGATCATATTTGTGATCAGCCCGACCAGATTTGCCTTAAAGGGTGTCCGTGAATCGCCCTGCGCTGTGTAAAGCCCGGTGAGCGTCTGGGTTAAGAAACTGAAAATAATCAATCCGCAGGTGATTGTCATATAAATCTGTGCTGCTTCGTAGGTTTCTGCATCATTCATCTGAAAAAAGGACAGGAGCGGATGCAGAAAGAGCAGGCAGGCACTGCCGAAGAGAATTCCAAGGAGAATGGTAAGCTGCAGAGAAGCAGCCGCATAGTCGCGCGCCTCCTGCAGGCGCCTGCTGCCGCAGCACTGTGCCATATTTACCTGCCCGCCCATGCGCGGAAACAGAACAAACCCCTGGGAGAGCCAGACGAACATGCCTCCAACGCCAACACCGGCGACGGCTTTTGAGCCGAGCATACCAATCCACGCCATGTCAGTGATGTTGTAGGCTGTGGCGAGAAACGAGGATGCCATGATCGGCATGGCGAGTGCGGTAAGTGTCCTGAAAATGGGACCGGAGGTTAAATCCAGTGAACGTTTTTTACTCATAATTTACCTTTCTGCTTTAATCTGATTATGTAAACTTTTTATTTTAAACTGATTCTTTCGTGCAGTCTCAAAAGAGGCTGCATGTCTGATTATAACAGAGTTGCAGGAGAATGCATAGAGTGAAAAATAATGCTTGACAAATAGTATATACTGTATATAATTACATATATACAGTATATACTATTTGCTGCCGTGCATCTGAAGGAAGCTGCCGGTGGCAGGTCCTGTAGGTTGCCATGTATCCGGAGGAAGCTGCCGGTGGCAGGTTC
>DKTR01000049.1:9033-9183 GCA_002473385.1 Lachnospiraceae bacterium UBA7225
GAGGAAGCTGCCGGTGGCAGGTTCGGTAGGTGCTGTATAGAGGATGGCCGGGAGGTGCACACCCGGTCAGGGAGCCAGAAAGGAGTTACAAATGAAAGTCATTCTTTCAAATCAGTCTGAACTTCCCATATATGCGCAGATACGGGAGCA
>DKTR01000049.1:9544-10238 GCA_002473385.1 Lachnospiraceae bacterium UBA7225
ATGAAAAAACAGATTTTAAGCGGGCAGATCGCGGAGGGCACTCAGCTTCCGTCGATCCGTCAGCTTGCCAAAGACCTGGGAATCAGCGTAATTACTACAACACGCGCTTACCGGGAGCTGGAGAGCGAGGGCTATATTGCTTCGGTACAGGGAAAAGGAAGCATTGTTCTGAAACGTGATAATAAAATTATCCGTGAGCAGTGCCGCCGTCAGATGGAGGAGCATTTAGATGCGGCAATTGATGCTTCGCAAAAACTGGATATGACTGACGCGGAGCTTGTGGAGGCTCTGCAGGTTTTGCAGAGGAATAAAGCAAAGGAAAGGAAGGCAGAAATATGAATGCATTAGAAGTAAAAGGACTTCGTAAAGAATACAGGGACTTTACGCTTTCTGATATCAGTTTTACGATCCCGAAGGGCTACATCATGGGATATGTCGGGCAGAATGGTTCCGGTAAAACCACGACTTTAAGCCTGATATCCCATCTGATCAGGGCGGACAGCGGGGAGTGTGTGATAGACGGTCTGCGCTATGAGGAGCAGCCGGTTGCGTACAAAGAAGCAATTGGATTTGTGGGAGACAGTGATGGATTTCTGCCGGATTTCACCGTAAAAAATATCCGCTCGATCTGCCGCGATTTTTATTCCGCCTTCCGGGAGCAGAAATTCAACGATTATATGAAAAAATGGAAGCT
>DKTR01000049.1:10491-24833 GCA_002473385.1 Lachnospiraceae bacterium UBA7225
GAAGCTGCCGGAAAAGAAGAAGATTAAAGAATTCTCGCGCGGTATGCGTGTAAAGCTGATGTTTGCCATAGCACTTGCGCGTGACACAAAGGTATTGATTCTGGACGAGGCGACAAACGGACTTGATCCGGTAGTGCGCCAGGAGATTCTGGAAATTTTGCAGGAGTACATCAGCGACGGCGAACACAGTGTACTGTTTTCTACACATATTTTAAGTGATCTGGAGCAGATCGCCGACTATATTTTCTTTATAAACAACGGGAAAAAGATTTTCTGCGAAACAAAGGAGGAATTGCAGGAAAACTGGATGCTGGTGAAAGGCGGTCCGGAGGATCTGGATGTGCGTTCACGCAAATGCCTGGTGGGAATAAAGGAAAGCAGCGTGGGCTTTGAGGCAATCGTCCGCTGCGACGACGCGGCATGCCTGCCGCAGGGCTGTCTGCTGGAAAAACCGCTGATTGATCAGATCATCGTGCATATGATTCAGAATCTGGAGGGAAGATCATGAAAACAATAAAATGTATCAAACTGGATATATTGAAATCAAAAAGTATTTTCAAATTTCTGCCATTTTTTATGGCAATATGCCTGTTTTTTTCCGTTGCATCAAATGAGACACCGGCATGTTGGGGAATTTTATATATGCTTTTTGGCGGGCTGATTATTGTGACCACTCCTTTTTTTGCCATGTCAAATATATCGGAGGTATTTACGAACATGCTTCCAGCCTCTGTGGCAGACCGGGTATTTGGACGGTATCTGTTCGGTACGTTTGTGATGGTCATCTCCGCGGTGCTGGGGATTGCGGCAGAGTTTTTCCGCATAATGGTTTCCGGGGAGGCTGCAATGGAGGAAATCTGGGTTCTTTCCATGGCATTTTTCGGCGCAGCTCTGCTTATGATGTCACTGGAGTTTGTAATACTATATTTCGTGACAATCAAAAATGCGCAGGTGCTCAGTATTGTGCGTATGGTGCCCGCGTTCGTGCTGTTTTTCGGCATCAACGCTTTGATGGACGCAGGTGTAAAGGAGAGAGGACCTGGTGAAATGCTGCAGTGGGCAGCAGGGCACATGAGGCTGCTTTCCGTGGTGGTGCTTGCGGCGGGTGTGCTGGTTACTATAATCTGTGCTATCGCTTCCTGGCTGCATGAAAGAGCGAAATATTAATATAGAAGAAAAGCGGACACACCGGGGGAGAGAACGTTCCGGAAGAATGTATCCGGGTGGTGATAAAATCACCGCCCGGATAATTTGTTGTCAAAAGGATTGACTTTTTATGCGTATATCGTAAAATAGGTATAAAAGCTGCGTGAAATTTGCGGCATAAGAAATTATTTATACGGAGGAAATATGCAGATAATCATTGTAGGCTGCGGGAAGGTTGGCTCGACGCTTGCGGAACAGCTCAGCAGGGAGGATAACGACGTCACGATTCTGGATATTAACGGACACCGTGTAGAGCAGCTGGTAAACGAATATGATATTATGGGATACATAGGAAGCGGAATCAGTTTCGATACGCTGGTAGAGGCGGGCGTAAAGAAGGCGGATCTTCTTATCGCGGTAACCGGGTCGGATGAATTGAATCTGATGTGCTGCCTGATCGCGAGAAAGGCAGGCGACTGTCAGACTATTGCCCGTGTACGCAATCCGGAATACAGTAAAGAAACAGAGTTTTTAAAGAAGGAGCTTGGTCTTGCCATGGTCATCAATCCGGAGCTGACGGCTGCAGGGGAGGCGGCGAGGGTGCTGCGCCTTCCAACGGCAATCAGTGTGGAAGTGTTTGCCAAGGGCAAGATCGAGGTTTTAAAATTCCGTATAAAAGCGGGTTCTCCGCTTTGTAATATGGAGATCCAGGAGATTGGACCAAAATTAAAAGGTGATATTCTTGTCTGTGTCGTAGAGCGCGGCGGAGTAATTACCATTCCAAACGGCACCTTTGTGCTGCAGGAGCGCGATAATGTTTATATTGTGGGCGCACAGAAAAAGACTGCAGAATTTTTCAGACGGATCGGCATCGGCTCCAAGCCGGTAGACAACATTATGATCGTTGGCGGCGGAAAAATCAGCTACTATCTTTCACACATGCTGCTTGCCAATGGAATTGATGTGAAAATCATAGAGAAGGATGCTGCCTGCTGTGAGATGCTCAGTCAGAAAATACCGGGGGCGACTGTCATACAGGGGGATGGCTCTGACAAGGCGCTTCTGATGGAGGAAGGGCTGAAACGTGCAGATTCATTTGCTGCCCTCACCGGTATGGATGAGGAAAATATTTTTCTGTCCCTGTATGCCAAGACACAGTCGGATATCAAGACAATCACCAAAATCAACCGGATTTCCTTTGACGAGGTCGTAGACAGCCTTGATCTGGACACGGTAATCTATCCAAAGGATATTACAGCGGAGTATATTATCCGTTATGCGCGCGCGCTGGGAAATTCTATCGGCAGTAATGTGGAGACGATGCACCGGATTGCAGGAGGAAAGGTAGAGGCGCTGGAGTTTGTAATCCGCGAAAACGCGCCGGTGGTAAATATCCCGCTCATTGACCTGAATCTGAAGAATGATATTCTTGTCGCCTGCATACAGCGCGGTCATCAGATTATTCTTCCGCGTGGAAACGACTGTATGCAGGTGGGCGACAGCGTAATCGTCATTACTTCCAGGACGGGATTAAAGGACATCAGGGACATTCTTGGAAAGAGCAGGGCAGGACAGTAAGATGAATTACGGAATTATGGGCTACGTGCTGGGATACGTGTGTTATTTTGAGGCAGCTTTTCTGATGCTTCCGTTTTTTGTATCCCTGATTTACCGGGAATATGCGGTTGGAGCGGCATATATTGGCGTTGCCGTGCTCTGTGCGCTTATTGGATTTATATTTACCTTTAAACCGCCAAAGGACCGGAGGATGTATACTAAGGAGGGACTGGTCACGGTTTCTCTCAGCTGGATTCTGCTGAGCAGCCTGGGGGCGCTGCCTTTTCGGATTTCCGGGGAGATTCCGCACTATGTGGATGCGCTGTTTGAGACAGTTTCCGGTTTCACAACGACTGGTTCCAGTATTCTGACAGATGTGGAGGTAATGTCGCATGCCGGACTTTTCTGGAGGAGCTTTACGCACTGGATAGGCGGTATGGGTGTGCTGGTATTTATTCTTGCCATTCTGCCGTCTAAGGGCGGCGCGTTTATGAATCTGATGAAGGCGGAAAGTCCGGGTCCGTCTGTCAGCAAGTTTGTACCGAGGCTGCGGGATACAGCAATTTTCCTCTACGGCATCTATATGGGTATGACGGTCATTCAGATTATTTTTCTTCTGCTGGGCGGGATGCCGTTATTTGACACCATTACAATTACGATGGGCACGGCGGGAACCGGCGGCTTTGCAATCAGAAACACCGGGATCGCGGATTATACGACCTATCAGCAGGCTGTGATCACGGTGTTCATGATTTTGTTCGGCGTGAATTTTAATACCTGGTTTCTTGTTGTGAGAAGGAAGCCGAAGCAGGCATTTAAATCGGAGGAGGTACTGACATATTTTGCGATTATCGCAATTTCCATTCTTGTCATTACCTTTAATATCCTGCCGATGTTTCCGAATCTGTTTCAGGCATTCCATCACGCGGCGTTCCAGGTTGCCTCTATTATTACGACAACCGGCTTCTCCACACGGGATTTTAATATGTGGCCGCCGCTTTCGAAAACGATTTTGATGATCCTGGTGTTTTTTGGCGCCTGTGCGGGCAGTACCGGGGGCGGCATCAAGGTTTCGCGTGTTGTTATTATGGTGAAGGGTATTGGTAAGGAGATCCGCATGCTGCTGCATCCGCGAAGTGTTCACAAGGTGCGGATGGATGGACGTCCGATCGAGCATGAGGTAGTACGCTCTGTGAATGTGTATCTTGCAGTGTACGTGCTGATTTTTGTCGGCTCACTGCTGGTCGTTACGCTGGATGAAAAGGATCTGGTGACGAATTTTACGGCAGTTGCCGTAACTCTGAACAATATCGGTCCCGGTCTGGAAGTTGTCGGACCGTCGGGGAATTTTTCTTCGTTCTCAAATCTTTCGAAGCTGGTGCTGTGCCTGGATATGCTGGCAGGACGTCTGGAGCTGTTCCCGATGCTGATGCTTTTTGTGCCTTCTGTGTGGAGGGGACGCCGACCGGGGAAAAAAAGACATAAGGAAGCGTAAATGGGATGTTTGGAGAATGCCATGCCCATCTGTTTATGGATGGAATTAATTACCGGGGAGCGGTAAACGATCATAAAAATGGTGTGAATATTGCGCGTGTGCGGGAGCATCTGCAGGCGTACCGCGCCTGCAAGATCACCTATGTCCGGGATGGCGGAGATCACTTCGGGGTTTCGCTGCGGGCAAGAGAGCTGGCTGGGGAATACGGGATCACTTACCGAACGCCCGTGTTTGCCATCCACCGTGAAGGGCATTACGGCAGAATTGTCGGAAAAAGCGCGCAGACCCTGCAGGAGGTACAGATGCTTGTGCAGGAGGTGCGCCGCAGTCGGGGAGATTTTGTAAAGATTATGGTGTCCGGGATTGTGGAGTACAGCGGTTTTGGGATTCTGAGTGAGGAGACGCTGGAAAAGGAATGGATTTCTGAGATGATCCGTATTGCCCATGAGGAGGGCTTTGCTGTTATGGTACACGCAAATGGAGCGGATGCTGTATTTGCGGCAGTACATGCCGGAGCGGACAGCATTGAGCATGGAAATTATATCGACCGGGAGTGCATGGCGGCGATGGCGGAAAACGGCTGTGTCTGGGTGCCGACTATCGTGACGACGAAAAATCTCATTGGCTGCGGGAGATATGACGATGATGTGCTGCGTCAGATTTACGATATGGAGTGTGAAAATCTTTCCTGCGCCTGGGAGATGGGTGTGCCGCTGGCGCTTGGTAGCGATGCAGGAGCCTATATGGTGCCGCACGGCAGAGGCATCATCCGGGAATACGAGATCTTCTCTGAAGTATTGTCCGGCGTTTCAAAGGATGAACTGGATCGGCGGCTGCAGGCGGGAGAGATGCAGATCCGGCGTGTATTTGCGCAGCCGGAATGAGCCGGCATGCGGGATTTCCTGTGCGCAGCACAGTATCTGGCAGCGAATGGTGCAATGCCGGGAGCAGTTGTGCAGCGTGGTATAAATTGGGATATATCCGGGTATACTGAAAAAAATATAAAGGAGGTCATGCAATGAAAATTCTATTCTTCGGAACGAAAAGCTATGACAGACAATTTTTTGACGAAACCTGGAAGGAAAAGGAATATGAGGAAATCCAGCTTGACTATGTGGAAGCGCTGCTGATTCCGGATACGGCGAGACTGGCGCAGGGCTATGATGCTGTGTGTGCGTTTGTAAACATGGATCTGAGTGCGCCGACGATCGAGACGCTGGCAAACTGCGGCGTCCGTCTGATTCTGATGCGCTGCGCAGGGTTCAATAATGTAGATCTGGCGAAGGCAAGAGAAAAGGACATTACCGTTATGCGCGTGCCGGGCTATTCACCGGAGGCTGTGGCGGAGCACGCCATGGCGCTGGTGCTGACAGCAAACCGTCACACCCATAAGGCATATGTGCGTGTGCGTGAAAATGATTTCAGTCTTGGCGGGCTGATGGGTGTTGCGCTTTACCAGAAAACGGCAGGTATTGTCGGCACCGGAAAAATCGGTGCGGCGATGGCGCGTATCTGTCATGGCTTCGGCATGAAGGTGCTGACTTACGATGTGTATAAAAATCCGTCGCTGGATTTTGCCGAGTATGTGGATCTGGATACGCTGCTTGCGCAGTCGGATCTGATTTCTCTGCACTGCCCGCTGACAGAGGAGACATACCATCTGATCAATACAGAGACTATCGCAAAGATGAAGGATGGCGTGATTCTGGTGAATACCTCCAGGGGCGGACTGATAAAGACGGACGATCTGATCAAAGGCATCCGCGATAATAAGTTCTTTGCGGTTGGTCTGGACGTGTACGAAGAGGAAAATGGCAGCGTTTATGAGGATCTGTCGGATGAGATTCTGGCTCATTCTACGGTGGCGCGGCTCTTAAGCTTCCCAAATGTCATGGTAACCTCCCATCAGGGTTTCTTTGCGAAAGAGGCGCTGCAGGCGATCAGTAAGGTGACGATGGAGAATGCCCTCAGCTTTATGCAGGGAAAGAAAAACGGCAATGAAGTAGAATAGCAGAACCGGGCTTTTGAAACAAAAAAGGCTGCATTTCATACACTAACATATAGCAATATGGGAGGTATGAGATGCAGCCTTTATTAGAATGCAGGAATGTGAATTATTCCTATCACACAGAGCAGGGCGAAACACACGCCCTTTCGGATATATCATTTCAGGTGGAAGATGGCGAATTTGAGGTTATTGTCGGACCAAGCGGCTGTGGAAAGTCAACGCTGCTTTCGCTGATCTGCAATTTGCTTGTACCGGAATCCGGTGAGGTTCTTTTAAATGGAAAGCCGGTAGGGGAGCATATGGATTTTCATATCGGCTATATGCCGCAGAAAGATCAGCTTTTTGAGTGGCGCAATATTTATGGAAATGTGACATTGGGTCTGGAAATCCAACATTGCATGACAGCCGATAATATACAGTTTGCAGAAAAATTGATGAAAGAGTACGGGCTATGGGATTTCCGGCATGTAAAGCCGAGCCAGCTTTCCGGCGGGATGCGTCAGCGTGCAGCGCTGATACGGACGCTGGTGCTGCGTCCATCCCTGCTGCTTCTGGATGAGCCGTTTTCCGCTCTGGATTATCAGACGCGACTTTCTGTCGCAGATGATATTTACCGCATTATAAAAAAAGAGCATAAGACGGCGGTTCTGGTGACGCATGATCTTGCGGAGGCAGTCAGTATGGCGGATAAGGTGCTGGTGCTGTCCAGCCGTCCGGCACGTATTGTGAAGGAACTGCCGGTTTTCTTTGATCTGCCGGAGCGCACGCCCATGGAATCGCGGAACGCTCCGCAGTTTAAGGAATATTTTAATCAGATCTGGAAGGAGCTGAGCACGTATGCGCAGGAATAATCTGAAAGCAGACAGTCTGCAGGATATCTCTGTGCTGCAGAGGGAATTTCTGGAGGAGCGCAGCAGACACCGGGTATTTGTCAAGGTGATGAGGATCGCTCTTCTGATTGCTTTCCTGGGATTGTGGGAGGCAGCAACGGCTTATGGCTGGATCGACGGATTTATTTTCAGCAGTCCTGGAAGAATTGTGCGCACATTTGTCAGTATGGTGAAGGACGGCAGTATATTTGAGCATGTCGGGGCAACGCTGATCGAGACCGTGGCAAGCTTTGTGCTTGTTGTCATCGTTGGGCTTTTTTGTGCGATCCTGCTCTGGTGCAGCGATAAATTATCCGAGATACTGGAGCCATATCTGGTGGTGCTGAACAGCCTTCCCAAATCAGCACTGGCGCCGCTTCTGATCGTCTGGCTGGGGGCAAACCGCACCACGATTATCGTCGCAGGCATGTCGGTGGCAATTTTCGGCACTATTTTAAATCTCTACACTGGTTTCCGCGAAGTAAGCCAGGACAAAATGAAGCTCATATATACTCTGGGCGGGAAGCGCCGCCATGTTCTGACAAAGGTGGTATTGCCGAGCACTGTCCCTGCAACCATCAGTATCATGAAGGTAAACATTGGACTTTGCCTGGTTGGCGTCGTCATCGGGGAATTCATCGGCGCAAGGTGCGGTCTTGGTTATCTGATCATTTACGGCAGCCAGGTATTTAAACTCGACTGGGTTCTGATGAGCATTGTGATACTCTGTATTATTGCTATGGCGCTGTATGCGCTTATCAGCGCGGCAGAGAAGTGGTATCTGAAACGGATCTGAAAAAAGAGGTATATCAGATGTGCGGCTGCTGTGGACAGCGCATCTGATATGCCGGAAGGAATGCAGGCAGAAGAGCAGCAGGTCCATATAACAGGGATGATGTTGTAACTTGTAAACGGCTCTTTTATGTGATATTCTATACTTAGATAAGCCGTTCGGAAAGGGGGATGCAGAATGAATGAAAAATTACAGATTATATTTATGCAGACTAGACTAATCCGGCTTGCGGCAGAAGAATGGGATATTTCTATACAGAGAGCGAATGAGCTTTTTGCTAAATATGATATTCTGAATTATGTTGAGGATTGTTTTGAAATTTTCCATATGGAAGGTGATATTGCGGTGTTTGATGATATTCAGACATTTCTAAAAAACAGGGGGATTGATATTCGTGCTGAAGTTGCATAATGGTATGATACTTTATCATGGAAGCTACTGCGAAGTGTCTGCTCCCCAACTTGACAGATGTGCTGCATATAAGGATTTTGGAAAAGGATTTTATTTGACATCTGCGAAAGAGCAGGCAGAGAATTTTGTCCGTATTTCATTGAAGAAGGCAAAAATCAACCAGCTTGTGCCAAAAAGCCAGAATTATGGGTTAGTATCTGCGTTTGAGTATCATCCGGATACTGCAATCATGGAGCATTTATTTCAGCAGGCAGATGCTGACTGGCTGCACTACGTGGTAGGACACAGAAAACGCAATACTTTTCAAGATGTTGTTATGAATATGAGAAAATATGATGTAATAGGTGGAAAAATTGCTGACGATGCGACAAACTTTACAATTATTATCTATTTGGCGGGAGCATATGGGCCCCTTGGCAGTGAAGAAGCAGATGCGTTATGTATTAGCAGATTAATACCGGAAAGATTAAATGATCAATATTGTTTCAGAACAAATGCAGCTCTGCAGTGTCTGACATTTGTGGAAAGCGAGCAGGTATGTATAGATTGATGGAACTCACGCCCGATCAGAAGAAATATGCTGTTGACGTAACGGTTGCTCTTGTTGTGGAAGAACTGGCGGAGCAATTTCATGAAGAGCCGACAAAGATGTTAAAAAAATTTGTGGCATCCAGAACAGGGGCATTGCTCTATGATGAAGATGCAAAGCTGTGGTGGGATGGTCCGTCAGCTATTGCTGAAATGTATAAACACGAATTAAACGAAAAAGGTTAACGCTGGAGCTTACTGCGTGTGTGGCATATCTGTAAAGGGAGGACACTATGAGACGACTGGAGACAGAACGGTTTTCGGAACATTATATGGTGCGTGAAATAGTGGAAGCGGATATCTGTGAAGTTTTTGCGTTTTGCCGGACGAATCCGTTTTTTTATGAGACGGTGGGCGGACGGAGTGTGACACAGGAGGACATCCGGCGGGACATGCGGCTCCTGCCGCAGGGAAAGGAAAAAGATGATAAATATTATACCGGTTTTTATGAAAACGGGCATCTGACGGCTGTGCTTGACCTGATTGATGGATATCCGGATGAAGAAACTGCGTTTATCGGCTTTTTCATGGTTGACGGAACACAGGCAGGACAGGGCACTGGGACCCGCATAATCAGTGAACTGTGCGATTATCTGAAGAAAATGGGCTTTTTAAGGGTTCGTCTGGCATATGCAAGGGATAATCCGCAGGCAAAGCATTTCTGGATAAAAAATTCCTTTGACGCGATAGAAGAAATAAGCCATATTTATGGAGAGATGGTTGTTGCAGAGCGCAGTCTGTAAATGACGGACGAATGTCCGTTGAACATCTGCATGGCGGATCGGTGATGCAGCGAATAAAATATTGGGAAACGGAGAAGAAAAATGAAATCGGTCGTATTATGCTACAATCTGGATGGAACGGAAAAAGGCAGAAAACTGTCTGGTATTTTCCGGCTGCTCGGCTGTGAAATGCGTCATGTGCAGGTGCAGGAGTTTTTAAAGCCTGTTGGTGCTCTGGCAGGGATTTTTGCGGAAGATGCTGCGAAACAGCCATATCTGGGAAACGGATTTGCGGAGGAGATGCTGATTCTTCATATGGCAGGAGAGGAAATTCTGGATATTGCCCTGCAGATGATGCGCAGGGAGCAGGCAGCGGTGGCGCTGAAGGCAGTGCTTACCCCGCATAATATGCGGTGGAGCTCTCTGGCGCTTTATGAAGAGATTAAGAAGGAGCATGAAATGATGGCAAAAAAGAGACCGGGAATCTAAAGCAGATTCCCGGTCTCACTTTTGCCTGTATAGTTTTTTACAAACCTGCCGCGCTTTTATTCCAGTTCAAATGCGCCGGTGTACAGCTGATAGTATTTTCCGTGCTGTGCAATCAGCTCGTCGTGCGTGCCGCGCTCGATGATGCGTCCCTGTTCGAGCACCATGATGGCATCTGCGTTGCGGACAGTGGAGAGACGGTGTGCGATCACGAATACTGTGCGCCCTTTCATCAGCGCATCCATACCCTTCTGCACAATTGATTCCGTGCGGGTATCGATGCTGGAGGTTGCCTCATCCAGGATCATAACCGGCGGATCGGAGATGGCGGCGCGGGCGATGGAGAGGAGCTGACGCTGTCCCTGGGAAAGCTCGGAGCCGTTGCCGGAAATCACGGTATTGTAGCCCTGTGGCAGCATCTCGATGAAGTCATGTGCATTGGCAATCTTTGCCGCCGCGTAAACCTCTTCATCCGTGGCATCCAGCTTGCCATAGCGGATGTTCTCCATTATAGTGCCGGAAAACAGGTTTGTGTCCTGCAGGACCATGCCGAGGGAGCGGCGCAGATCCGGTTTTTTAATCTTGTTAATATTGATATCGTCGTAGCGGATCTTACCGTCGGCGAGATCATAAAAGCGGTTGATCAGATTGGTAATCGTTGTCTTTCCGGCTCCGGTGGCGCCGACAAAGGCAATTTTCTGACCAGGCTTTGCGTAAAGTGAGATATTGTGCAGCACAATTTTATCCGGGCTGTAACCGAAATCTACATCGTAGAAGCGGACATCGCCCTCCATCTTTTTATAGGTGAGCGTACCGTCGCCGTGGCGGTGCTTCCAGGCCCACATGCCGGTGCGCTCCGGGCATTCCGTCAGCTCACCGTTTTCGTACTTTGCGCGCACCAGCGTCACGTAGCCCTCATCCTCCTCCGGTTTTTCATCCATCAGATCAAAAATACGTCCGGCACCTGCAAGCGCCATCACGATAGAGTTAAACTGCTGCGAAATCTGTCCGATCGGGTTGGTGAAGGATTTGGAAAGCTGCAGAAAGCTTGCAATCATGCCGACCGTAATGCCGCCGATGCTGTTCAGGGCAAGCACGCCGCCGACGATGGCGATTACTACATACTGCAGGTTTCCGAGGTTGCCCATTACCGGCATCAGAATATTAGCAAAGCGGTTGGCATTGGTGGCGTTGCTGCAAAGCTCTTCGTTTAGCTTATCAAAAGCATTTTTTGACCGGTCCTCGTAATTGAATACCTTTACGACCTTCTGTCCGTTGATCATTTCTTCAATATAGCCGTTTGTTTCACCGAGTGAAGCCTGCTGCTTAATAAAATAGCGTCCGCTGTTTCCGGCGATTTTTCCAGTGACACGCAGCATAAAAAACACGGAAATGGCAACCACGAGCGAAAGATGCAGGCTGGTTGTCAGCATGGCGATAATAACTGATACAATGGTGATAGCGGAGGAAAGCATCTGTGTAAGGCTTTGCGAAAGCATCTGGCGCAGGGTGTCCGTATCATTTGTGTAGCGGCTCATAAGGTCGCCGAAAGCATGGGTGTCAAAGTACTGGATAGGCAGTGTCTGCATATGGGCAAACATTTCGTCACGGATGCGTTTCTGCACGCCTTGTGCGATCGTTACCATCGTTCTGGAATAAATCAGCGTTGCCAGCACGCCGGCGAGATAAATCGCTGCCATTTTTAAAAGTGTCTGCAGCAGCGGACCAAAGTCTGGACTTGCCGATGCAAGCAGCGGCGCGATATAATCATCAATCAGTGTCTGCAGAAACAGGGAAGCGATTACGCCGGTGACGGAGCTGATCAGAATGCAGACAACCACCAGAATCATCTGGAATTTATAATCCCTGCCGATGTAGCCGAGCAGGCGTTTCAGCGGAATTATAGGATTTTGTTTCTTCATCATTTCTCTGCGCGCTTCCTTTGTCATGCCGCGCGCCATAGCTTTATGGTCATTCGGTCTGCTCATCGTCCGATTCCCCCTTTACCTGAGAATAATAAACCTCCTGATAAATATGATTGGAGGCGAGCAGCTCTTCGTGTGTTCCGATGGCCGAGATCCGTCCGTTGTCCATGACAACGATCTTGTCGGCGTTCTGGACAGAAGAAATACGCTGTGCAATGATCAGCTTGGTTGTATCCGGAATTTCCTTCTGGAATGCCTTCTGGATCAGGGCATCGGTGCGGGTATCCACCGCCGAGGTGCTGTCATCCAGAATAAGGATTTTCGGCTTTTTCAGAAGCGCGCGTGCGATACAGAGACGCTGCTTCTGTCCGCCGGATACGTTGGAGCCGTCCTGTTCGATATGTGTGTCGTAGCCGTCCGGGAAGGTGCGGATAAAATCGTCCGCCTGGGCGAGCTGGCAGGCATGGATCATTTCCTCATCCGTCGCATTTTTATTGCCCCAGCGCAGATTGTCCTTAATGCTGCCGGAGAAAAGTACGTTCTTCTGTAATACCATGGAAACGGCATCGCGGAGAACCTCCAGATCATATTTGCGGACATCGGTGCCGCCCACCGTCAGTGTGCCTTCTGTGATATCGTACAGACGCGGTATCAGCTGTACCAGCGAACTCTTTGCGCTTCCGGTGCCGCCGATGATGCCGACAGTTTCACCGGATTTAATTTCCAGATTAATATCCTTCAGGCTCAGACGGTTTTTGTCTTTTGAGTAACTGAAAGAAACGTGTGAGAAGCAGATATTGCCGTTCTTTACCTCAGTCACCGGCTGCCTTTCATTTTTGATATCCGGCTGTTCCTCCAGAACCTCATTGATACGCTCCACAGAAGCTTTTGACATTGTCACCATCACGAAAATCATCGAGAGCATCATCAGGCTCATCAGAATCTGCATGGTGTAGGTAAACATAGAGGTAAGCCCGCCGGTCGTCATAGCATTTGAGACGATCATGTGGGCGCCGAACCAGGAAATCAGCAGCATACAGGCATACACGCATGCCTGCATGGCAGGACTGTTGAAGGCGAGGATTTTTTCTGCTTTATTAAAATCCCTGAAAATTGTGCCGGAGATCCCGTTAAACTTTTCTTTCTCATAGTCTTCGCGTACGAAGGATTTTACGACGCGGATACCATGGACATTTTCCTGGACAACATTGTTCAGCTTGTCGTAGGTCTTAAACACACGCATAAATACCGGATGCACAGTATGGGTAATAAAACCGAGCACACAGCCGAGCACCGGGATGATCGCCAGATAGATCAGTGCGAGGCGCGGATTGATTTTACACGCCATGATAAATGCTGAGATCAGCATGATCGGGGCGCGTACCGCCACACGGATAATCATCTGGTAGGCGTTCTGGACGTTAGAGACGTCGGTCGTCAGCCTTGTCACCAGGCTGGATGTGGAAAAATGATCGATATTTGTGAAGGAAAAATCCTGCACCTTATAAAACATAGACCGGCGCAGATTTTTTGCAAAGCCGGCGCTGGCTACTGCGGCAAAATGCCCGGAGAGTGCACCGCACGCCAGGGATGCCATGGCGGCAGCTACTAAAATGACACCGTATAAAAGAATCTGATTCATGTTTCCGCTGGTAATTCCCTTGTCAATCAGACTTGCCATCAGCAGCGGAATCAGAACTTCAAGGATTACCTCCAGAGTAACGCAGATCGGTGCCAGGACAGAGGGCTTTTTGTATTCTCCGATACAGCGGAGTAAATTTTTCAGCATAAAGTATCATCCTCCTGTTTTTTATGTAGTTCGCGGCAGGGGTGTGCGCTGCTGCCGCCCAGCATTTGTGAGATGGTCTTCAGCATGGCAAGAAGCTGCGCCTCTTCCTCCTGCGTAAAGCAGCCGGAGAGGGACGCGTCGAATTCCTGGATGGCCTGTTCCATCTGCATGGCAACGGTGCGTCCTTTTTCGGTGAGAACCAGCTCTTTTAAACGGGCATCCCCAGGAACTGCCTGCCGGATAATGTATTCATGCTGCTCCAGATGAGACACGACGCTGGTGACGGTGGAACGGCGTATGCCGAAAAACTTTTCAATATCCCGGTGGCAGACGGGCTGACCGATGCTTTCCGCATGTGCCAGATGTCCGATGATGCGGCTCTGCATACCGGTGATGCCATATTTTGTCGCGATCATATCAATGCTGCGCTTAATCTGGTAAGAAACCATATTGATCCATTGCCCGATATGTTCTTTATGATACAAAATAATCACCTCACATAATTTTTAAAATTGTTCGATATCTAATTATTCGAAATCGAACATATTCTAAT
>DKTR01000049.1:25003-36268 GCA_002473385.1 Lachnospiraceae bacterium UBA7225
ATATTCTAATGCATGCAATCTATTTTGTCAATTGTATTTTGAAAAATTTTCTGATATACTACTTTTGATTATAGTAGGAAAGGTTACAGAGTTTGCCTGTGTAAAATAGAAGTTTTTATGAATAACCGTAATTATCAGCGGGAGCTGGAACAGGTGATTGACGGGTTCGCAGAAAAGGTGCCGGTTTTGTTTCTGCATAGTTGCTGTGCACCCTGCAGCAGCTACGTGCTGGAATATCTTTCGCAGTATTTCCGGATTACCGTTTTTTATTATAACCCCAATATTTATCCGGCCGGGGAGTATTGCAGGCGGGTAGAGGAGCAGCAGCGTCTGATCAGTGAAATGTCGCTGAGACACCCGGTAAGCTTTATAGAGGGCGAATATGACGCAGAGCATTACTATGAGGCGGTGCGTGGGCTGGAGAGTGAGCCGGAGGGAGGTGCGCGCTGTCGTGTCTGCTTTGAAATGCGTCTGCGCGAGACGGCGCAAAGGGCAGCTCTTGTCCATGCAGATTACTTTGCCACTACGCTTACTATCAGCCCGCTGAAAAACGCAGCCGTTATCAATGAGATTGGAGAGCGGGTGGCGCAGGAATACGGGATTGCCTGGCTTCCTTCTGATTTTAAGAAAAAGAATGGCTTTAAGCGCTCCGGTGAGCTGTCTGCGCAGTACGGACTGTACCGTCAGAATTACTGCGGATGCGTGTTCAGCCGCAGGACGGTATGACGGTCTGGCCGTGCAGACTGTGGCTTGTTTTTTAGTCTTGCGGGTGTGCGGAAAATATGATACACTCCGTATGAGGACGCGAGAGAAAAGAGGAAAGAAGGGGAATTTATGGCACAGCTATGGGGCGGCCGCTTCACCAGGGAGACAGATGCGCTGGTGTACCGGTTTAACGCATCTGTATCGTTTGACCAGAAGTTTTACCGCCAGGATATCCAGGGAAGCATGGCGCATGTGAAGATGCTGGCGAAGCAGGGCATTCTGACGGAGCAGGAAAAAGAACAGATTCTGGAAGGACTGCAGGGAATCCTTACGGATGTGGAAAACGGGACGCTGCAGATCACAGATAAATATGAAGATATCCACAGCTTTGTGGAGGCAAACTTAATAGACCGTATTGGTGATGCAGGCAAAAAGCTGCACACCGGCAGGAGCCGCAATGACCAGGTGGCGCTGGACATGAAGCTTTATATACGCGATGAGATTGCAAAGATAGACGGTCTTTTAAAGACGCTGCTTGAGACGTTGCTTACCATGATGGAAGAGCACACGGAGACGTACATGCCGGGCTTTACGCATTTGCAGAAGGCGCAGCCGGTAACGCTTGCACATCATCTTGGTGCTTATTTTGAAATGTTTAAGCGGGATCGTCAGCGCCTGGGTGATATTTCCGGGCGGATGAATCTCTGCCCGCTCGGCAGCGGCGCGCTTGCAGGTACTACATATCCGCTGGACCGCGAATATACAGCACAGCTTCTTGGCTTTGACGGGGCAACCCTGAATAGTATGGACTCGGTGGCAGACCGGGATTATCTGATTGAGCTTCTGGCGGCAATGTCCACGATTATGATGCATCTGAGCCGCTTTTGTGAGGAAATCATCATCTGGAATTCAAATGAATACCGCTTTGTGGAGCTGGACGATGCGTACAGTACCGGGAGCAGTATTATGCCGCAGAAGAAAAATCCGGATATTGCGGAGCTGGTCCGTGGAAAGACCGGGCGCGTGTACGGGGCGCTGACGGCGATTCTCACCACCATGAAGGGTCTGCCGCTTGCATATAATAAGGATATGCAGGAGGATAAGGAACTGACCTTTGACGCAATCGATACGGTGAAGGGTTGTATCGCTCTGTTTACCGGTATGGTTGCCACAATGAAGGTAAATAAAAACCGCATGGAGGCGAGCGCAAAGCAGGGCTTTACCAATGCAACGGATGCCGCAGATTATCTGGTAAATCACGGTGTACCGTTCAGGGATGCCCATGGCATTGTCGGCAGACTGGTGCTTACCTGTATTGAAAAGGGCATTGCGCTGGATGATCTTACGCTGGAAGAGTACCGCGCAATCAGTCCGGTGTTTGAGAAGGACATCTATGAGGCGATCAGTCTGAAAACCTGTGTAGAGAAGCGGCAGACAGCCGGCGCACCGTCACGAAAGTCTATGCTGCAGGCAATTGCGGCGGAAAAGGCATATCTGGAAGAAGAGTAAAGGATGGAGGAGAAGATTATGAATGAGAAACTGAGAGTGGGTATTCTGGGAGCAACCGGTATGGTAGGGCAGCGCTTTATTTCCCTGCTGGAAAATCACCCGTGGTTTGAAGTGACAACGGTGGCGGCGAGTCCGAGAAGCGCAGGAAAAACTTATGAGGAGGCTGTCGGCGGCAGATGGAAAATGACAACACCGATGCCGGAAGCTGTGAAAAACCTTGTAGTAATGAATGTCAATGAGGTAGAAAAGGTGGCAGCAGGTGTAGACTTTGTATTTTCTGCTGTAGACATGACCAAGGAAGAAATCCGTGCCATTGAGGAAGAATATGCGAAAACCGAGACGCCGGTTGTATCAAACAACAGTGCGCATCGCTGGACACCGGACGTGCCGATGGTAGTTCCGGAAATCAACCCGGAGCATTTCAAAGTAATCGAATTCCAGAAAAAGCGTCTGGGAACTACACGCGGCTTTGTGGCAGTAAAGCCGAACTGCTCTATCCAGAGCTATGCGCCGGCGCTGGCTGCATGGAGGGAATTTGAACCGTATGAGGTAGTTGCAACCACCTACCAGGCAATATCGGGGGCTGGAAAGACCTTTAAGGAGTGGCCGGAGATGGTGGAAAATATTATCCCGTATATCGGCGGTGAGGAGGAGAAGTCTGAGCAGGAGCCGCTGCGTATTCTGGGTGAGATAAAAGACGGTGTGATCGTAAAGGCACAGGAGCCGGTGATCACCTGCCAGTGCATCCGGGTACCGGTATTAAACGGACATACGGCTGCCGTATTTGTGAAATTCAGAAAGAAACCGACAAAAGAGCAGCTCATTGAAAAGCTGGTAAGCTTCTCTGGTCTTCCGCAGGAGCTTGCGCTGCCGAGTGCTCCAAAGCAGTTTATCCGGTATATGGAGGAGGATAACCGTCCGCAGGTGAAGGCAGATGTTGATTACGAGAATGGCATGGGCGTTTCGATCGGAAGGCTGCGCGAAGATAAGGTGTATGATTATAAATTTGTGGGACTTTCCCACAATACGGTCCGCGGTGCGGCAGGCGGAGCAGTGCTCTGTGCAGAATGCCTGAAGGCACTGGGCTATATTGAGAAGAAATAGACTGTGAATAAAAAAAGATGTAAGGAAAGCGCCGATGATACGATTTAAGAACCTCACAAAGCGTTTTGAGGATGGAAGGGGAATATTTGATTTTTCTTTCGAGGTGGAAGAAGGGGAGGTCTTTGGGCTGGTAGGCTCGGAGGGCTCCGGAAAAACCACCGCTCTTCGTATGCTCATGGGGTTTGAGTATCCCACAAAGGGAAGGTGCGCGATCAATGGAAAGGACTGCGTGCGCGCGGCAGTTTATCTTCACCGGATGACCGGCTATCTGCCGGACGGGATCACTCTGCCGTCAGTTCTGACAGGGCGGCAGTTTCTGCGTTCTAATGCGGAAATGCGCGGGATGCGTAATCTGGAGAATCTGTTTAACATGGCAAAGCGGCTGGAGCTGAACATCGATCGGAAAATAGGGGAAATGACATCGGCAGATGTACAGAAAACTGGTCTTGTCTGTGCAATGATGCACAATCCGCCGGTCATTCTACTGGATAATCCGTTCCGCAATCTGGACAGCCGGACACGAAGTGCGCTGGTCGATCTGATCCTGGAGGAAAAGGAAAAGGGGAAGATGGTCATTCTCACATCCAATACAGTGGATATCGCTGATCTCACCTGCGACCGGGTGGGACTGCTGGATAAAGGCAATATTGTGTATCTCGGCGATGTGGAAAATATGCGGGAGAATATGTACCGCAGCTATCTGATCCAGTTTGGCAGCAGCCGGGCAGCGATGAAGTTTGCAAAGGAATCTTTCGAGATTAAAAGTATGAAAGACCGCAATCTGGTAGTATCCCTGCAGGGAGAACTTCTGCCCCTGGTGCGCACGCTGGCAAATTATCATGTAACGAGTATTGAGCCGGTTCCTTTAAGTCTGGAAGAAACATTTGTGCATATATACGGAGGAGTGCATGCTTAATATACCGATTCTGAAACAGGATTTTATGATCAGCCGGAAAACGCTTCTGGTATTTTATTGTCTGCAGACGGCAAGTATTCTGATTGCCGCTGTCATTCGGAATATGCGTCTGATACAGATTTCAGATATGTTCTGGGATACGCTTCCGGTTGTCATTTTTCCGATGCTGATGAGTATGGTGCTTGCTATGGAAGCGGTGCAGAAGCGTGATGCGGATAAAACCATGACATTCATTCTTTCGACCGGCATCAGTCCGGGACAGATAATAATGACAAAGGCGGTATTTGTGGGGCTTTGTGTGTTTGTGCTGATGGCCTTTTCCATGCTTCTGGGAAGTGTGCTCTGTGTCTATGATCTGACGGGCTTGTGGAACCGGAGCACATATATCGTACTGAATCTTGGTGCGATGTGTCTGCAGCTCTGTGTGGCAGGCTGGTGTTTTTTTATTTCCTGTGCAGGAAGGAAGCCCTCGCTGCTTCGTTATTACGGGCTGGGCATCGGGCTGCCCCTGTTGCTTTATGTGATGTATCTGCTGCAGGATTTTGTTCCGCAGCTTTCTGTGCTGCAGTATGTTACTGTTTTCAGTCTGTTTCAGCAGGAGATGTTTGCGTCGCCGGGAATTTCCGCTTTTCTGGCGTCGATGGTGCTGGCGGTGGCAGGTCTGGTTTTCTTTGGCCTTGGCAGATATGTGTTCTGCAGCCGCAGTGAGCGTGATTGATGAGGATTTATGGCAAAAGCATTATTTATAGCAGAAAAACCAAGCGTGGCACAGGAGTTTGCCAAAGCTTTAAAGATAAATACTTCCCGCCGTGACGGCTATCTGGAGAGTGATAACGCCATAATCACCTGGTGTGTCGGTCATCTCGTGACGATGAGCTATCCGGAGGTGTATGACGAAAAGTACAAGAAGTGGAGCCTTGCGACACTTCCTTTTTTGCCGGAAACATT
The DNA here is from genome assembly GCA_002473385.1 of Lachnospiraceae bacterium UBA7225. Classification (GTDB taxonomy): domain Bacteria; phylum Bacillota; class Clostridia; order Lachnospirales; family Lachnospiraceae; genus Marvinbryantia. Next base: position 30,186 of record DKTR01000049.1, read on the forward strand.
TCTGTATGAGGTGATTCCGGGGGTGGAAAAACAGTTTAAGATTGTGAGCGGGCTGCTGAACCGCGAAGACGTGGAAACCATCTATGTCTGCACCGACTCCGGGCGCGAGGGAGAATATATTTACCGTCTGGTGGAGCAGCAGGCAGGTGTGAAAAAGGAGACAAAAAAGCGCCGCCGTGTCTGGATCGATTCGCAGACAGAGGAGGAAATTCTGCGGGGTATCAAAGCAGCGAAGGATCTGTCAGAGTACGATCATCTCGCGGATGCTGCCTATCTGCGCGCGAAGGAAGATTATCTGATGGGAATTAATTTTTCGCGGCTGCTCACATTAAAATACGGAAATGCGATCTCCGGCTATCAGGGGACACGCTACACGGTGATTTCAGTCGGGCGTGTGATGACCTGTGTGCTCGGTATGGTGGTTCGACGGGAGAGGGAGATAAGGGAGTTTGTAAAAACGCCGTTCTACCGCGTTGTGAGCACGTTGTCTTATGGAGGATGCAGGTTTGAGGGCGAATTCCGGGCGGTGGAAGGCTCGAAGTATGCCGGTTCGCCGAAGCTCTATAAGGAAAATGGTTTTAAAGAGCAAAAGGATGCCCGGGAGCTGATTGATGCTTTGAGCGCCGTGCAGCCCCTGAAAGCGGTAACGGACAGCATTGAGCGCAAAAAGGAGAACAAGAACCCGCCGCTACTCTTTAATCTGGCGGAGCTGCAGAATGAATGCTCCAGACTGTTTAAAATCAGTCCGGATGAAACCCTGCGCACAGTACAGGAGCTTTACGAGAAAAAGCTGGTGACATACCCGCGCACGGATGCCCGTGTGCTCTCAACGGCAGTGGCAAAGGAAATCGCCAGAAATCTGCGCGGACTATGTGCTTATCCGGCTGTCGGCAATTTCGCACAGGAGGTGCTGGAGAAGGGAAGCTACAAGGGCATCAGCCGGTCGCGCTATGTAAACGATAAGCAGATTACCGATCACTATGCGATCATTCCTACCGGACAGGGTCTTGGAGTCCTGCAGCGGCTGTCAGCGCAGTCGTCGAAGGTGTATGAGCTGATAGCAAGAAGATTTCTGAGTATTTTTTATCCTGCGGCGGTCTACCGCAAGATTAATCTGGTGACCGCTATCGGCAAAGAAAAATTTTTTTCCTCGTTCAGGGTGCTGGAGGAGCCGGGCTATCTGAAGGTGTCAGGTATCCGGCAGAATAAAGAGGAGCAGTCGGATGCATCGCTCCTTCAGGCACTGCAGTCTCTGAAGAAAGGGACAGAGCTGCCGGTGGAAAAGCTGGAGATCAAAGAGGGGGAGACGAGTCCACCTAAGCGCTACAATTCCGGCTCGATGATTCTGGCAATGGAGAATGCCGGACAGCTCATTGAGGATGAAGAGCTGCGCGAGCAGATCCGGGGCAGCGGCATCGGCACCAGTGCGACCAGAGCAGAGATTTTGAAAAAGCTGATCGCAAATAAATATATTGCGCTGAACAAAAAGACGCAGATTCTCACGCCGACCCTGCTAGGGGAGATGATCTTTGATGTAGTGAACCGTTCTATCCGCTCCCTTTTAAATCCGGAGCTTACAGCGAGCTGGGAGAAGGGACTGACCTATGTGGCAGAGGGCACCATCACGCCGGAGGAATACATGACAAAATTAAACAACTTTGTCCGCAGCCGGACAGAGAATGTTTTAAATACGAATATTCACTATGAATTGCGCAGCGTGTTTGACGCGGCGGCAAAGTTCTATAAACAGCCAGGAGGGAAGAAAAATGGAAACAGCAAAAATCAGTAATCTGTACAATCTGGAGGAGACGATTGCAAAGGAACTGTTTGACGGTGCGGTTTATCCGTGGGAGGTACTTCCGAAAATCAGTAGCTTTATTTTGGAGCTTGGGGCAACCCTCGATCCGGAGGAATATGAGAAGCGCGGTGAAAATGTCTGGGTAGCAAAATCAGCGAAGGTAGCGCCGAGTGCGTTCATTAACGGTCCGGCGATCATCGGCAGGGAAGCGGAGGTGCGTCATTGTGCTTTTATCCGCGGCAACGCGATTGTCGGTGAAGGTGCGGTGGTCGGCAATTCCACTGAGCTGAAGAATGTGGTACTGTTTAACAAAGTACAGGTGCCGCATTATAACTATGTAGGAGATTCCATTCTCGGCTTTAAGGCACATATGGGAGCCGGCAGTATCACATCGAATGTGAAATCAGACAAAACTCTGGTCGTGGTAAAGGACGGCGGGGAGCAGATCGCTACCGGACTGAAAAAATTCGGCGCCATGCTCGGTGACAACGTGGAAGTGGGCTGTAATTCTGTGCTCAATCCGGGTACTGTTATCGGACGCGGTTCTCAGGTTTATCCGGTGTCCTGCGTGCGCGGTGTTATTCCGGCGAACAGCATCTACAAAAAGAAAGACGATATCGTGGAAAAGCGCTAGGCTTCTGATATCCGAAAGGTGTACCTTTATAAAAACAGAATATGTATCTCAGGTTCCCCGGGCATATTGTCCGGGGAATTTTACAATATGTTTACAGTCTTCCGGTTGCATGCCCCGTTTTTTTGTACTAAAATGATGCCAGAGTGCAGGATATAGGATGTCCTGCCAGAGCGATGGCAGGAGAGAAGGGAAATCTTTAAAATGAAGGCAAACATTCTGGTGATTGAGGATGCGGAGCATATCAACGAGCTGGTCTGCATCAATCTGGAGACAGCAGGCTACACGGCAGTACCATTTTACGACGGAGATGCGGTGAGTACACATCTGAAAGAGGAGGTGCATTATGATCTTGCACTTCTGGATGTGATGCTTCCCGGTAAGGATGGCTTTGCTCTTCTGCCAGAGCTGCAGGCGAAAAAGATTCCGGTCATTTTTTTGACAGCGCGGGGCGATCTGCCGAGCAAGGTACGGGGCTTAAAGGACGGCGCGGAGGACTATCTTGTTAAGCCTTTTGAGATGCTGGAGCTTCTTGTACGTGTGGAGAAGGTACTGAGCCGTTACCATAAGGAAGAAGAGTCTTTACGCGTACTGGATGTGGAAATTTTTCCGAAGGAGCGGATTGTGAAGAAAGCGGGTGTTGAGATTCCATTTAAGCCGATGGAGTTTGATTGTCTGATGCTGCTCGTAAAATACAAAAATATTGCCATCAGCCGGGAAGAATTGCTGCGCAGTCTGTGGGGCGTTGAGTTTGAGGGCGAAACAAGAACCATCGACGTCCATATTGCACGGATCCGCAAAAAACTGGATTTTCAGGAGGTCATTAAAACAGTGCCGCGTATCGGCTACCGTCTGGAGGATAAATTATGAAGCTATCTGTAAAAATTTCAGCAGCAGCAGCCGGTCTGCTGCTGCTTTTGTCACAGTTATTTTCTGCCTGGAATCTCTGGGAGACGGGAGGGCAGATTATTGAAAATACAGTAAGCCTGGAGTGGGAAAAGCTTGTCCAGGATGGAAAAGAGTTCGAGAAGGAATGGACAGAGAAGCGGGCTTATTTGAAAAATGAAAATCTGAGAAAGCTGTGGGCAGTGGAGGTGTTCCGCAGTATTTGTAAGGAAAGAGGCGTGCTTTATTACCAGGGAGAAGAGCTTTTCAATGCAACGCCCTATGAGTTTGACGTGAAAGGCAGGGTTTCTTCCTTCGGAAAGCGGTTTGATTCGGTGACAGGTAACTCATCATCGACACAGAGCAGTCTGTTTCTGGAAAGAATGGGAGAAAAATATCTGCTGATCGGTTATTGGAAATCTTCCAACACAGATTTCTGTATTCTCCGATACCGGGATGTCTCAGATATTTATGCAGATAGCCGGGCACTTTTTCTGCACGGCATGTGGGCTGCCCTGGCGCTTGTGCTTGTTCTGACGGGAAGCATCATGCTTATACTGCAAAAAATTCTGAAGCCGTTTTACCGGCTGCGGGATGCGGCAAATGTGATCGCAGACGGAAATTATGAGGAACGGGTGGTCTGCATGAGCAAAGATGAGGTGGGAGAGGTGGCAGAGAGCTTCAACCGCATGGCTGACCGCGTACAGGAGCATGTGTATGCGCTTTCGGAGGCAAATGAGAAACAGAGACAGCTTCTGGGGGCGTTGTCGCATGAACTGAAAACTCCGATGACGGCAATCCAGGGCTATGCGGAGCTTTTGCAGAAGGTGGAGCTTTTGCCTGCGCGGAGGGTAAATGCACTTGCTTACATCGAGGAGGAATGCAAGCGCCTGTCGCGTCTGTCTGTCAAAATGCTGCAGATCGTAGAGCTGTCTGATGAAGAGCAAATTGAAAAGCGGACAATACTGCTTGCAGAGCTTTTTGAAAAAGCAGAAAAGATGACCCGTTATCGTCTGCAGGCAAAGCATCTCTCTCTGAAGACGGAGATGAAGGTGTCAGAGATAGAAGGCGATGAAGATCTGCTGCTGAGTTTTATTACAAACCTCATTGACAATGCGGTGAAGGCAAGCAGGGAGGGCAGTGTGATCTGGCTGACTGCAGCGCAGGAAGGCATTTTTGTGCGGGATGAGGGATGCGGGATTCCCGGGGAGGAGATCCGCCGCGTTGCGGAACCTTTTTATATGGTCGATAAATCGCGCTCCAGGAAGGAAGGCGGCGCCGGGCTTGGTCTGACGCTCTGCAGCCAGATTGCAAGACTTCACGGCGGAACACTGACGATTAAAAGTACGCCGGGAAAAGGCAGTATTATCGGATTTACAGTTTGCTTACATTCCGGTGAGGACATGGAAATGGCAGGACTGTTATAGTAGCAGAAGCTGCAGGCAATGTTGTGAGCTATGCAGACATAAAACCGGGAGGATAAGGAGAAAATGAGAAAAATAAGAGGTTTTGCAGCAATGCTGTGTGCTGCTGCTGTTATGACAGGCTGCGCGAAGACGCCGGAGCAGGCAATTGTCCGGGAAAAGGGCGGACAGAGTGCGGATAATTATAAGGAAGCTGAAACGCAGAAGCCGCTATCTGTTGAACCGTCAACGGCAGAGGAACAGGAGAGTACGGCGGATGGTGAAAACGCCTCAGCCGGTCTGGAAAAAAGCAGCGGAAGAACATCCGGGTTTGCCGCCCGTCTGCAGATTCCGGAGAACTATGAATCACAGATCCAGTCGGAGGACGGCACTTTTATATTGAACTGTAATGCCAGAACGGAAATTCCTGCTGTTGACAAAGTTTCCGTTTATAAGGTCGGACAGATGGAATTTACCCAGGAGTGGATCGACCGTGTGACAAAAAGCTTTTTTGGTGATGCCCCGGTCTACAATGGATATACCTATAATAATCTGACAAAGGAAGAGGCGCTTAAGAAGCTGAACCAGCTAAAAGCCTGGCAGGCTGAGGGCAATACTGATCCCTATGGCTATATTGCAAATGCACGGGAGTACGGGGAGGAAAATCCGGAGCTCTATTATAATATCCAGGAGGATATTGACGCATGGGAGCAAATGTATGCCAAGGCACCGGAGACACAGGACCGCACGGTTGTAAAGCCGGGGCTTGGCGGGGGTTTTTCCGTCCAGGAAGATGGAATGGATAGCTCCGTAAACAATTTTATCGGTATGGTGGAGATGGACGGTAATGTTTACCGCTATCAATTAAAGCGCTATACCTCTATGCCGATGATCATAAGTATTACAAATTGTGGAACGGATAACCCGGAAAAAAGAATGCATAGCTGGTGTCCGGCAGATTTTACCGGGGCGCAGGAGGAAACTTCCCTGACGGGAGAGACATCCCGGTATGACAGTGCGGGAATTACGCAGGAAAAGGCGGAAGAAATGGCGGGCATTACGCCGGAAGAGGCGCAGAAAATAGCGGACAGCTATATGGAAAAGCTGGGGCTGTCAAAAGACTTTTCCGCAAAGAATGTGATGATCAGTTTATGCTCCGTTCTGGAGAACGGTCCGGAAAATATAAATGAACCGGCGCCGTTTATAGATGCTGCTTATCAGATTGATTATACGCGGAATATTGACGGCTTTCCGGTGACAGATGAGGAGCGCTTAGGCGGAGGATTAGAGTCTATGGATAGCACAATGGAGACCTGGAGCTATGAAAGAATTCAATTTACGGTAAACAAAGAGGGATTACAGCATG
>DKTR01000049.1:36540-38692 GCA_002473385.1 Lachnospiraceae bacterium UBA7225
AACAAAGAGGGATTACAGCATGCAGAGATTGATAATTTGTATGATGTTGGCGAGAAGCAGGTAGAAAATGTAGAGCTGCTGCCGTTCCCGGAGGTAGCGGAAATTTTTGAAAGTATGCTGCGGCTTCAGAATTCGGATATGACGTATTCTAAAGAAAAGCGGTTTGACATTGATCGCGTTACGCTGGGCTATATGCGTGTCTATGATCCGGGAGCGGATGCTATATCGGGACTGCTGGTTCCTGTCTGGGACTTTTTTGGCAAAAGTACAGACTATGCCGTGTACGGGGATGAAGAATATGTGAATGCAGTTGCACGTCAGACAATCAGTTTTTTGACGATAAATGCAGCGGACGGAACCGTGATCGACCGGGGGCTGGGCTATTAGTATGCGGCAGGTATTGGCGGCAGTCGGCTACAATTTTATGGGATTTTTCCGGAATTCGCGTACCGTCATCACTTTTCTGCTCAGCATTATCGTCTGCTTTCTGCTGAGCAGCCGTGTGATGGAGGTGGCAGAGCGCTTCGGGACGAGCATGCAGGCCGCAGAGCCGTTTATCTGGACCTTCGGAGATGCGACGGCAATTCTGCTCATCTCGCTGCTGCTGATTTTTCTTCTGTCTGATCTGCCGAAGCTGACTGCCTTCACGCCGTTTTATCTGATGCGCATGACAAAGAAAAGGTGGCTTGCGGCGCAGTTTCTTTATATCGTGTCAGTTACAGTGCTGTATGTAGTGTTTATTCTGGCGGTCACTGTGCTGCTCTGCATGAAGCATTCCTTTCCGGGAAATCTCTGGAGTGAGACGGCAGCGATCCTTGGATATTCGTCCATCGGAAAAGACCTGAACGTTCCCTCCACTGTGAAGGTGATGGAGAGCGTCAGTCCCTATGGCTGTATGCTGCAGGCGGGAGTGCTGATGCTTGGTTATAGTCTGACGCTCGGCTTTCTGATTCTGCTCGGCAATCTGCTGGCAGGCAAAAAGTACGGTATGCTGTTTGCGCTTGGTTATAGCCTTTATGGTTTCCTGCTGAACCCGGAGGTGCTCGGAAAGCTGCTGGGAATAGACAAAAGTGAGATGTTCCGGGTGCGCAGTATCGTCGGCTGGATCAGTCCGCTGAACAATGCCGTTTACGGGATGCATGATTTTGGATATGATAATCTCCCGACCATTACGCAGTCACTGCTGATTTTTGAAGGAATGCTTCTGCTGATGTATCTGTTTTCTCTGCGTGCGCTGCGCAGATACAACTTCACGTTTCTGGGAGGCTGAAGATGGATTTTGCAAGAATGCTGCACGAAAAGAAATTTTATCTGGCAATCCTGCTGGCGTTTCTGGGTATTATTTCCGGGACAAGTCTGCCTGGTCTGCGCCGGGAGGAGACACTGGCAGCGGGAACGTTTCTGAAGCTGGTTACAGAGGGAATGAAATCCCGGACGGCGCTTTTTTTGCTTCCGGTTACGGCGGTTCTTCCGTGCGCGGAGGAATATTTAAGAGAACGGCAGTGGAATTTTCTGCGGTTTCTGGCTGTGCGCCGCTCAAAGGAGCAGTACTGCCGTGACCGTGTCCTCACAACGGCACTTTCGGGAGCGCTGGTATGGTTTACGGCGGCTATACTGGCGGTGCTTTTCTTTTTTTTGCTTTTTTTCGCCCGGGAGGCAGCCTTTTTCTGGCAGCAGGATGTCGTCCGGGAGCTTCTGGAAATACTGGCACGCATCTGTCTGACGGCTTCTGCCCTGGCCGATTTTGCTGCGTTTGCCGGATTGGTGAGCGGTTCTGTGTATCTGGCTCTCGGGTTGCCATTTATCGTATTTTATGCAGGAATCATTTTGCGGCAGCGTTATATGGAGGAGCTGTACTGTATTGATCCGTCGGAGTGGATTCTGGCGGAGAGCAACTGGGGACCGGGGCAGTATGCGCTGTGGGTGTTCTTGATCCTGCTTACACTGTGCATGGCGGTAATGCACCGGATCGCGCTGGAAGGAAGACTGGAGGAGATCTGATTTGGACTATGTAGAGCTGACGAATGTGCGGAAATGCTTTGGGGAAGAGGAAGTGCTGAAAAGGTTGAATTTTTCCATAGAGCAGGGAAGAGTATACGGTATTGTTGGAAACAACGGTTCCGGGAAAACCGTGCTGATGAAGTGCATCTGC
>DKTR01000049.1:39006-39208 GCA_002473385.1 Lachnospiraceae bacterium UBA7225
CGTGCTGATGAAGTGCATCTGCGGGTTTCTTCCGGTCACAGAAGGGCTGGTAAAGGTAGGAGGAAAATACATCGGAAAAGAGGTGGACTTCCCGGAAAGCATCGGTGTGATTATTGAGACACCCGGATTTCTTGCAAATTTGAGCGGCAGGCGGAATCTGGAAATTCTCGCCGGTCTGAAAGGACAGCTAAGGCGGGAGGAA
>DKTR01000049.1:39518-40416 GCA_002473385.1 Lachnospiraceae bacterium UBA7225
TAAGGCGGGAGGACATTACAGAGGTTTTACAGCGTGTCGGTCTTGACGTGAACTTAAAAAAACCGGTTTCTAAATATTCTCTCGGCATGCGTCAGAGGCTTGGTATTGCACAGGCAATTATGGAAGAACCGGAATTCCTGGTCCTGGATGAGCCCTTCAACGGGCTGGACCGGCATGGTGTGGAAGAAATCCGCGGACTTATTTTAAAGGAAAAGCAGAAGGGAAAGACGATCCTGCTTGCAAGCCACAATAGTGAGGATATCCGTATTCTCTGTGACCGGGTGTTTGAGATGGATGCAGGTGTATTAAAGGAGGTGGAGAGGGGAAAATGAAGGTTGACGGATTTTTGCGGCGTATATGTGAAAAAATACTGGTGGCAGTGCTTCTGGCAATGCTGCTTACGCCGCCCGGAAGCGTGCGGGCAGCGCAGGGTGCAACAGGGCTGGAGATTGATACGGCGCATGTTTATGAGAATATGAGAACCTCCTACGCACAGGGCTATATCCCGATTGTGGAAAATGATACTGTTCACCTGGTCATTCCGTTTATTGCCAATGGAAAATTAAAGGGAGACCGCCTGGTGACAGGGCTATCCATAGCGAAAAACGCGCCGTTTATCTATGCGAATTTTCAGAAAGAGGTGAAAAAAGAAACATATCTTTTTGAAGAGCGCACAGAGGTTTATTTATTCCAGTGCGATATTTCACTGGAGCAGCAGCGGAAAAACGGGAAATACCCGGTGATCGTGCATGCATCCGGTTATACAGAGGAAGGGACTTTGGTGCAGGCAGCTTACCGGTTATACATTACTATTACAGACGGGAAGGGAAACGAACCTGTCACAGAGCCGCCGGCCGATGAGCCTGTCACGGAGCCGACGGCCGATGAGCCTGTCACA